>NZ_CP027942.1:1542383-1850860 GCF_005484985.1 Agrococcus sp. SGAir0287
GGGGGTCTGCTCGGCGGTGTGCTGCGCGTCGGTCATCACGATTCCCATCGTCATCGGTGGGCTCTGGCGTCACGGGTGCGGCGCGAGACAGAGCCTACGGTTCGTGGGACAGCATGGCAATGATTGTTCAACAATGCGTGGCGAGGGTGTTTCAATCCTGTTGCGGATGCGCCGACGATCCTGATGCATCCGACGTAGCATCGGGAGCATGAGCGACCCGAGCCTCGCCGACGCGCTGCGCGAGCGCATCATCGCGGGCGAGTTCGCGCCCGGCGAGCGCCTGTCGGAGGCGGCGCTCGCGGCTCGCCTCGACGTGTCGCGCAACACGCTGCGCGAGGCGTTCCGCGTCCTCGCGCAGACCGGACTCGTCGAGCACGTGCCGAATCGTGGCGTGTCGGTCTCCTCCCCCGCGACCGCCGACGTCGTCGACATCTACCGGGCGCGGCGCCGCATCGAGTGCGGCATCGTGCGCGACGCGTCGCCGTTGCACCCTGCGGTCGCCACGATGCGGGCCGAGCTCGAGCGCGCCGAGTCCGCGGTCGCGGCAGGCGACTGGTCGAGCGTGGCGAGCGCGAACACCGGCTTCCATCGCGCGCTCGTGGCGCTGTCCGACAGCCCCAGGCTCGAGCGCATCCACGAGCAGCTGCTCGCCGAGCTGCGGCTCGCCTTCCTCGCCATCGCGGACTTCGAGTCGCTCCACCGGCCGTTCGTCGATCGGAACCGCCGGGTGCTCGAGGCGCTCGTCGAACGCGGCGCCGAGGCCGCCGCCGACGAGCTCGAGGCGTACCTCACCGAGTCGGAGCGGCTCGTGCTCGGCGCCTACGCGCGCCTCGGTCGCGCCTGACGCGCGGCTCCGAGGCTCAGCTCGCCTCGCGCAGCTGGCGCAGGTCGCGCTTGAGGTCGTGCAGCTCGTCGCGGATGCGTGCGGCGAGCTCGAACTTCAGCTCCGCCGCCGCCTCGGCCATCTGCGCCGTGAGGTCGGCGATGATCTGCTCGAGCTGCGCCGGGCCGTCGAGGCTCGACCGGTCGTTCGCGAGCCGCGGCGTCGGCGCACCGCGCCGGGCGCCCGAGAGCAGCTCGGCCGTGTCGGCCTCCTCGCGCGCGAGCATCGCCGTGATGTCGCCGATCCGCTTGCGCAGCGGCTGCGGGTCGATGCCGTGCTCGGCGTTGTACGCCTGCTGGATCTCGCGCCGGCGCTCGGTCTCCTCCATCGCGTTGCGCATGGAGTCGGTGATGGTCGAGGCGTACATGTGCACCTCGCCCGACACGTTGCGCGCCGCACGGCCGATCGTCTGGATGAGCGACGTCGACGAGCGCAGGAAGCCCTCCTTGTCGGCGTCGAGGATCGCGACGAGCGAGACCTCGGGCAGGTCGAGGCCCTCGCGCAGCAGGTTGATGCCGACGAGCACGTCGAAGACGCCCGCGCGCAGCTGCGTCAGCAGCTCGACGCGGCGCAGCGTGTCGACGTCCGAGTGCAGATAGCGCACCCGCATGCCCGCGTCGGTGAGGTAGTCGGTGAGCTCCTCCGCCATGCGCTTCGTGAGGGTCGTGACGAGCACGCGCTCGTCGCGCTCGGCGCGCACGCGGATCTCCTCGAGCAGGTCGTCGATCTGCCCCTCGACGGGCTTGACGACGAGCCTCGGGTCGACGAGGCCCGTCGGTCGGATGATCTGCTCGACGATCGTGTCGGCGCGGTCGCGCTCGTAGCTCGCGGGCGTCGCCGAGAGGTACACGACCTGGCCGACGCGGTCGAGGAACTCGTCGAACTTCAGCGGCCGGTTGTCGAGGGCCGAGGGCAGACGGAACCCGTGCTCGACGAGCGTGCGCTTGCGGCTCGCGTCGCCCTCGTACATCGCGCCGATCTGCGGCACGGTGACGTGGCTCTCGTCGATGACGACGAGGAAGTCCTCGGGGAAGTAGTCGAGCAGGCAGTCGGGCGCCTCGCCCGCCTCGCGGCCGTCGATGTGGCGGGAGTAGTTCTCGATGCCGGAGCAGAAGCCGATCTGCTCCATCATCTCGAGGTCGAACGTCGTGCGCATGCGCAGACGCTGCGCCTCGAGCAGCTTGCCCTCCCGCTCGAGCTGCGCGAGCCGCTCGTCGAGCTCGGCACGGATCCGCTCCATGGCGCGATGCATGCGCTCGGTGCCCGACACGTAGTGGCTGCCGGGGAAGACGGAGACGGCGTCGAGCCGCTGCAGCACCTCGCCTGTGAGGGGGTGCAGCGTGGAGAGCGACTCGATCTCGTCGCCGAAGAGCTCGATGCGGATGGCATGCTCCTCGTACATCGGGATGATCTCGATGGTGTCGCCGCGCACGCGGAACGTGCCGCGCTGGAAGGCGACGTCGTTGCGCTGGTACTGCATGCTCACGAAGCGACGCAGCAGGTCCTGCCGGTCGATGCGCATGCCGACCTGCAGCGCGATCATCGCCTCGAGGTACTCGGCGGGCGAGCCGAGGCCGTAGATGCAGGAGACCGTCGAGACCACGACGACGTCGCGGCGCGAGAGCAGCGCGTTCGTCGCCGAGTGCCGCAGCCGCTCGACCTCGGCGTTCAGCGACGAGTCCTTCTCGATGAAGGTGTCCGTCTGCGGCACGTAGGCCTCGGGCTGGTAGTAGTCGTAGTACGAGACGAAGTACTCGACGGCGTTGTTCGGCAGCAGCTCGCGGAACTCGTTGGCCAGCTGCGCCGCGAGGGTCTTGTTGTGCGCGAGCACGAGCGTCGGACGCTGCACGGCCTCGACGAGCCACGCGGTCGTCGCCGACTTGCCGGTGCCGGTCGCGCCGAGCAGCACGATGTCGGTCTCGCCGCGGTTCACGGCGGCCGCGAGCTCGGCGATCGCCTTCGGCTGGTCGCCGGAGGGCTCGTAGTCGGACTCGACCTTGAAGGGCCGCACCGCGCGCGTGGGTTCCATGCCCTCGAGCCTAGGAGCGACCTCCGACGCCGGCCGCATCCTGGCGGTACGCCTCGAGCGATCGGGCGGGCTCCATCCGCCAGCCGCCCGTGATGCGACGGACGGATCCGCGGGCGTCGAACTCGTAGCGGATCGGCTCGCCCACCGCGCCGAAGCCGCCGTCGTCGTCGACGCGCAGCGTGGTCTCGTCGAGCACCGTGAGGCGCTGCGCCTGCGCCATCGGATGCGTGGCGCTCGGCGGGATCGCGTAGAGCGCGTCGCCGAGGCGCACGACGTCGAGGAGGCTCCACGGGCTCTGGAACCGGCCCGTGAAGCGCATGAGGTCGACGCGTCGGGCGCCGCGGACGGGCTCCATCGACGCCGAGCCGTGCTCGGGCACGTCGTGGCCGGAGGCCATCGCGAGGTCGTCGACGTCGCGCCGCTGCGTGGCCATGAGGATCTCGACGATGCCCTCGGCGATCTCGGCCGCCGGGCCGTCGATCGCGTTCGTCAGGACGCTCACGG
Source organism: Agrococcus sp. SGAir0287 (assembly GCF_005484985.1). NCBI lineage: Bacteria > Bacillati > Actinomycetota > Actinomycetes > Micrococcales > Microbacteriaceae > Agrococcus > Agrococcus sp. SGAir0287. The sequence continues at coordinate 1,545,800 of NZ_CP027942.1, forward strand.
CCATGCCGAGCCGCGGCTCGAAGAGCGTGCGCGTCAGCTGGCCGGGCCACGCGCCACCGTGGCCGAGCCACGTGCGCCCCGCGATCTCGCGGCGCTGCAGCCCGAGGCCGTACCCGGCGGGCACGCCGTCGCGATCGATCGTCGACCAGTGCTGCTGCGCCATCCACCGCTTCGTGCGGTCCTCGAGCAGCTCCCCCGAGCCGAGGAAGTGGGCGGCGGCGAACCGGGCGAGCTCGGCCGCGGTCGACGTCACGCCCGTCGCCGCCGCGAGCGAGCCCGACGTCGGGCTCTCGAGCACCCCGCGCGTCATCGACGTGAGCAGCCCCGAGTGCGACGCGACGTGCTTCGCGCTCTTGCGGGCGTCCACGTCGGGGACCGTGCGCGTGAGCCCGAGCGGTCGCACGATGCGCTCGCGCACGGCGTCCTCGTAGCGCGAGCCCGTCACGGCCTCCACGACGAGCCCGAGCACGCCGTAGCCGACGTTCGAGTACTTGAAGCGCGTCGCGCTCGGCACGACGTCCAGCGGCTCGGCGAGGATGGCGTCGAGCTCGAGCGCGTCCGGGAACGGTCGCTGCAGCGACCAGAACGTCGAGTCGGCGGAGTCGCGCGTGATGCCCGCGCCGTGGCTGAGCAGCTCGCGGATCGTCACGTGCTCGGCGCCCGTCCCGAGCAGCTGCGGCACGTGGACGCTCGCGGCGTCGTCGAGGCGCAGCCTGCCCTGCTCGACGAGCTGCAGCACGACGGTGGCGGCGAGCATCTTCGAGTGGCTCGCGACGCGGAACTGGTGCGTCGCCGTGAGCCGCTCCCCCGTGGTCACGTCGGCGACGCCGAACGCCTTCGACATCCGCAGGGCGCCGCCGAACCAGATCGCCACCTGCGCGCCGGGCGTGCGCGTGCGCCACACGCGGTACTCGATCCAGCTGACGAGGTAGTCGAGCGCCGCACGTGCCGCCATCGTCGCGTCCGAGTCCCTCACCATGCCGTCCCCTCCTCGATCGCGCGCCACAGGGCGTCGACCTGCGCGATCGTCTCCTCCATCGTGCCCGACGTGTCGACGACGACCGTCGCGACCGCGAGCCGCTCGTCGTCGCTCGCCTGCGACCGCACGCGTCGCTCGGCGTCCTCGCGGCCCACGCCGCGCAGCTCGACGAGCCGCGCGACGCGCTGCTCGGCCGGCGCGTGCGCGACGACGATCGCGTCGAAGTCGTAGGGCACGCGCGCCTCCACGAGCAGCGGCACGTCGTAGACGACGACGGCGTCCGGATCGTCGGCGTGCACGGCGATGCGCTCGGCGACCAGCGCCTGGATGGCCGGATGCGTGATGCGCTCGAGGTCGCGGCGCGCGTCGGCGTCGGCGAACACGATCGCGCCGAGCGCCGCGCGGTCGAGCGCGCCGTCGGCGAGCACGTCGTCGCCGAAGCGCTCCGCGATGCGCGCGAGCGCCGGCGCTCCGGGCTCGACGACCTCGCGCGCGACCCGGTCGGCGTCGATGACGATGGCGCCGTGCTCGGCGAGCCGAGCGGCGACGGTGGACTTGCCGGCGGCGATGCCGCCGGTGAGGCCGATGAGTCGCATCCGCCCATCATCCCAGGTCGCGCGCACCCGCCGCCGCTAGCATCCCCCTGGACGGACGATCACGAGAGGTCGGGAGGCCAGGGATGCTCGAGCTGCTCACCGGATCGGGCCTCGCGGCCGCCGCCGGCATGAACGCCTACGTCCCGCTGCTGGCGGTCGGCGTCGCCAACCGCTTCCTGCCGGAGATCCTCGCGCTGCCCGAGGGCTGGCAGTGGCTGTCGAACGAGTGGGTGCTCGGCATCGTCGCCGTGCTGCTCGTCGTGGAGGTCGTCGCCGACAAGATCCCGGCGGTCGACACCGTCAACGACGTCCTGCAGACGGTCGTGCGCCCGGCCTCCGGCGGGCTCGTCTTCGGCTCGTCCTCGACGGCGTCGACGGTCGCCGTCACCGATCCCGCCGCGTTCTTCGAGTCGAACCAGTGGGTCCCGGTCGTCATCGGCGTCGTCATCGCCCTCGCGGTGCACGGCACGAAGATGGCGGTGCGACCCGTCGCCAACGTCGTGACGGGCGGCACCGCCGCACCCGTCATCTCGACGTTCGAGGACGTCGGCGCCGTCGGCATGACGGTGCTCGCGATCGTGCTGCCCGTCCTCGTGATCGTCGCCCTCGTCGCCCTCGTCGCGATCGCCGTCGCGGTGGTGCGGCGCGGGCGACGCGGCACGGGCGCGCCCGCGCACGAGCCCGGAGCGCCCAGCACGGCGTAGCCGCCTCGCCCGCATGCGACGAGGGCCGCATCCCGAGCGGGATGCGGCCCTCGTGCGTGCTGCCCGGTCGCGTCAGTCGGCGCGGCCGGTGAGCTTCTCGCGCAGCGCGGCGAGCGCCTCGTCGTCGGCGAGCGTGCCGCCGCCGTTCGACTCGGAGGAGTACGACGAGCCCGTCGAGACGCCGGCGGCGACGTCGGCCGCCTCGGCCTCGCGGGACGCCCGCACCTGCTCCTTGTGCGCCTCCCAGCGCGCCTGGGCGGCCGCGTACTCGGCCTCCCACGCCTCGCGCTGGGCGTCGAAGCCCTCGCGCCACTCGTTCGTCTCCGGGTCGAAGCCCTCGGGGAACTTGTAGTTGCCCTGCTCGTCGTACTCGGCGAGCATGCCGTACAGCGCGGGGTCGAACTCGGTGGCGTCGGGGTCGACGTCGAAGTTCGCCTGCTTGAGCGACAGCGAGATGCGGCGACGCTCGAGGTCGATGTCGATGATCTTGACGAAGACCTCGTCGTTGACCGACACGACCTGGTCGGCGGTCTCGACGTGCTTGTCGGAGAGCTCCGAGATGTGCACGAGGCCCTCGATGCCGTCCGCGACGCGCACGAACGCACCGAACGTGACGAGCTTCGTGACCTTGCCCGGCGCGACCTGCCCGATGGCGTGCGTGCGGGCGAAGACCTGCCACGGGTCCTCCTGCGTCGCCTTGAGCGACAGCGAGACGCGCTCGCGATCGCGCTCGACGGTGAGGACCTCGACCGTGACCTCCTGGCCGACCTCGACGACCTCGGAGGCGTGCTCGATGTGCTTCCACGAGAGCTCCGAGACGTGCACGAGGCCGTCGACGCCGCCGAGGTCGACGAACGCGCCGAAGTTGACGATCGACGAGACGACGCCCTTGCGGATCTGGCCCTTCTGGAGGCCGTCGAGGAACTGCGTGCGCGAGGCGGACTGCGTCTCCTCGAGCAGCGCACGACGCGAGAGCACCACGTTGTTGCGGTTCTTGTCGAGCTCGAGGATCTTCGCCTCGATCTCCTGGCCGAGGTACGGCGTGAGGTCGCGGACGCGACGGAGCTCGATGAGCGACGCGGGCAGGAAGCCGCGCAGGCCGATGTCGACGATGAGGCCGCCCTTGACGACCTCGATGACCGAGCCGGTCACGACGCCGTCGGTCTCCTTGATCTTCTCGACGTCGCCCCATGCGCGCTCGTACTGGGCGCGCTTCTTGGAGAGGATCAGGCGACCCTCCTTGTCCTCCTTCTGGAGGACGAGCGCCTCGACGGCGTCGCCGACCTCGACGACCTCGGTGGGGTCGACGTCGTGCTTGATGGAGAGCTCGCGCGAGGGGATGACGCCCTCGGTCTTGTAGCCCACGTCGAGAAGGACCTCGTCGCGGTCGATCTTGACGACGGTGCCCTCGATCAGGTCGCCGTCGTTGAAGAACTTCAGGGTCTTCTCGACGGCGGCCATGAAGTCGTCGGCGCTGCCGATGTCGTTCACGGCGACCTGCTTCGGAGCCTTGGTCGTTGCAGTGGTCATGTGGTGTTGGTTGCCTTCGGTTCGGACAGAGTCGGGCCCGTGGATGATCCAGGATGGATGTGGTCCGCGAGCATGCGGAAGTGAGTGCCGCCAGAGGCGACGGTCCAGGCTATCGCATCCGTGGCGCGCCCGCAGCCGGGGCTGCGTCCCGGTCGCTCAGTCGTGGGCGAGCGCTGCAAGGATCAGCAGCGTGCCGACCGGATCGCCGCCCCACCGCGTGGCCATGTCCTGGCCGAGCATTCCGCGCTCGACCAGCAGGGCGAGCGCCGCATCCTTGTCGGCCGTCGCGGCGGCGAGCCACGCCTGCTCGACGCGCTCCTGCCATGCCTCCATGGCGCGCTCGGCCTGCTCGACGACCACGTCGACCTCGTCGTCCCAACGATCGAGCGGCGTGGGCTCGGTCGGCGGCGCCTGCTGGCCGAGCAGCCACCCCCGCCATCGCTTCGGCGACGGTCGTGGCGCGCGCTCGGGTCGGCGGGCGAGCAGCTCGAGCGTGGCGGCCTTCGCCGCATCCGCGATCGCGATGGCCTCGGCACCACGGGCGTCGTCGCCGATCGCGGCGCGCTCCACGGCGGCGAGCCCGTCGAAGTGCTCGACGGGCTCGCGGATCGTCGCGGCGAGGTCGACGGCGTTCATCGGCCCCGCAGCACCGCGCCCTTCAGGGTGTCGAGACCGACGCCGCCGATGTTCAGCACCCGCATGTGGAAGTCCTTGAGGTCGAACGCGTCGCCCTCGGCGGCCTTCGCCTCGTCGCGGATCTGCTCGAAGATGCGCTGGCCGATCTTGTACGACGGCGCCTGCCCCGGCCACCCGAAGTAGCGGTTCACCTCGAAGCGCACGAACGGCTCGTTCATGTTGACGTTCGAGCGCATGAACTCGAAGGCGTAGTCGAAGTCCCACGTGCCCGCGCCGTCGAGGCGCGGCTTGCCGAGGTGCACGCCGATGTCGAGCACGACGCGCGCGGCGCGCATCCGCTGCCCGTCGAGCATGCCCAGGCGGTCGGCCGGGTCGTCGAGGTACCCGAGCGACTCCATGAGGCGCTCGGCGTACAGCGCCCATCCCTCCGCGTGGCCCGACGTGCCGGCGAGGCGACGCCACGTGTTGAGCTGGGCGCGGTTGTACGTCGCCTGCGCGATCTGCAGGTGATGCCCCGGCACGCCCTCGTGGTAGACGGTCGTGAGCTCGCGCCACGTGTCGAACTCCGTGACGCCCTTCGGCACCGACCACCACATGCGCCCGGGCCGCGAGAAGTCGTCGGCGGGTCCCGTGTAGTAGATGCCGCCCGTCTGGGTGGGCGCGATCATGCACTCGAGCGCGCGGATCGGCTCGGCGATGTCGAAGTGCGTCCTGCCGAGCTCCTCGATGGCGGCGTCGCTCGTCTCCTGCATCCACGCCTTGAGGGCGTCGGTGCCGTGCAGCTTGCGGGACGCGTCGCCGTCGAGGTGCGCGATGGCCTCGGCGACCGTCGCGCCGGGCAGGATCTCGCGCGCGATGCGCTCCTGCTCGTCGCGCATCCGGGCGAGCTCCTCGATGCCCCACTCGTACGTCTCGTCGAGGTCGACCGTGGCACCGAGGAAGCGGCGCGACATGAGCTGGTAGAACTCCCGGCCCACCGCGTCCTCCTCGCGTGCCGCCGGCAGCAGCTCGTCGCGCAGGAAGTCGCGCAGCACGCCGTACGCGCGCGTCGCCGACTGCGCGCCGCCCTGCAGGTCGCTGCGGAGCCCCTGGCTCAGCTCCCCCTCGTCGGTGCTCGCGTCGTTCGCGAGGTCGTGGAAGAAGCCCGCCCCCTCGCCCATGTCCTCGAGCTGCTCGAGCACCTGCTCGACCTGACGCCGCGCGGGCGTGTTGCCCGCCTCGATGCCGGCGCGCAGGCTGTCGACGTAGCCGTCGATCGCTCCGCGCACGGTGCGCAGGCGACCCGAGATGTCGCTCCAGTGCTCCTCGGTCGCGGTGGGCATCATGTCGAAGACGTCGCGGATGCCCTGCGCCTCGGAGGCGATGTTGTTGAGGTCGCGCTGCCACCAGCCCGACTCCAGCGTCTCGATCTCGAGCTCGAGCTCGCGGGCGAGATCGGTCTTCGTGACCCAGTCGACATCGTCGACGGGCTCCTCGGCCGCGAGGGCCGCGAGGGTGCCGCGCGCCGCCTCGAGCCGCGGCGCGATGCCCTCGCGCGACAGGTCGCCGTACTGCGTCTTGTCGCCCTCGGTGCCGAGCCAGACGCGCGTGCGCGGCTCGAGCTCGATCTCCTTCTGCACGACCGCCTCGGCGATCGCGTCGATGGGCGTGGGGGTGCGTTCCTGCGGGGTCTCCGTCATGATCCCGACCCTACCCGCGCGAGGTGGGAGGGGCCCGGGCAGCCGGCTACGCCAGCAGGGGCAGCACGGCCTCCTCGAAGGCGTCGATGCCCTCGTGCCCGTGGGCGACGTCGGGCATGTAGACGACGAGGTAGTCGCAGCCCGCCGCCTGGAGCGCCCGGATCCGCTCGGCGACCTGCTCGGGGCTGCCGACCGCGGCGCCGTCCGCCTTGAACGCGGCGCCCGCCTGGTCGTCGGGCAGGACGCGGTCGGTGCGCGCGTGCACCGCGTCGACGACGCGACGCGCCTCCGCCTCGCTCTCGCGCACGACCACGTTGAGGTTCGTGGAGTGCGTGATGGTCGACGGGTCGCGACCCACGTCGTCGCAGTGCCGGTGCAGGATGTCGCGCTTCCGCGCGAACTGCTCGGGCGTGCCGCCGAAGTTCGACGCATCGCCCCACCGCGCGACGTAGCGCAGCGTGCGCTGCTCGCCGCCGCCGGCGATCCACGTGGGGATGTGCGGCGTGCCGTCGGCGCGGCGCTGCAGCGGCTGCGGCTGGCAGATGGCGCCGTCGACGGCGTACCACTCCCCCTCGAGCGTCGCCTCGCCCTCGTGCCACAGGCGCTGCATGATCTGCACGCCGTCGCGCAGCCGCCCGATGCGCTCGCCCGTGCCGGGGAATCCGTAGCCGTAGGCGCGGAACTCGTGCTCGTACCAGCCGGCGCCGATGCCCATCTCGAGGCGGCCGCCGGAGACGGCGTCGACCGTCGCGGCGATCTTCGCCAGATGCGCCGGATGCCGGTAGCCCATGCACGTGCACATCTGCCCGAGCCGGATGCGCTCCGTCGCAGCGGCGAGCGCCGCCATGAGCGTCCACGCCTCGTGCGTCGCCTCGTGGGTGGGGTGCGGGGTGGTGTGGAAGTGGTCGTAGACCCACACCGACTCCCACGGCCCCGCCTCCGCACGACGGGCGACGTCGAGCATCGTGCGCCACTGGTCGGCGGGCTCGACGTCGACGAGGTCGAGGCGCCAGCCCTGCGGCACGAACAGTCCGGTGCGCAGCGTCGTCATGCCTCGAAGCCTACGACGGTCGGCGCGCGGTCGAGCCCCGGCCGTCCCTGGTCGCGCGGGTCAGTGGCCCGCGGCGTCCCAGTTCGGGCCGACGCCGACGGCCACGTCGAGCGGCACCGACAGGTCGGCGGCGCCGCCCATGCCGTCGCGGACGATCTCCGTCATGCGATCGAGCTCGCCCGGCGCGACCTCGAACACGAGCTCGTCATGCACCTGCAGCAGCATGCGCGACTGCAGTCCCTCGGCGAGGATCTGCGCGTCGATCGCGAGCATGGCGCGCTTGATGATGTCGGCGGCCGAGCCCTGGATCGGCGAGTTCAGCGCCTGACGCTCGGCGTTCTCGCGCAGCACGCGGTTGGCGGAGTGCAGGTCGGGGAACGGGCGGCGGCGACCGAAGATCGTCGTCGTGTAGCCGTCGTCCTTCGCCTGCATCACGACGCCGCGGAGGTAGTCGCGCACCCCGCCGAAGCGCGAGAAGTACTCGAGCATGAGCTGCTTCGCCTCGGACTGCGGGATGCGCAGCTGCTTCGAGAGGCCGAACGCGCTCAGCCCGTACGCGAGGCCGTAGGACATGGCCTTGACCTTCGTGCGCATGAGCGGCGTGACGTCGGCGGGGTCGACGCCGAAGACGCGCGAGCCGACGAACCGGTGCAGGTCCTCGCCCGAGTGGAAGGCCTCGATGAGGCCGGCGTCCTCGGACAGGTGCGCCATGATGCGCATCTCGATCTGCGAGTAGTCGGCGGTGAGCAGGGTCTCGAATCCCTCGCCGTGCACGAACGCCGTGCGGATCTCGCGACTCACGTCGGTGCGGATCGGGATGTTCTGCAGGTTCGGGTCGTTCGACGAGAGGCGGCCCGTGTTCGAGCCCGTCTGGTCGTACGTCGTGTGGATGCGCCGGTCGGCCTGGATGCCCTTCTGCAGCGTCTCGATGATCTGCATGAGCTTCGTCGCCTCGCGATGCTGCAGCAGCAGGCCGAGGAAGGGATGCGGGCTCGACTCCTGCAGGTCGGCGAGCGCCTGCGCGTCGGTCGAGTAGCCCGTCTTCGTCGCACGCGTCTTCGGCATCCCCAGCTCGTCGAAGAGCACCGTCTGCAGCTGCTTCGGGCTGCCGAGGTTCACCTCGTGGCCGATCTCGGCGAAGGCGTCCTGCGCATGGCCGTCGGCGCGCGAGCGCATCTCGGCGTGGATGCGCTCGAGGACGGACGCGTCGATCGTGACGCCCGCGTTCTCCATCCGGGTGAGGACGGGCTGGAGCGGCAGCTCGATGTCGGCCTCGACGCCCTGCGTGCCCTCGTCGAGCGCATCCCGCAGCGGACCGGCGATGCGTGCGACGTACCAGGCGATCGTGCCGATCGCGCTCGCCTCGACGTCGGGCACGAGCTGGGCGGGATCGGGCTTCGGCATCGTCTCGCCGAGCACCGTGAAGACCTGGTGGTCGAGCTCGTAGGTCTTGGCGAGCGCCGTGGGCGCCGCGAGCCACGCCGAGATGCGCGTGTCGAGCACGACGCCCCCGAGGTCGAGCCCCGCGGCCCAGAGCCAGCGGCGCTGGAGCTTCGCGTCGTGCAGCACCTTGGGGTGGTCGCCTGCGAGCCACTCGGCGAGCGCGACGTAGTCGCCCGTGCCCGCCTGGTACGGCACGTGGACGCTGGACGACTCGGTCGACAGGCCGATGCCCGCCAGCTCGTCGCCCACGCGCTCGACGTGCACGGCGACCTCGCCGGTCTGGCGCTCGAGCCAGGTGGCGAGCTCCTCGTCGACCATGGTGTGCACGGCGGGCGGCGTCGGCCCGTTCGCCGTCGGGGCGGCCTCGCCCGCGGGTCCGCCGCCCTCCTGCGTCAGCACGCGGTCGAGCAGCGTGCGGAACTGCAGGCGCTGCGAGAACATCTCGCGCACCTTCGCCTCGTCGATCGGCTGCCGCGCGAGGTCCTTCGGGCCGACGGGCAGGTCGACGTCGTCGACGAGCCGGTTGAGCCTGCGGTTGCGCACGGCGCGGTCCTGCTGCTCGCGCAGGTTGTTGCCGACGACGCCCTTGATCTCGTCGGCGTGGGCCAGGATCTCGTCGACGGTGCCCCACTGCTGCACCCACTTCACGGCGGTCTTCTCGCCGACCTTGTCGATGCCCTGCAGGTTGTCGCTCGTCTCGCCGACGAGCGCCGCGATCTCGGGGTACTGGTGCGGCTCGATGCCGTAGCGCTCGCGCACGGTCTCGGGCGTGTAGCGCTTCAGCTCGGAGACGCCGCGGGCGGACGGGTACAGCAGCGTCACGTCGTCGGTGACGAGCTGGATGGTGTCGCGGTCGCCCGAGACGACGAGCACGTCCATCCTCTCCTCGACGCCTCGCCGCGCCATCGTCGCGAGGATGTCGTCGGCCTCGAAGTCCTCCTTCGAGATCGTGCGGATGCCCATCGCCTGCAGGGCCTCCTCCAGCAGCGGGATCTGGCCCTTGAACTCCGGTGGCGTCTCGGCGCGCGTGCCCTTGTACTCGGCGTACTCGCGCGTGCGGAACGAGAAGCGGGAGATGTCGAACGCGACGGCGAGATGCGTCGGCCGCTCGTTCTTGAGGATGAGCAGCAGCATCGAGATGAACCCGTGGATGGCGTTCGTGTGCTGCCCCTCGCTGTTGACGAAGTTGTCGAGCGGCAGCGCGAAGAACGCGCGGAACGCCAGCGAGTGGCCGTCGATGACCATGAGGGTAGGCTTCGTGTCCGGCACGGCAGCAAGCCTAGCCAGCACCTGCGACACCGACTTCGAGGAGTCCCTTGTCCGACGCGCCGGCCCCAGCGACTCCACCGCATCCCATCCCCGCGTCGGTCGCGGCCGACTCGGGCGCGTCGTCGCTGCTCGGCGAGCGCGGCCGCGGCGAGCTGGCCGAGCGCATGGGCATCGAGTTCACGGAGCTCTCCGCCGAGCGCTCGGTCGCGACGATGCCCGCGGAGGGCAACCGGCAGCCGATCGGACTCATCCACGGCGGCGCCTACTGCGTGCTCGCCGAGTCGCTCGGCTCGATGTCGGCCAACGCGCACGCGATCGGCCTCGGCCGCTACGCCGTCGGCATCGACATCAACGCGACGCACACGCGCTCGGTGCGCGAGGGCACGGTGACGGGTACGTGCACGGCCGTGCACCTCGGCTCGTCGATGACGGTGCACGAGATCGTCATCACCGACGAGTCGGGTGCGCGCGTCTCGACGGCGCGCATCACGAACCTGCTGCGCGACCGCCGCTGAGGGGCGCGGTGGTGGGTCCGATCGGTCGAACGGCCACTTCGTGCGCTCGATTGGCGCACATCGGCGCCACTCGCTCATCGATTGGCCCACATGGGCGCCGCTCGCTCGTCGATCGGCGCACATTGGCGCCAATCGACAGGACGTCGACACCCGCCCTCCCGACGACGGCCGTCAGACGCGTCGCCGTCGCATGGCCGCCTTCACGAGCGCGACCATGCGACGACCTCCGTCGTGCAGATCCGGCGCCGACACCCGGATGACCTCCCAGCCGGCCTCACGCAGGCGTCGATGCCGCTCCACGTCGCGCGCGTACTGGCGAGCGTCCTCGCGGTGGTGCTGACCGTCGTACTCGAGCCCGAGGCGCAGGTCCCTCCATCCCATGTCGAGCCTCCCGATCGACGACCCGTCGTCGTCCAGGACCGGCAGCTGCAGCTCCGGCTCCGGGATGCCGGCACGGACGACCAGGAGGCGGACCTTCGTCTCCTGCGGCGACTCCGAGCCGACGCGGATGGCACCGAGCGCTCGATGCACGCGTGCCATCCCCCGCGCCCCGCGGAACCGCCCGGCGTTGCGGACGAGGTCGCCGATCTCCAGTCGGTCGGCTCGCGTCCTGGCCACGATCGCGTCGCCGACCGCGACGAGCTCGTCATGGTCGAGCTGCGACGCCACATGCACGAAGCAATCCTCCAAGGACTCGACGGGCATCCCGCCGACCTCGACGACGCGAGCTCGGATGCGGTGGCCCACCACATCGGGTCGACGCATCCGGGACGTGTACGAGGGCGATGCGACGTGGATGGGCAGCAGTCCGATCCGGCCTGGGAGCGGGAGGCCGTGCAAGCGCGCCGCCGTCGCGTGGGACAGGAACTGGTCCGACCTGCGGACCGCGTCGATCGCCGCCAGCAGGTCGCGATCAGGACCGTTCGACGGGCCGAGCATGCGCGCACCCCACGCCGGCGCGACCAGGGAGCGAGCTCGCAGCTCGTATCGCGTGAAGCCCTCGTCGAGCGCCTCGCGCACGCTGACGACCCTGTTCGATGCGCGGCGATGCTGCTGGTCCATGCCGCCGACGGTCGCAGAGCGGCGACCAGACCGTGCCACGCCCGGCCGACGCTGTGGACGCGAGCGCGCTGTTCGGGAGGCGCGGCCCCGAGGATGGTCGGACCCGAGCCTTCGCGGCAGGCGCATCCGCTGATCGGAGTCGATCACGGCGACCGGTTGGCGCCAATCAGCGCCAACCGACGGGTCGCTGGCGCACATGCGGGCCAACCGACCGACCGGGGCCGCAGATGTCGGCCAATCACCGACCTCGCAGCGCAGACGTCGACCAATCGGCAGCGCGACGACGCAGCGGAGTCGAGGTCGCGAGTCGACGGCGGACCGCGCGACCCGAGCCTCGAGCGGCGGCCGCGTCAGCCCTTCTTGCCCTCGCCGAGCTGCTCGATGACCGCGCGGGCGACCTCGCCCATCGTCAGGCGACGGTCCATCGACGCCTTCTGGATCCAGCGGAACGCCTCCGGCTCCGACAGGCCCATGCGCTGGCCGAGCAGGCCCTTCGCCCGGTCGACGAGCTTGCGCGTCTCGAAGCGCTCCGCGAGGTCGGCGACCTCGGACTCGAGCGCCTGGATCTGGTCGTAGCGGGCGAGCGCGATCTCGATCGCCGGCAGCAGGTCGTTCGGCGTGAACGGCTTCACGACGTACGCGAGCGCACCCGCCTCCGACGCGCGCTCGACGAGCTCCTTCTGCGAGAAGGCCGTGAGCAGCACGACGGGCGCGATCTTGCCCTCCGACAGCCGCTCCGCCGCGGAGATGCCATCCATCTTCGGCATCTTCACGTCCATGACCACGAGGTCGGGGCGCAGCTCGGTGGCGAGCTCGACGGCACGCTCGCCGTCGCCGGCCTCGCCGACGATCTCGAAGCCGTTGTCCTGCAGCGTCTCGACGATGTCGAGGCGGATGAGCGACTCGTCCTCGGCGACGACGACGCGGCGCCTCGAGCCCCCCGTTGCGGCCTTCGGCTCTGGCAGCTCGGGCTCCAGGAACGTGGCATCGGTCATGCGACTAGCCTATGGGATGCGCGCGGCACCCCCGCCCGCGCCGGCATGGCGGAATTGGCAGACGCGGCGCACTCAAACTGCGCTTCCTCACGGAGTCAGGGTTCGAGTCCCTGTGCCGGCACCGCGGCGACGCGCGAACGCCCCCACCCGGATCCCGGGCGGGGGCGTTCGTGCGCGTCGGCGTCAGAGAGCCGGCGTCGAGGCCGCTCGAGCGCGCTCCTGGGCGACGGTCGGCACCTGGATGCGGCTGATGCCGTGGTACGCCTGCGCCGCCTCGTTGTGCACGTCGCCGACGACGTGCACGCGCAGGTCGTTCGTCGAGCCGGCGATGCCGGGAGGCGAGCCCGAGATGACGACGACCTTCTCGCCCATCGGCACGAGGCCGCGGCCGATGAGGATGTCGTCGGCGAGGCCCATCATGGCGTCGGTGTGCGTCACGCGGTCGACGAGGAAGGTCTGCATGCCCCAGATGAGCTGCATGCGCGACTCGATCTCCGGGTCGGGCGTGAGCGCGATCGTCGGGATGTGCGAGCGCAGTCGCGACATGCGGCGCGCGGAGTCTCCCGACTCGGTGAAGACGACGATCGCCTTCGCCTCGACGAACTCCGCCACCTCGCGCGCGGCGAGCGTGATGGCGCCGCCCTGCGTGCGCGGCTTCGTGCCGAGCGGCGGGATGCGCGTGATGCCGTGCGCCTCCGTCGACTCGATGATGCGCGCCATGGTCTGGATCGTGACGATCGGGTACGCGCCCACGCTCGTCTCGCCCGACAGCATGACGGCGTCGGCGCCGTCGAGGATCGCGTTGGCGCAGTCGCTTGCCTCGGCGCGCGTCGGGCGCGGGTTCTCGATCATCGACTCGAGCACCTGCGTCGCGACGATGACGGGCTTCGCCCAGCGACGCGACAGCTCGACGGCGCGCTTCTGCACGAGCGGCACCTGCTCGAGCGGCAGCTCGACGCCGAGGTCGCCGCGCGCGACCATGATCGCGTCGAACGCGTCGATGATCTCGGCGAGGTTGTCGACGGCCTGCGGCTTCTCGATCTTCGCGACGACGGGCAGGCGACGCCCCTCCTCGTCCATGATCTCGTGCACGCGCTGGATGTCGGCGGCGTCGCGCACGAACGACAGCGCGATGATGTCGGCGCCGAGCTGGAGCGCCCAGCGCAGGTCGGCCTCGTCCTTGTCGGACAGCGCGGGCACGTTCACGGCGACGCCGGGCAGGTTGATGCCCTTGTTGTCGCTCACCTTGCCGCCCACGACGACCTTCGTCACGACGCGCACGCCGTCGGTCGACACGACCTCGAGCGCGATGCGCCCGTCGTCGATGAGCAGCGGGTCGCCGGGCTTCACGTCGGCGGGCAGGCCCTTGAACGTCGTGGAGACGACGTCCTTGTCGCCGGGCACGTCCTCCGTCGTGATCGTGAAGGTGTCGCCGTCGGCGAGCATCTGGGGGCCCGCGGCGATCTTGCCCAGGCGGATCTTCGGACCCTGCAGGTCGACGAGGATGCCCACGGGCATGCCCAGCTCGTCGGACGCCTTGCGGATGTCCTCGTAGACGGCCTCGTGCACCGGGTAGGCGCCGTGGCTCAGGTTCAGGCGGGCGACGTTGACGCCGGCCGCGATCGCGGCCTTCGTCTGCTCGTAGCCCGACAGCGCCGGCCCGAAGGTGGCGACGATCTTCGCTCGTCTCATTGCTCTCTCTCGCACGTGACTCGACTGCGGCACGCATGCCGCAGTCGAGTCTTCCACTGGTTAGACGCGGATGGGCACGTCGGTCGCGCGCACCGGCGCCGGCAGGGTCGTCGACCCCTCCAGGTACCGGTCCACGGCCGCCGCGGCCGCCCGTCCCTCTGCGATCGCCCACACGATGAGCGATGCACCTCGACCGGCGTCGCCAGCCACGAAGACGCCTTCCGTCGAGGTCGCGTAGTCCGCGTCGCGCGCGAGCGCTCCGCGGGTGAAGTCCATGCCGAGCTGGTCCGAGAGGGTCTCCTGCTCGGCGCCGACGAAGCCGAGCGCCAGCAGCACGAGGTCCGCGGGGATCTCGCGCTCGGTGCCCGCCTTCGGGCGTCGCACGCCGTCGACGATCTCGGTCTCGGCGACGCGCAGCGCGCGCACCTCCCCCACCTCGTTCGCGACGAACTCGACGGTCGAGGCGAGGTAGGTGCGCTCGCCGCCCTCCTCGTGGCTCGACTGCACCTCGAAGACGGTCGGATGCGTCGGCCACGGCTGGTGCTCGGGGCGCTCGCTCGGCGGCTGCGCGCCGATCGCGAGGTTCGTCACGGACAGCGCGCCCTGACGGTGCGCGGTGCCGATGCAGTCGGCTCCGGTGTCGCCGCCGCCGAGGACGACGACGTGCTTGCCCTCGGCCGTGATCTGGCTCGACACCGCGGTCCCGGCGACGGCGCGGTTCTGCTGCGTGAGGTACTCCATCGCGAAGTGCACGCCGGCGAGGTCGCGCCCGGGGATCGGCAGGTCGCGCGGCACCATGGCGCCGGTGGCGACGACGATGGCGTCGAAGCGCTGGCGCAGGGCGTCCCACGTGATGTCCGTGCCGATGTCGACGCCGGCGCGGAAGCGCGTGCCCTCGGCCTGCATCTGCGCGAGGCGCTGGTCGAGGGTGCGCTTCTCGAGCTTGAAGTCCGGGATGCCGTAGCGCAGCAGGCCGCCGATGCGGTCGTCGCGCTCGTACACGGCGACCGTGTGGCCGGCACGCGTGAGCTGCTGCGCCGCGGCGAGGCCGGCCGGGCCGGAGCCGACGACCGCGACGGTCTTCCCCGTGAGGCGCGCCGGCGGGTGCGGCTCGATCCAGCCGTGCTGGAAGGCGTCTGCCGCGATCGCCTGCTCGACCTGCTTGATCGTCACGGCGGGCTGGTTGATGCCGAGCACGCACGACGACTCGCACGGCGCGGGGCACAGCCGGCCCGTGAGCTCGGGGAAGTTGTTCGTCGCGTGCAGGCGGTCGGCCGCCGCGCGACCCTCGCCGCGCCACGTGAGGTCGTTGAACTCGGGGATGAGGTTGCCCAGCGGGCAGCCCTGGTGGCAGAACGGCACGCCGCAGTCCATGCAGCGACCCGCCTGGCGGCGCAGCACGGCCTTGTCGCCGAGCTCGCCGATCTCCTTCCAGTCCATGATGCGCACGGAGACCGGGCGCTTCGGAGCGAGCTCCCGCTCGGTGGTCTTCAGGAATCCGCGGGGGTCAGCCACCGGTCACCTCCAGGATGCGCGTCCAGATCTGGTCGGAGTCGGGGTCGATCCCCGCATCCTCGGCCTGCTTGCGGATGTCCCGCACGGCGGCCCAGTCGCGCGGCACGATCTTCGTGAACCCCGCGAGCCCGCCGCGCGCATCGAGGAGCCGCTGTGCGACGCTCGACTCCGTGAGCTCGACGTGGCGCTCGAGGATCGCGCGCAGCTCGATCTCGTCCTCCTCGCCGAGCCGTTCGAGCAGCAGCTCGCCGGCGTGCAGCGCGTCGCGGTTGATGCGCGCGGCGTCGAGGTCCAGCACGTAGGCGACGCCGCCGGACATGCCGGCGCCGAGGTTGCGTCCCGTCTGCCCGAGGATGACGGCGATGCCGCCCGTCATGTACTCGAGCGCGTGGTCGCCCGTGCCCTCGCACACGGCGGTCGCGCCGGAGTTGCGCACGAGGAAGCGCTCGCCGACGATGCCGCGGATGTGGAGCGAGCCCGAGGTCGCGCCGTAGCCGATGACGTTGCCGGCGATGACGTTGCGCTCGGCGACGAACGGCGCCGTCGGATCGGGGCGCACGGTGATGAGGCCGCCGGAGAGGCCCTTGCCGACGTAGTCGTTCGCGTCGCCCACGAGGCGCAGCGTGATGCCGCGCGGGATGAACGCGCCGAACGACTGGCCGGCGGAGCCGCGCAGCGTGATGTCGATCGAGTCCGGCGGCATGCCGGCCTCGCCGTGGCGCTTCGTGACCTCGTTGCCGAGCATCGTGCCCACGGCGCGGTCGGTGTTCGCGACCGGGATGTCGAGGCGCACGGTCTCGCCGGCGTGGTGGGCGCGCAGCACCTGGTCGAGCAGGCGCATGTCGAGCTGCTCGTCGAGCTCGTGGTCCTGCACAGTCGTGTTGCGTCGCTCGCCGTGGACGACGGGCACGTCGAGCACCTTCCGCAGGTCGAGGCCGTCGGCCTTCCAGTGGTGGATGGCCTCGTCGACGTCGAGCAGCTCGGAGCGGCCGATGGCCTCGTCGATCGAGCGCAGCCCGAGCGAGGCGAGCAGCTCCCGCACCTCCTGCGCGACGTACTCGAAGAACGTCACGACGAACTCCGGCTTGCCCGTGAACCGCTCGCGCAGCGTCGGGTTCTGCGTCGCGACCCCGACGGGGCACGTGTCGAGGTGGCACACGCGCATCATGATGCAGCCGGAGACGACGAGCGGGGCGGTCGCGAAGCCGTACTCCTCCGCGCCGAGGAGCGCGCCGATCAGCACGTCGCGGCCCGTCTTCAGCTGGCCGTCGACCTGCACGACGACGCGCTCGCGCAGGCCGTTGACCATGAGCGTGTGCTGCGCCTCGGCGAGGCCGATCTCCCACGGCGTGCCCGCGTGCTTCAGCGAGTTCAGGGGGCTCGCGCCCGTGCCGCCGTCGTGGCCCGAGACGAGCACGACGTCCGCCTTCGCCTTCGCGACGCCCGCCGCGACCGCGCCGATGCCCGACTGCGACACGAGCTTCACGTGGATGCGCGCCTCGCGGTTGGCCCGCTTGAGGTCGAAGATGAGCTGCTTGAGGTCCTCGATCGAGTAGATGTCGTGGTGCGGCGGCGGCGAGATGAGCCCCACGCCGCTCGTCGCGTGCCGCGTGCGCGCGACCCACGGGTACACCTTCGCCGGCGGCAGCTGGCCGCCCTCGCCGGGCTTCGCGCCCTGCGCCATCTTGATCTGGATGTCGTCGGCGTGCGTGAGGTACATCGACGTCACGCCGAAGCGGCCGGACGCCACCTGCTTGATCGAGGAGCGGCGCTCGGGGTCGAGCAGACGGTCGACATCCTCGCCGCCCTCGCCCGTGTTGGACTTCGCGCCGAGCCGGTTCATCGCGATCGCGAGCGTCTCGTGCGCCTCCTTGGAGATGGAGCCGTACGACATCGCGCCGGTCGAGAACCGCTTGACGATCTCGGAGACCGGCTCGACCTCGTCGATCGGGATGGGCGTCACGCCCTCGGTCCGCAGGCGGAACATGCCGCGCAGCGTCTTCAGCTCGCGCGACTGCTCGTCGACGGCGCGCGAGTACTCGCGGAACACGTCGTACTGGCGCGTGCGCGTGGAGTGCTGGAGGCGGAAGACCGTCTCGGGGTTGAACAGGTGCGGCGAGCCGTCGCGACGCCACTGGTACTCGCCACCCGTCGGCAGCCCCTCGTGGGCGAACGGCGCCTTCTCGGCCGGGTAGGCGATGGCGTGGCGCTGCGCCGACTCCGCGGCGAGCACGTCGATGCCGACGCCGCCGAGGCGCGTGGGCGTGCCCTCGAAGTAGCGCTCGACGAGCTCCTCGGAGAGGCCGACCGCCTCGAACGCCTGCGCGCCCGCGTACGACCCGACCGTCGAGATGCCCATCTTGGACATGATCTTCGTGACGCCCTTGCCGAGCGCCTTGATGACGTTGTGGACGGCCTCCTCGGGCCCGATGCCCGGGATGCGGCCCGTGATCGCGAGCTGCTCCGCCGTCTCCATCGCGAGGTACGGGTTGATGGCCGAGGCGCCGTAGCCCACGAGCAGCGCGACGTGGTGCACCTCGCGCACGTCGCCGGTCTCGACGACGAGGCCCACGCGCATGCGCGTCTCGGCGTCGATGAGGTGGTGGTGCACGGCCGAGACCGCGAGCAGGCTCGGGATCGGCGCGAGCTGCTCGTTCGAGTCGCGGTCGGAGATCACGACGTACTGCGCGCCCTCGGCGATCGCCTCGTCCACCTCGGTGCACATGTCGCCGAGGCGCGCGACCATCGCGTCCGCTCCCCCGTCGACGGGGTAGAGCGCCGAGATCGTCACGGTGCGCCGCGAGCCGGGCGTGCGATCGATGTGCCGGATCTTCGCGAGCTCGTCGTTGTCGATGACGGGGAAGTCGAGGATGACCTGGCTCGCGTGCGCCGCCGACGCCGTGAGCAGGTTGCGCACGGGACCGAGGCCGAGGCGCATCGACGTCACCACCGACTCGCGGATGGAGTCGAGCGGCGGGTTCGTCACCTGCGCGAAGGCCTGCGCGAAGTAGTCGAACAGCAGCCGCGGACGCTCGGAGAGGACGGCGATGGGCGTGTCGGAGCCCATGGCCCCCAGCGGCTCGGCGCCGGTCGCCGCCATGGGCGTGAGGAGGATGCGCACCTCCTCCTCCGTGTAGCCGAAGGTGCGCTGGCGACGCGTGACGGACGCGGGCGTGTGGATGACGTGCTCGCGGTCGGGCAGCTCGGACAGGTGGATGCGGCTCGACTCGAGCCACTCGCCCCACGGCTGCGAGCGCGCGAGCTCCATCTTGGTCTGGAAGTTGTCGAGCAGGCGGCCGTGCTCGGTGTCGACGAGGAAGAGCCGGCCGGGCTGCAGGCGTCCGCGCTGCACGACGCGCGCGGGGTCGATCGGCAGGACACCGGTCTCGGAGGCGACGACGACGAGGCCGTCGTCGGTGACGAGCCACCGCCCGGGGCGCAGGCCGTTGCGGTCGAGCGTGGCGCCGACGAGCGTGCCGTCGGTGAACGCGATCGCGGCGGGGCCGTCCCACGGCTCGAGCAGCAGCGAGTGGTACTCGTAGAACTCGCGCAGCTCCTGCGGCAGGTCGGTGGCGTTCTCCCACGCCTCCGGCACCATCATCATCATTGCGTGCGGCAGGCTGCGGCCCGACAGCGTCAGCAGCTCCAGCACCTCGTCGAACGAGCCGGAGTCGGAGATCCCCGGGGTCACGATCGGGAAGAGCGGCTTGAGGTCGCCCAGCAGCTCGCTGCGCAGCTGCGACTGGCGCGCGCGCATCCAGTTGCGGTTGCCCTCGACCGTGTTGATCTCGCCGTTGTGCGCGATCATGCGCAGCGGCTGCGCGAGCGGCCACGACGGGAAGGTGTTCGTGGAGTAGCGGGAGTGGACGATCGCGAGCCGCGTCGCGAAGCGCTCGTCCGACAGGTCGGGGTAGAACGGCTCGAGCTGCAGCGTCGTGACCATGCCCTTGTAGGTGATGGTGCGGGCGGACAGCGACGGCAGGTAGTCGCCGATCTCGCGCTCGATGCGCTTGCGCAGGCGGAAGGTGAGCCGGTCGAGGTCGATGCCGGTCGCCTGCGTGCCCGCGGACGCGACGAACAGCTGCTCGATCGCGGGCATCGCGGCGCGCGCGAGGTCGCCGAGCGTCTCGGGACGCACGGGCACCTCGCGCCAGCCGAGCACCGTGAGGCGCTCCTCGCCGGCGATGCGCTCGATCTCGCGCTTGGCGTCCGCGCGCTCGGCGTCGTCGACGGGCAGGAAGGTCAGGCCCGCGGCGTACGCGCCGACCGGCGGCAGCGCGAAGCCCGCGACGGCGCGCAGGAACTCGTCGGGCATCTGCGTGAGGATGCCCGCGCCGTCGCCCGTGCCCGCGTCCGAGCCCACGGCACCGCGGTGCTCGAGGTTGCGGAGCGCGTCGAGGGCGTTGACCACGATGTCGTGGCCGGCGCTGCGGCGCAGCGTCGCCACCATGGCGAGGCCGCACGAGTCGCGGTCGAGGTCGGGGTCGTACATGCCGACCTCGGGGTGGCCACCGAGGTGGCGGAGCATGGGAGCCATGTCGGACCTCCGAGAGGAGAGGGCGGCACGGAACGTCGTCGGCCCGTGTGGCGGATCAGGTGGTGGTCGTCGCGGTTCCCGCAGCCACCGCCGGCTCGGCCGTTGTGTCGGCCTCGTCGAGCTCGGAGTACACGTCGGAGTCTACCGCGTCGTCCTCCGGCTCCCGACCAGGCTGCCAGGGCGAGGGCTCGAGGCCGGGGTGGCGACGGCTCTGGACGACCCAGATGATCACGCCGAGCGCCACGGCGCCGATCGCCGCCCAGACGTTCACGCGGATGCCGAAGAACACCTCGGACGGGTTGATGCGCAGCGTCTCCCACACGATGCGGCCGACGCCGTACCAGACGAGGTAGAAGCCTGCCGCCTTGCCCCACTGCACGTCGCGCTTGCGGTCGAGCCACAGGATGATGACGGCCGCACCGATGAGGTTCCAGACGATCTCGTAGAGGAACGTCGGGTGGAAGAGCGTCCCGTCGGGCAGCCCGACGGGGAACGCCGGATTCGACGGGCTGATCTCGAGGCCCCAGGGCAGGCCCGTCGGCTGGCCGAAGAGCTCGTTGTTCACGTAGTTGCCGACGCGGCCGGCCGCCTGCGCGACGAGCATGCCCGGCGCGAGCGCGTCGACGAAGGTCGTGAACCTGAGGCCCGTGTACCGGCAGCCGATCCAGATGCCGAGCGCGCCGGCGATGAGGGCGCCGAAGATCGCGACGCCGCCGTTCCACACCGCGATGACGTTGTAGAGGTCGAAGTTGTCGCCGAGGTACTCGTCCGGGTACGTGAGCACGTGGAAGAGTCGCGCACCGACGATGCCGAGGATGACGGCGAAGACGGCGACGTCGATCACGAGGCCCCCGTCGACGCCGCGCTGCCGCAGGCGTCGGGCGGTGATCCAGGCGGCGAGGAGGATGCCGGCCAGGATGCACAGGGCGTACGTGCGGATCGAGAAGGTCTCGACGACGTCCGGCAGGAACGGCAGCAGGGCGTGCAGCCACTCGCCGACGGGGACGCCCTGCCACTCGGGCGTGGGGCTGGGGATGCTCTGGAGCACGGATCCTCCGGGTTCGGTGCAGACCGACCGAGTGTCAGTGGGACTGGACGAGTGTACCCGCGGCGAGGTCGGCGACCCGCGCGCGCAGGCCCTCCAGACCGCCGTCGCGGAGGGCGGCGACGAGCGCCGAGCCCGTGATGGCGCCCTCGGCGTACCCGAGCACGTCGGCGACCTGGGCGCCGGTCGAGATGCCGAGGCCGACGCAGCGGGGCAGGTCGATGCCGAGCGCCTCGCGGCGGACGGCCAGGCGATCGGCGAGCGTGCGGGCGGCGGCGTCCATCGAGCCGCGCGCGCCCGTCGTGCCCATCGTCGAGACCGTGTAGACGAAGCCGCGGGATGCCTGCAGGACCGCGTCGATGCGCGCGTCGGACGACGACGGGGCGGCCAGGAAGACGCGATCGAGGTCGTGGTGCCTCGCCGCGTCGATCCACTCGCGGCCGTTCTCCGGCACGAGGTCGGGCGTGATGAGCCCGGCGCCGCCGGTCGCGGCGAGCCGCTCCGCGAAGCGATCCACGCCCCAGCGCAGCACGGGGTTCCAGTACGTCATGACGAGCACGGGCACCGTGGTGCGCCGCGTGATCTCCTCGATGGCCTCGAACGCCTCGTCGATGCGGAACCCGCGGTCGAGCGTCGCCTGCGTCGCGGCCTGGATGACCGGGCCGTCGAGGCTCGGGTCCGAGTACGGCAGGCCGAGCTCGATCGCCGTGACGCCACCCTCGGCGAGCGCGACGCACGCCTCGACGCAGCCCTCCGGGTCGGGGAAGCCGGCGGGCAGGTACCCGATGAGCGCACGATCGCCCGCGGCGGCGATCGCCTGCTGCGTGGCGCTCACGACTGCGTCGCCGACTCGTCGAGCACGTCGAACCAGCGCGCGGCGGTCGCCACGTCCTTGTCGCCGCGGCCGGAGAGCGAGACGAGCAGCACCGCGTCGGGTCCGAGCTCGCGCGCGAGGCGCATGGCGCCCGCGACGGCGTGCGCCGACTCGATCGCGGGCATGATGCCCTCCAGCCGCGTGAGCTCGCGGAACGCGTCCATCGCCTCCGCGTCGGAGATCGGCTGGTACTCGGCGCGGCCGATGTCGTGCAGCCACGCGTGCTCCGGGCCGACGCCCGGGTAGTCGAGGCCCGCGGAGATCGAGTGCGAGTCGCGCGTCTGCCCGTCGGCGTCCTGCAGCATGTACGAGCGCGAGCCGTGCAGCACGCCGGGCGTGCCGTGGCCGATCGACAGGGCGTGCCGCTCGGTGTCGGGGCCGTCGCCGGCCGCCTCGAGGCCGATGAGGCGCACGTCGGCGTCGTCGAGGAAGGCGTGGAAGATGCCCATGGCGTTCGAGCCGCCGCCGACGCACGCGAGCACGGCATCCGGCAGCCTGCCGACCTGCTCGAGCATCTGCGCGCGGGCCTCCTCGCCGATCTGCGCGTGGAAGTCGCGCACCATGACCGGGTACGGGTGCGGACCCGCGACGGTGCCCATGAGGTAGTGGCTCGTCTCGACCGTGCGGACCCAGTCGCGCAGGCCCTCGTTGATCGCGTCCTTCAGCGTGCGCGCGCCGGTCGTGACGGGCACGACCTCCGCGCCGAGCAGGCGCATGCGGGCGACGTTGAGCGCCTGGCGCTCGGTGTCGACCTCGCCCATGTAGATCGTGCACTCCATGCCGAAGAGCGCCGCGGCGGTCGCGGTGGCGACGCCGTGCTGGCCGGCGCCCGTCTCGGCGACGAGGCGCGTCTTGCCAAGGCGCTTCGCCAGCAGCGCCTGGCCGAGCACGTTGTTGATCTTGTGGCTGCCGGTGTGGTTGAGGTCCTCGCGCTTCAGCAGGATCCGCGCGCCGCCGACGGACGCCGACAGGCGCGGCGCCTCGGTGAGCAGCGACGGACGTCCCGTGTACTCGCGGCCGAGCCGTGCGAGCTCCTCGCCGAAGGCCGGATCCTCCCGCGCCTCCTCGTACGCCGCGGCGAGCTCGTCGATCGCGGCCATGAGCGGCTCGGGCATGTGGATGCCGCCGAAGGCGCCGAAGTCGGGGCCGCGCTCGGCCCGCAGGCTCACGATGCGCTCCGGAACGCGGCGACGCGTGCGGCCGGGTCGCCGTCGCGCACGAGCGCCTCGCCGACGAGCACCGCGTGCGCGCCCGCCGTGCGGTACGCGCGCACGTCGTCGACGCCCTGCACGCCCGACTCCGCGACGGCGACGACGCCCTCGGGGATGAGGGGCCGCAGCTCGGCGAAGCGCTCGGGATGCATCTGGAACGTCTGCAGGTCGCGCGTGTTCACGCCGACGATGCGGGCGCCGACGGCGAGCGCGCGACGCACCTCGTCGGCGTCGTGCACCTCGACGAGCACCGACAGGCCGAGCCCCGTCGCGAACGCGTGAAGGTCGGCGAGGGTCGCGTCGTCGAGCGCGGCGACGATGAGCAGCACGAGGTCGGCGCCCGCGGCACGCGCCTCGAGCAGCTGGTAGCGCGATGCGAGGAAGTCCTTGCGCAGCACGGGCACGTCGACGGCGCCGCGCACGGCGCGCAGGTCGTCGAGCGTGCCGAGGAAGCGGCGCCCCTCCGTGAGGACGGAGATGACGCTCGCGCCGCCGGCCGCGTAGGCGGCGGCGAGCTCCGCGGGCTCGGGGATGTCGGCGATGCGGCCCTTCGACGGGCTCGCCCGCTTCACCTCGGCGATGACGTGCACGCCGTCGACGGGCTGCGACAGCAGCGCGACGACGTCGATGGGGGTGCGGGATGCGCGCGCGAGCGCGTCGAGCTCGTCGTACGGCAGCGAGCCGCGACGGGTCTCGGCGTCTTCGAGCGCCCCGGCGGTCAGGGCGTCGAGCATCAGTGCCCCTTGGGGGTGTACTTCGGTCCGTCCACGCCGTAGCCGGCCCGCTTCAGGCCCCAGCCCACGAGCGCGCCGACGGGGATGAAGGCAGCCGAGATCCAGACGAGGAGCGGCATGTCGAGCCAGAAGAACAGCGTGCCGGCCGCGATGGCGACGAGCATGATGATGACGGCCGTCCAGGCGGCGGGCGAGTGGCCCTCGCCGGGCTCGGCGTGCGCTTCGATCGCGGTCTGGTCGCTCACGGTGCTCCTCGAATCCATGGGTGCTCCCCAGTCTACCGGTCGTCGGCGCGGCGGCCGTCCGCGTCGTCGCCGAGGGCCGTGGGGTCCTCGCCGTCGTCGAGGGCATCCCAGGCGAGGCCCGACTCCGCGCGCTCGAAGCGCTGCTGGGCCTGCCGCCGCTGCCATGCACCCGCGGTGATGAGCGCCCAGATCGCGGCGGCGGTCGCGACGAGGAGACCGACGACGGCGAGCGCGGGTGCAGCGGTCGTCGTCGCGGGCGCGTCGAGCGTCGTGACGCCCGTCGCGGCGCTCGCGGCCTCGGCGATCGTCTCGCCGAGCGTCGCGACGCGCTGCACGAGGTGCGTCGCGCCGATCGCGACGACCCCGAGGCCGAGGACGGCGAGCACGCGGGCGACGACGGGCGAGGCGAGCGTGAGCGCGAGACCGAGCGCGCCGAGCGTGAGCGCCACGGGCGCGAGGGCCGGCGCGACCGCCGTGCCGTCGAGCTCGACGGCGGGCGCCTCCGGCGGCGACGCCGTCGCCCACGTCACGACCGAGCCGGCGAGGATGAGCGCGCCGCCGAGGAGCAGCGCCAGCACGGCGAGCAGTCGGCCGCGCGCCCTCACCGGACGATCCTGCGCATCGCGTCGGCGCGCGCCGTCGCCCGCAGCGGCGCGGCGGCCTTGCTGCGCACCTCGGCGTGCTCGGTCGCGGGCACGCTGTCGGCGACGAGACCCGCACCCGCCTGCACGTGCGCCATGCCGTCGACGATCGTGACGGTGCGGATGGCGATGGCGAGGTCGGCGTCGCCCGCGAAGTCGAAGTAGCCGACGACGCCGCCGTACACGCCGCGCTGCGCGGGCTCGAGCGCGTCGATGATCTCGAGCGCGCGCGGCTTCGGCGCGCCCGAGAGCGTGCCGGCGGGGAACGTCGCGCGGAACGCGTCGACGGCGGATGCGTCCTCGCGCATCCGCCCCTCCACCGTGGAGACGATGTGCATGATGTGGCTGAAGCGCTCGATCGCCATGAACTCCGTGACCGCGACCGAGCCGGCCTCGCACACCTTGGCGAGGTCGTTGCGGGCGAGGTCGACGAGCATGACGTGCTCGGAGCGCTCCTTGGGATCGGCGAGCAGCTCCTCCGCGAGGGCGTTGTCGGCGGCGGCGTCCACGCCGCGCGGCCGCGAGCCCGCGATGGGATGCATCGTCGCGAGGCCGTCGTGCACCGTGACGAGCGCCTCGGGGCTCGAGCCGACGACCTGGTACGGCCGTCCGCTCCGGTCCTCGAGCGTCAGCAGGTAGAGGTACGGCGAGGGGTTGAGCAGGCGCAGCACCCGGTACACGTCGAGCGGATGCGCGGCGAGCGGCACGTCGAAGCGGCTCGAGAGGACGACCTGGAAGACGTCGCCGTCGACGATGTGCTGCTTCGCGCGCTCGACCATGCCGGCGAAGCCCTCCGCCGTCACCGATGCGGCGGGCTCGGGCTCGACGTCCGCGAGCGGCTCCGCGAGCCACGTCGGTGCATCCTCGGCGAGGCGCGCCTGCATGTCGTCGAGCTGCCGCTGCGCGCCCGCCCACAGCCGGTCGGCATCCTCGACCCCGTCGGCGAGCGCCGTCGCGATGAGCAGGGCGGTTCCGGTGCGATGGTCGAGCACGACGAGCTCGGCGACGAACGACAGGCCGATCGCGGGCACGTCGACCTGCCGCGGCGGCGGGCTCGGCAGGTGCTCGAGCTCGCGCACCGCCTCCCAGCCCACGTGGCCGACGAGCCCGCCCGTGAGCCGCGGCAGGCCCGCGACGCGCGGCGTGCGCCACCGCTCGAGCACGTGCGCGACCGTCTCAAGCGGCGTGCGCTCGACCTCGTCGCCCAGCAGCCGCTCGAGGCTCAGCCCGTGGCTGCGCCACGTCACCTCGCCCTCGTCGGCGGTGAGCTGACCGAACGAGGAGACGCCGACGAACGAGAAGCGGTTCCACACGCCCTGCTCGGCCGACTCGAGCAGGAACGAGCCCGGCCGGTCGACCGCGAGCTTGCGGTAGACGCCCACGGGGGTCTCGGTGTCGGCGAGGATCTCGCGCACGACGGGCACGACGCGGTGCGTCGGCAGCAGCGCGTCGAACGCCTCGCGCGTCGTCGTGGTCACGACGTCACCTCGATGGGCGTGAAGAAGCACGTGCGGTTGCCGGTGTGGCAGGCGGGGCCCGTCTGCTCGACGCGCACGAGCAGCGTGTCGGCGTCGCAGTCGATCGCGATCGACACGGGCACCTGCACGTTGCCCGAGGTGTCGCCCTTGCGCCAGTACTCCTGCCTCGACCGCGACCAGAACGTCACGCGCCCCTCGGTCGCGGTGCGACGCAGCGCCTCGGCGTCCATGTAGCCGACCATGAGCACGTCGCCCGTCGCGTCGTCCTGGATGACGGCGGGCACGAGCCCGTGCTCGTCCGTCCTCAGCCGCGGGATCGTCACCGTCATCGCACCGTCACCCCCGCCGCGCGCATCGCGGCCTTCACCTCGTCGATCGTGCACTGCCGCGAGTGGAAGATGCTCGCGGCGAGCACGGCGTCCGCCCCCGCGTCGACCGCGGGCGCGAAGTGCTCGGGGACGCCCGCTCCCCCGCTCGCGACGACCGGCACGCTCGTCGCGTCGCGCACGGCGCGGATGAGGGCGAGGTCGAAGCCGGCCTTCGTGCCGTCGGCGTCGATCGAGTTCACGAGCAGCTCGCCCGCGCCGCGCCGGTCGACCTCGGCGGCCCACGTGATGGCGTCGATGCCGGTGCGGCGTCGGCCGCCGTGCGTCGTGACCTCGAAGCCGCTCGGCGTCTGGGCGGAGCGCAGCACGTCGAGCGACACGACGAGCACCTGCGCGCCGAACGCGCTCGAGATCTCGTCGACGACCTCGGGACGCGCGATGGCGGCCGAGTTCACGCCCACCTTGTCGGCGCCGTGCGCGAGCAGCCGCGAGACGTCGGCGACGGTGCGGACGCCCCCGCCGACGGTGAGCGGGATGAAGACCTGCTCGGCGCATCGCTCGACGACCTCGAGGATCGTGTCGGCGCCCTCGACCGTCGCGGTGACGTCGAGGAACGTGAGCTCGTCGGCGCCCTCGGCCGCGTAGCGCGCCGCGAGCTCGACGGGGTCGCCCTGGTCGGCGAGATCCTGGAATCGCACGCCCTTCACGACGCGGCCGCCGGCCACGTCGAGGCACGGGATGACGCGCGTCGTGAGCATCAGATCCTCGCCGCGTGGATGCGCGTGACGATGATCGCCTTCGCGCCGGCGGCCTCGAGCGCATCCATGACGCGGTTGACGTCGTGCGACTCGGTCATGACCCGCACGGCGACCCAGTCGTCGTCGCGCAGCGGGGAGATCGTCGCCGACTCCTTGCCGGGGCACACGCGCACGGCGGCGTCGAGGTCCTCGCGCCGCACGTCGTAGTCGACCATGACGTAGCGGCGTGCGACGAGCACGCCCTCGAGCCGACGGCGCAGCGTGTGCAGCCCCTCGCTCGCGGCGCCCGACGAGATGAGCACGGCCTCGGACGACAGGATCGGCTCGCCGAAGGTCTCGAGCCCCTGCTTCCTCAGGGTCGCACCGGTCTCGACGACGTCCGCGATCGCGTCCGCGACGCCGAGGCGCACGGCGGACTCGACGGCGCCGTCGAGGTGCACGAGCGTGGCGTCGAGCCCGCGCGCATCGAGCCACGAGCGCACGAGCCCCGTGTAGCTCGACGCGATGCGCACGCCCGCGAGCTGGTCCTGCGAGGCGAAGGCGCCCACGGGGCCGGCGAAGCGGAACGTGGAGCGTCCGAAGCCGAGGCCCTGCACCTCGACGGCCGGCGAGCCGGAGTCGAGCAGCAGGTCGCGGCCCGTGATGCCGACGTCGATGACGCCGGAGCCGACGTAGGTGGCGATGTCGCGGGGGCGAAGGTAGAAGAACTCGACGTCGTTCGACGGGTCGGAGACGATGAGCTCCTTGCCGTCGCGGCGACCGTGGTACCCGGCCTCCTCGAGCATCCCGGCGGCGGTCTCGGAGAGCGCGCCCTTGTTGGGCACGGCGATCTTCAGCATGTGCGTCTCTTCTGGGTCTGCGGGGAAGGGTGAGCGGCAGGCTCAGAGATGTCGGTAGACGTCCTGCAGGGTGAGGCCCTTGGCGAGCATGAGCACCTGCAGGTGGTAGAGCAGCTGCGAGATCTCGAGCGCCGTCTGCTCGTCGCCCTCGTGCTCGGCGGCCATCCAGACCTCCGCGGCCTCCTCGACGATCTTCTTGCCGATCTCGTGGACGCCGGCGTCGACGCGCGCGAGGGTGTTGCCCTCGCGACGCTCGGCGACGGTCCGCTCGAGCTCGGCGAACAGCGCGTCGAAGGTCTTCACGATCCCAGGGTATCGGCCGCGGCGAGCACGTCGCGCAGCGCCTGGATGCGCGGCGCAGGGTCGCCGTGGCCGTAGACCGCGCTGCCCGCGACGAACGTGTCCGCACCTGCGGCCGCGGCCTCGCCGATCGTCTCGGCCGAGATGCCTCCGTCGACCTGCAGCAGCACCGGCACGCCCGCGTCGTCGGCCGCGCGGCGCAGCGCACCGAGTTTCGGCAGCACCTCGGGCATGAACGACTGCCCGCCGAAGCCGGGCTCGACCGTCATGACGAGCACCATGTCGAACGCGTCGATGCGGTCGGCGTACGGCGCGACGTCGGTGCCGGGCTTGATGGCGACGGCGGCGGCGACGCCCCGGTCGCGCAGCGTGCGGGCGAGCGCGAACGCATCGCGCGTCGCCTCCGCGTGGAACGTGACGCTCGCGACGCCGGGCAGCACGTACCGCGGCGCCCACCGGTCCGCGTCGTCGATCATGAGGTGCACGTCGAGCGGCAGCGGCGAGACCTGCCCGATGCGCTCGACGACGGGCAGGCCGAGCGTGAGGTTCGGCACGAAGTGCCCGTCCATGACGTCGACGTGCACCGCGTCGGCGCCGTCGATGGCGTGCAGCTCGCGCTCGAGGTTCGCGAAGTCGGCGGAGAGGATGCTCGGGTGGATGCGCACGTGCTCGAGGCTATCGAGCCTCGGCGGTGCCGCCGTCCGCGCCGGGCCGGCGCAGCAGCTGCACGAACATGGCGTCCGTGCCGTCGCGGTGCGGCCACAGCTGCGCCGCGGCGCCCGTGCCGCCGAGGGCGACGCCCGGAGCGAGCCGGGCGAGCACCGCGCGCGTGTCGACGGGGTCCGCGCCGTCGACGACGGCGCCCTGGACGATCGCGCGCGTCTCGGCGAGGTGCGGGGAGCACGTGACGTAGGCGACGAGGCCGCCGGGGCGCACGGCGCGCAACGCCGCGCGCAGCAGCTCCGACTGCAGGCGCGCGAGCTCGGGCACGTCGCTCGGCTGCTTGCGCCAGCGCGCCTCGGGGCGGCGCCGCAGCGCGCCGAGGCCCGTGCAGGGCGCGTCGAGCAGGATGCGGTCGTAGACGCCGTCGACGTCGGCGTAGCGTCGTCCGTCGCCGACGGCGACCTCGACGGTCGGATCGACGGCGCGCAGCGCCTGGCGCACGAGGCCGGCACGCGTGGGCACGAGCTCGTTCGCCTCGAGCCGGGCGCCGTGCATCCGCGCCTCGGCGGCGAGCAGCGCCGCCTTGCCGCCCGGTCCTGCGCACAGGTCGAGCCAGCGCTCCCCCGCGACGACGGGCTCGGCGCGCGTGAGGGCGAGCGCCGCGAGCTGGCTGCCCGCGTCCTGCACGCGCGCGCGTCCCTCGCGCACCGCCGGCACGAGCGTCGGGTCGCCGGACGGCGCGAGCCTGCCCAGCGGCGAGGCCGTGGGCTCGTCGCCGAGCTCCTCCGGCTCGGCGAGCCCGGGCAGCGCGACGAGCTGCACGCGCGGCGCGTCGTTGTCGGCCGCGAGCAGCGCGGGCAGCTCGTCGCCGGCGTCCTCCGCCTCGAGCGCCCGGCGCATCGCGCGCAGCACCCACGTGGGATGTCCCGTGCGCAGCGCGAGCGCGTCGTCGTCGGACATCGTCCGGGCGAGCGCGTCGACCTGCGCGTCGACGGGCGTCGCCGCGACGCGGCGCAGCACGGCGTTCGCGAAGCCGCGCCGGCCGCGATGGTCGCCGAGCAGCTCGATCGACTCGTGGACGGCAGCGTGCGCGGGCACGCGCATCCGCGCGAGCTGCTGCACCGCGATGCGCAGCACCGAGCGGGTCGTCGGGTCGATCTCGCCGATCGGTCGGCCCGCCGCGGCGGCGATGACGGCGTCGAGCTGCCCCTGCCAGCGCAGCGTGCCGTAGGCGAGATCGGTGGCGAAGCCGGCGTCCTGCGCGTCGAGCCGTGCCTCGCGGATCCGCGCGGGCAGCAGGAGGTTCGCGTACGCGTCGTCCATGTCGACGGCGTGCACGACCTCCTGCGCGACGCGCCGGGCGCTCGGCCGCTCGGTCGTGCGACGCCGCTGCGGCTGCCTCGTCGATCGGCGATCAGGCATCGAGCACGACCTCTCCCCCGCGTCCGCGCAGCCAGTCGGCCGCGCGCATCGCCTGCCTGCCCGCCGGCTGCACCTCGCCGAGCGCGAGGGCGGCCGTCGCCGTGCCGAGCACGGCATCCTTGCCGACCAGCCGGGCGGTGCCGGCGGGCAGCGGGTCGGCGGCGCTGCGCGTCAGGGCGAGCACCTTGACGCGCTCGCCGCCGAGCAGCACGTGCGCGCCCGGCTCGGGCGTGACGCCGCGGAACCGGTCGAGCACGGCGGGTGCAGGCTCGTCGAGGCGCAGCAGCCCGTCGGCGAGGGCCAGCTTCGGCGCGAAGGACGGCTCGCCGACCTGCGGCTCGAACGTCGCGGTGCCGACCTCGATCGCGTCGACGGCGTCGACGAGCACGTCGGCGCCGGACGCGGCGAGCGTCTCGAGCAGCTCGCCCGCCGTCGCGAGCGGCGGCACGGGCGAGGCGACCATCCGCACGATCGGTCCGGCGTCGAGCTCCGGCACGAGCCGGAAGACGCTCACGCCCGTCTCGTCCTCGCCCGCCATGAGCGCGCGCTGCACGGGCGCCGCGCCGCGGTAGGCGGGCAGCAGCGAGAAGTGCAGGTTGATCCAGCCGTGCGCGGGCGTCGACAGCAGCGGCTCGCGCACGAGGCCGCCGTACGCGACGACGACGCCGAGCTCCGCGCCGACGCCGGCGATCGCCTCGGCCGCCGCGGCGTCGAGCCGATCGGCCTCGAGCACGGTCAGACCGAGCCGCTCGGCCGCCGCGGCCACCGGGGTCGGAGTCACGACGCGCCTGCGCCCCTGCGGCGAGGCGCCGCGCGTGACGACGAGCGCGACCTCGTGCCGGCGCGCGAGCGCCTCGAGGCTCGGCACGGCGGCGGCCGGGCTCCCGGCGAAGACGATGCGCATCAGATCCCCTCGAACGGCTCGTGGTCGTCGACGTGCACGCGCACGGGAGCGCCCTTCGCGACGCGCGAGCGCGACTGCGTCGCGGCACGCACGATCTCGGCGCGCAGCGCGTGCGCGACGTCGACGCCCGCTCCGTAGTCGAAGCGGACCATCGACCGTACCGCGCCGTCGCCGACGTCGACGGGCCCGAGCGCATCCGTCGCACCGATGTCGCCGACGGCGCGCACGACGCGTTCGACCTCGTCGGGTCCGCCGACGACGGAGGCGACGCGCACGGCCGGCGGGAAGCGCAGCGCGCGTCGATCCGCGAGCTCGGCCGCGGCGAACGCCGCGGGATCCCGCGCCGTCATGGCGGTCGCGATGCGTCCGACCGCGCCCGTCAGCACGATCGACGCGTCGTCGCGTGCGAGCGCCCGCGCGGTCGACCAGGCGCGGACGGCGTCCTCCGCGACGCGCAGGCTCTCGCGGGCGAGGATGCGCTCGCCGTCGAGCAGCAGCACGGCGCGGTATCCGCCCGCCGCGACGGGCTCCGCGCCGCGCGTCGCGACGACGAGCATGGGCCGGTCGTCGACCTCGAGCCGCTCGTGCTGGCCGTCCGCGACGACGACCGGCACGTTCGGGAACGCGCGACCGAGCTCGTCGGCCGTGCGCACCGAGCCGCGGCCGAGCTCGACGAGCGCACGACCTCCGCACGACGAGCACGCCCATGCCGCGTGCACGGCGCCGCACCACGCGCACGACGGCGAGGCGTCGGCCCGTGCACGCCGGAGCGGGCCCTGGCAGCGACGGCATCGCGCGCGCTCGCCGCAGCGCGCGCACGCGAGCGCCGGAGCGTGGCCCGGCCGCGCGACCTGCACGAGCACGGGTCCGTCCGCGATCGCCTCCTTGGCGACCTGGAACGCGATCGCCGGGATGCGACCCGCCTGGCCGTCCTGCAGCGCCGTCGGGAGCGTGCGAGGCGGCCGGCCGCGCACGACGGGCTCGAGGAAGCCGAGCTCGACGAGGCGCTGGACCTCGGTCGAGCGCGCGTGGCCGGCGAGCACGAGCGCGCAGCCGGACTGCTGCTGCCGCACGAGGGCGACGTCGCGCGTCGTCGCGTACGGCGAGAGCGGCTCGTCGTGCAGCGGGTCGCCGTCCTCCCACACCGCGAGCAGGCCGAGGCTCGCGGCGGGCGCGTACACGGCGCTGCGCGGACCGACGATCGCGATCGGGCCGCCGTCGATCGCGCGCAGGAAGGCGCGGTAGCGATCGGGGTTCGACTGCCGCGCGTCGAGCTCGACGACGCGGTCGCCCACGACCGCCTGCAGCGCGGCGACGAGCTGCCGCTGCTCGCGGTGGTCGGGCACGACGAGGATGGCCTGCTCGCCCCGTGCGAGCGCGTCGCGTGCGAGCCCCGCCAGCTCGACGGCCCATCGGCCCACCCAGCGCGTCGCCGACGCGTCGCCGCCGGGCTCCGCGGCCACGGCGACGACGCCCGGCTCCGAGCGGAGCGCGATCCGGCCGCGGCGCTCGACGAGGCCGGGCAGGATGCTCTCCCCGGGCTCCGGCGGCGCGGGCACGACCGCCTCTCGCTGCAGCCACGCCGTCTCGGGCCGCGCCTGGCGTCCGGGGATCGCGACGCGCAGCACGTCGACGGCCGACCCCGCGGCGCGATCGGCGACGGCGCGCGCCAGCGCCCACACCTCGGGGCGCAGCACGGGCACCGGCGAGAGCATGCGCTCCACGCGGTGCAGCTCGCCGCCGAAGTCGCTCTCGGCGGCCGTCTCGACCACGAAGCCGGGCAGCATGCGTCCGCCGAACGGCACCCGCACGCGCACGCCGGGCACGACATCGTCGTCCGCGCGGAAGTCGAAGAGGCGATCCAGCTGCGGCAGCCGCGACTCGACGACGACGCGCGCGACGCTCATGCCACGCCGGCGGCCTTGCGCAGCGCGTCGACGCGGGGCGTCTGCTCCCACGTGAAGTCGGGCAGCTCGCGGCCGAAGTGGCCGTAGGCGGCGGTCTGCGCGTAGATGGGCCGGCGCAGGTCGAGGTCGCGGATGATGGCCTCGGGTCGCAGGTCGAACACCGCGAGGATCGCCTCGGTGAGCGTGGCGTCGTCGACGGCGCCCGTGCCGAACGAGTCGACGTAGAGGCCGACGGGCGTCGCGCGGCCGATCGCGTAGGCGACCTGCACCTCGACGCGGCGCGCGAGCCTGGCGGCGACGACGTGCTTCGCGACCCAGCGCAGCGCGTACGCCGCCGAGCGGTCGACCTTCGAGGGATCCTTGCCGCTGAAGGCGCCGCCGCCGTGCCGCGCCGCCCCGCCGTAGGTGTCGACGATGATCTTGCGGCCCGTGAGGCCCGCATCGCCCTTGGGACCGCCGACGATGAAGGAGCCGGAGGGGTTCACGAAGATCGTGACGTCGTCATGCGGCAGGCCCAGCTGCGCGAGCACGGGGGCGATGACGTGCTCCTCGACGTCGGCGCGCAGACGGGCCTGGTCGACGTCCTCGGCGTGCTGCGTCGAGACGACGACGGCGTCGACGCGCACCGGCTCGTGGTCGACGTACTCGATCGTGACCTGGGTCTTGCCGTCGGGCCGCAGGTACCCGATCGTGCCGTCGCGGCGCACCGCCGTGAGGCGCTCGGCGAGCCGGTGCGCCGCCCACGCCGTCGCGGGCATGAGCGTCGGCGTCTCGTCGGTGGCGTAGCCGAACATGATGCCCTGGTCGCCGGCGCCCAGCTGCGACAGCGCATCCGTCTCGCCGCCGCGCGCCTCGAGCCCCGTGTCGACGCCCGTGGCGATCTCGAGCGACTGCTCGCCGATCGACACCGTGACGCCGCACGAGTTGCCGTCGAAGGACACCTGGGACGAGTCGTAGCCGATCGCGACGATCGTGTCGCGCACGAGCTTCGGGATCTCGACGTAGCCCTCGGTGCGCACCTCGCCCGCCACGTGCACGAGCCCCGTCGTCACGAGCGTCTCGACCGCGACGCGCGACTGGGCGTCCTGCGCGAGCATCGCGTCGAGGATGCGATCCGAGATCTGGTCGCAGATCTTGTCGGGATGCCCCTCGGTGACGGACTCGGACGTGAACAGCCGGGAGGTCATGCGTGCTCCTGCAGGGTGGATCGGACGGTGTCGAGGATGGCATCGGCCACCGACGCCTTGGCGCCGGCGGCCGTCGCGACGACGCCCGAGGCGTCGAGGATCTCGACCGCGGTGTCGACGTCGCCGAAGCCCAGGTCCACGCCGACCTGGTTCAGCACGAGCAGGTCGCAGCCCTTGCGCGCGAGCTTCGCCTGCGCGATCGCACGGCGCTCGTCGGCATCCGGCTCCGTCTCGGCGGCGAACCCCACGACGACGCCGCGCGGCGCGCGCGCCGAGAGCTCGGCGAGCACGTCGGGGTTCTGCGTCAGGCGGAGCGTGGGCTCCGCGCCCCACGCCTCCTTCTTCAGCTTCGCGTCGCTGACCTCGGCGACGCGGTAGTCGGCGACGGCGGCCGCCATGATCGTGGCGTGCGCGTCGCGGCTCGCCAGCAGCATCGCGTCGCGCAGCTGCGCCGTCGTCGAGACCTCGACGAGGCGCACGCCGGTCGGTGCGGGCACCTGCAGGTTCGCGCCCACGAGGGTCACGTCCGCGCCACGCGCCGCGGCGCGTGCGGCGAGCGCCACGCCATGCGCACCCGACGAGCGGTTGCCGAGGAATCGCACGGGATCGATCGGCTCGCGGGTGCCGCCCGCGCTGATCGCGATGCGCATGCCGGCGAGGTCGCGCGCCGGGGCGACGACCGCGTAGGCCGCCTCGACGACGTCGTCGGGCTCGACCATGCGGCCCGGGCCGGAGTCCGGACCCGTGAGCGGTCCGTCCGCCGGGCCGACGATCGTGACGCCGCGCTCGCGCAGCGTGGCCACGTTCGCCTGCGTCGCCGGATTGCGCCACATCTCGGTGTGCATCGCGGGCGCGAGGACGAGCGGCGCCTCGGAGGCGAGGATCGTCGTGCCGAGGAGGTCGTCGGCGATGCCGTGCGCGATGCGCGCGATCGTCGACGCCGTCGCGGGCAGCACCACGACGAGGTCGGCGGACTGCCCGAGGGCGACGTGCCGCACCTCGGCGACGTCGTCGAAGAGGTCGGTCGTCACCGGGTTGCGGCTGAGCGCCTCGAAGGTCGGGATCCCGACGAACCGCACGGCTGCAGCCGTGGGCACGACGTGGACGTCGTGCCCGTCCCTCACGAGTCGCCGGATCGCGTGGGCGGCCTTGTAGGCCGCGATCCCGCCGGCGACGCCGACGACGACGCGCACTACGCCGAGGGCTGCGCGGGCTTGAGGAGGAGCTTGTCCTCGTGGATCTCGTGGAGCGCCACCGACAGCGGCTTGTCCTCGAGCGTCGAGTCGACGAGCGGCCCGACGTTGTCGAACATGCTGCCCTCGTGGAGGTCGGTGTAGTAGTCGTTGATCTGGCGCGCGCGCTTGGCGGCGAAGATCACGAGCTGGTACTTCGAGTCGACCTTCGACAGCAGGTCGTCGATCGGCGGGTTGATGATGCCCTTGTCGGCCATGGGGTCTCCTCGAGAGGTCGGGCTGGTGGAGGCGTGCGCGCTCGAGCCTCGTGGAGAGACGGCGCAGTGGAACAGTCTAGCGCCCGATGAGCGCGACGACCTCGGCGGCGGCCTCGGCCACGTCGCGGTTCACGACGACGGCGTCGAACTCGTCCTGGCTCGCGAGCTCGACCTCGGCGGTCGCGAGGCGGCGGTCGCGCTCCTCGGCGTCCTCCGTGCCGCGTCCGACGAGCCGGCGCACGAGCTCGTCCCACGACGGCGGCGCGAGGAAGACGAGCAGCGCCTCGGGCATGCGCTCGCGGATCTGCCGCGCGCCCTGCAGGTCGATCTCGAGCAGCACGGAGTCGCCGGTGTCGAGCACGGCCTGCACCTGCGCGCGCGGCGTGCCGTAGCGGTGGGAGTTGTGCACCTTCGCCCACTCGAGGAACGCGTCCTCGGCGAGGGCCTCGTCGAACTCGGCGTCCGAGACGAACGTGTAGTGCACGCCGTCGATCTCGCCCGGGCGCGGCGCGCGCGTCGTCCACGACACCGAGTGGCGGATCCACGGGTAGTGGTCGCGCACGTGCTGCGCCACGGTGCCCTTGCCGACGGCGGTCGGACCCGCGAGCACGATGAGCCTCGCGGGGGCCGGGTCGACGTCGAGCCACTCGCGCAGGCGCTCGCGCTGCCGCGAGCCGAGGCCGCCCACGCGCTTGCGCGGCGAGATCTCGAGGCGCTCGAGCACGCGCCCCATGCGGTGCCGGCCGATGCCGGGGATGGCGTCGACGAGCTCCGTCACGCGCATGCCGGCCTCGACGGAGCCGGGGTGCTCCCACGCGTGCTCGGCGACCTCGAGCGCCGTGCGCTCGCGGGCGTGGATGGCGCGCTTCACCTCGGCGCGGGCGCGGCGTGCGCGGAGGGCGGCCTCCGCCCCGAGCGCGGGATCGAGCGTCATCGCGCCTCCTCCACGGCGGCGTCGATCGCGGCGGCGACCCCGTCGCGCGCCGCGGTGACCGCGCGCGACGTGCTCGCGAGCACGATCGTCCCCTCCGGATAGAGCGACCGGAGCTCGGAGAGCCTCGCGCCCTGATGGCCGAAGCCGGGCGCCAGGACGGGCGTCGACGGCGTCAGCGTGACGCCGAGGTCGGCGGCGACGACCGTCGCGCCGACGACGAGGCCGACCGCGCCGACGGCGCCGGGGGCGTGCTCGGCGTTCCAGGCGTCGACGCCGCGAGCGATCGAGGCGGCCACGGACTCCCCCGACGCGTCGGCACGCGACTGCAGGCCCGCACCCTCGGGGTTGGACGTCGCGCAGAGCACGAAGACGCCCTTGCCGTGCCGCTCGGCGAGCGCCAGCGCAGGCTCGAGCGAGCCGAGGCCCAGGTACGGCGAGGCCGTCACGGCGTCCGCCTCGAGGGGCGCGCCGGGCGTGAGCCACGCCTGCGCGTACGCATCCATCGTCGAGTCGAGGTCGCCGCGCTTCGCGTCGGCGAGCACGAGGAGGCCGCGCTCGCGCGCGACGCGCATGACGTGCTCGAGCGCCACGAGCCCCGCCGAGCCGTGCCGCTCGAAGAACGCGACCTGGGGCTTCACGACCGCGACGCGGTCCGCGGCGGCCTCGACGACCTCGAGGCCGAACGCCTCGGCGCCCGCGGCCGTGTCCGGCAGGCCCCACGCCTCCAGCAGATGCGCGTGCGGGTCGATCCCGACGCACACCGGGCCGCGGTCCGCGACCGCAGCGGCGAGGCGCGCGCCGAACGTCATGCCGTCCTCCTGGCGTGGTACTCCTGCAGGCTCGTGACCTCGAAGGGCGCGCGCGCCGCCTCGATCGCCGCCACGGCGGCGCCGAGCTGCGACACGGTCGTGAAGAGCGCCTTGTCGGCGCCGACCGTCGCCGCCCGGATCTCGTAGCCGTCGAGGCGCGCGGCGGGGCCCGTCGGCGTGTTGATGACGATGTCGACCTCGCCGCGGTGGATCGCACCCACGATCGACGCGTCGACGCCGACCTCGTTGTGCTTCGCGATCGTCTCCACCTCGATGCCGTTGCGCGCGAGGATCTCCGCGGTGCCCTCGGTGGCGAGCACGCGGAAGCCCAGCTGCCGCAGGCGATGGATCGGCAGCACCGCCTGGCGCTTGTCGCGGTCCGACAGCGACACGAAGACCGTGCCCGTCGTCGGCAGCCCGCCGTAGGCGGCGACCTGGCTCTTCGCGAACGCGCGCGGGAAGTCGCGGTCGATGCCCATGACCTCGCCCGTCGAGCGCATCTCGGGGCCGAGGAGGCTGTCGACGAGCTCGCCGTCACGGGTGCGGAAGCGGCGGAACGGCAGCACGGCCTCCTTCACCGCGACCGGCGCGTCGAGCGGCAGGCTCGAGCCGTCGCGCTCGGGCAGCGTGCCGTCGGCGCGCAGCTCGGCGATCGACCTGCCGGCCATGACGAGCGCGTTCGCCTTCGCGATCGGCGAGCCGAGCGCCTTCGCGACGAACGGCACGGTGCGGCTCGCGCGCGGGTTCGCCTCGATGACGTGGAGGCGGCCGGCCGAGAACGCGAACTGCACGTTGAGCGGACCGCGCACGTCGAGGCCGCGCGCGATGGCGAGCGTCGCATCCCGCACCTCGTCGATCTGCGAACGTCCGAGGCCCACGGGCGGCAGCGTGCACGACGAGTCGCCCGAGTGGATGCCGGCCTCCTCGATGTGCTCGAGGATGCCGCCGACGTACAGCTCGGTGCCGTCGTACACGGCGTCGACGTCGATCTCGATCGCATCGTCGAGGAAGTGGTCGACGAGCAGCGGCTTGCCCGGGCCGATGATCGCCGTGTCGGCCATGCGGTCGAAGTAGCCGCGCAGCGAGTCGCGGTCGTAGACGATCTCCATGCCGCGGCCGCCGAGGACGAACGAGGGGCGCACGAGCACGGGGTAGCCGATGCGCTCCGCGACCTCGAGCGCGGCCTCCTCGGTCGTCGCGGTGCCGTTGCGGGGCGCGACGAGGCCGGCAGCATCGAGGATCTCCTGGAAGCGCCCGCGCTCCTCCGCCCGGTCGATGGCGTCGGGCTGCGTGCCGAGGATGGGGATGCCCGCGGCCTCGAGGCCGCGTGCGAGTCCGAGCGGCGTCTGGCCGCCGAGCTGCACGATGACGCCCACGAGCTCGCCGGAGGCGGACTCGGCGTGGATGACCTCGAGCACGTCCTCGAGCGTGAGCGGCTCGAAGTACAGCCGGTCGCTCGTGTCGTAGTCCGTCGAGACCGTCTCGGGGTTGCAGTTGACCATGATCGTCTCGTACCCGGCGTCGCGCAGCGCGAACGACGCGTGCACGCACGAGTAGTCGAACTCGATGCCCTGGCCGATGCGGTTCGGTCCCGATCCGAGGATGACGACCTTCCGCCGGTCGGAGGGCACGACCTCGGTCTCCAGGTCGTACGACGAGTAGTGGTACGGCGTGAGCGCCGGGAACTCGCCGCCGCACGTGTCGACGGTCTTGAAGACGGGGCGCAGGCCGATCGCCCAGCGCGCCTGGCGCACCTCGGCCTCGTCGATGCCGCGCAGCTCGGCGATCTGCGCATCCGAGAAGCCGTGCTCCTTCGCGTGCCGCAGCATCTCCTCGTCGAGGGCGGCGGCGGCGCGGATGTCGGCGGCCACCTCCTCCACGAGCACGATCTGGTCGAGGAACCACGGGTCGATCGCCGTCGCCTCGAACGCCTCCTCCACCGTGGCCCCGGCGCGGATGGCCTGCTGCAGCGTCACGAGGCGGCCGTCGGTCGGCGTGCGCGCCGCCTCGAGAAGCGCAGCCTTGTCCCCGACCTCGCCGCGCCAGTGGAACGACGAGCCGCGGCGCTCGATCGAGCGCAGCGCCTTCTGCAGCGCCTGCACGTACGTCCGCCCGATCGCCATCGCCTCGCCGACGGACTTCATGGTCGTCGTGAGGGTGGGGTCGGCGGCGGGGAACTTCTCGAAGGTGAAGCGCGGCACCTTCACGACGACGTAGTCGAGCGTCGGCTCGAACGACGCGGGCGTCACGCCCGTGATGTCGTTGGGGATCTCGTCGAGGCGGTAGCCGATGGCGAGCTTCGCGGCGATCTTCGCGATCGGGAAGCCCGTCGCCTTCGACGCGAGCGCGCTCGAGCGCGAGACGCGCGGGTTCATCTCGATCACGATGACGCGGCCCGTGGCCGGGTCGACGGCGAACTGCACGTTGCAGCCGCCCGTGTCGACGCCGACGTCGCGGATGATGCGGATGCCGAGGTCGCGCAGCCGCTGGTACTCGCGGTCGGTGAGCGTGAGCGCCGGAGCGACGGTGATGGAGTCGCCCGTGTGCACGCCGACGGGGTCGACGTTCTCGATCGAGCAGATGACGACCGTGTTGTCGGCCGTGTCGCGCATGAGCTCGAGCTCGTACTCCTTCCACCCGAGGATCGACTCCTCGAGCAGCACCTCGCCGATCGTCGACGAGTGGAGGCCGTCGGCGACGAAGCGCCGCAGCTCCTCCTCGTCGTGCGCGAAGCCCGAGCCGAGGCCGCCCATCGTGAACGAGGGGCGGACGACGACCGGGTAGCCGTACTCGTCGGCGAACGCGACCGCCTCGTCGACGGTCTTCGCGATGACGGACGACGCGACGTCGCCGCCCGCGTCGAGCACGAGCTGCTTGAAGAGCTGGCGGTCCTCGGCGCGGTGGATCGCGTCGACGCGCGCGCCGATGAGCTCGACCCCGTGACGCTCGAGGATGCCCTGCTCGTGCAGCGCGATCGCCGCGTTGAGCGCCGTCTGGCCGCCGAGCGTCGGCAGGATCGCGTCCGGACGCTCCTTCACGATGATCGTCTCGAGCACCTCGGGCGTGATGGGCTCGATGTACGTGGCGTCCGCGAAGTCCGGGTCCGTCATGATCGTCGCCGGGTTGGAGTTCAGGAGGATGACGCGGATGCCCTCCTCGCGCAGCACGCGGCACGCCTGGGTGCCGGAGTAGTCGAACTCGGCCGCCTGGCCGATGACGATGGGTCCGGATCCGATCACGAGGACCGACGAGATGTCGTCGCGCTTGGGCATCAGGCGTCCTTCCGCTCGCGCACGAGCTGCGCGAAGCGATCGAAGAGGTACATGGAGTCGTGGGGGCCGGCGGCGGCCTCGGGGTGGTACTGCACGCTGAACGCCGGCAGGTCGAGCGCGCGCAGACCCTCGACGACGCGGTCGTTCAGCGAGTAGTGGCTCACCTCGACGCGGCCGAAGCCCGCGGGACTGTCGACGACCTCGCCGATGGGCGCGTCGACGGCGAAGCCGTGGTTCTGGCTCGTGATCTCGACGGTGCCGGTGGCGACGTCGAGCACGGGTTGGTTGATGCCGCGGTGGCCGAAGGGCAGCTTGTACGTGCCGAAGCCGAGCGCGCGGCCGAGCAGCTGGTTGCCGAAGCAGATGCCGAAGAACGGCAGCCCGGCGCGCAGCAGCGCCTGCAGCAGCTCGACGTACTGGTCGGATGCAGCCGGGTCGCCGGGACCGTTCGAGTAGAACGCGGCGTCGACCCCGAGGGCCAGCACCTCGTCGGCGGTCACGGAGTGCGGCAGCACCGTGAGGTCGAAGCCGTGGTCCTGCAGGTAGCGCAGCGTCGACGTCTTCACGCCGAGGTCGAGCACGGCGAGGTGGCCGACGCGCTCGGCGGTCGCGGGCAGCGTGTACGCCTCGGGCGTCGAGACGACGTCGGCGAGCCGACGGCCGGCCATCGGCGGGCTCTGGAGCACCGCGTCGAGCATCTCGGCGTCGGTGCCGACGGCGTCGCCCGAGAAGATCCCGGCGCGCATGCTGCCCGCATCCCGCAGGCGGCGCGTGAGCGCGCGCGTGTCGATCCCCTGGATGCCGACGATGCCGTCGCGGGTCAGGCGCGCGTCGAGCGACTCGGTCGCGCGCCAGCTCGACACGACGCGGCTCGCCTGGCGCACGGCGTAGCCGGCGACCCAGATGCGTCGCGACTCGGGGTCCTCGTCGTTCACGCCGGTGTTGCCGATCTGCGGCGCGGTCTGGACGACGATCTGGCCCGCGTACGACGGGTCGGTGATCGTCTCCTGGTAGCCGGTCATGCCGGTGGCGAAGACGGCCTCGCCGAGCGTGCGGCCGATGGCGCCGTAGGCGCGGCCCCGGTAGATGGTGCCGTCCTCCAGCACGAGGTGGGCGATGGTCATGCTGCAGCTCCTGAAGCGGTCGGATGCGGCTGGATGTCGCGGATGGCGGCGAGCACGGGTGCGTCGTCGCCGGTCACGCGGAGGTAGGTGTCGAGGTCGCGGGCGCCGAGGCGCCACGTGACCTTGAGGAGCCCGCCGGGCTCGACGACGCGATCGATCGTCCAGGTCGCGCGCTCGACGCCGAGCAGGTCGGTGGTCGGCACGAGCACGGCGGTGCCCGGCAGGTCGAGCACGACGCCCGCGGGGCCGACGGCCACGCGGCCGCGGGCGCGGAAGCCGAGGCCGTGCACCGCGACGCGGTCGTACGGGTCGCCGGCCGTCGTCGTGGCGACGTAGAGGATGGGCGCGTCGAGCACGGCCTCGAAGCCCTCGGGCGAGCGCGGCGCGACGAGGTCGCGATGGCGTCGTCGACGCGCGCGCCAGCCGAGGACGCCTGCGGCGAGCAGGACGACGACGAGGGCCGCGCTCAGGAGGATGAAGGTCTCGTAGCTCATGCGACCACTCCATCCTGCACCGTCGCGCGCCCGCGGTAGACGGTGTGGACGACGCGGCCGGGCAGCGTACGGCCGAGGAACGGCGAGTTCGTCGAGCGCCCGTGGAGGTGCTCGAGGTCGACGGGCGTCGAGCCGTGCGGGTCGACGAGCGCGAGGTGCGCGGGGGCGCCGACCTCGATCGCGCCGCCGAAGCCCTCGAGCCGGCCGATGCGCGCCGGCGCGCTCGCCATGACGCGTGCGACGCCTGCCCAGTCGAGGAGCCCCGTGTCGACCATCGCCTCCTGCACGACGGCGAGGGCGGTCTCGAGGCCGACCATGCCCATGGCCGCGTCGGCCCATGCCGCGCGCTTCGCCTCCATCGGGTGCGGTGCGTGGTCGGTGGCGACGACGTCGATCGTGCCGTCGGCCAGCGCGGCGCGCAGTGCCTCGACGTCGGATGCGGCGCGCAGCGGCGGGTTCACCTTGAAGCGCGCGTCGTAGCCGCGCACCTCCTCCTCGGTGAGCACGAGGTGGTGCGGCGTGACCTCCGCCGTGACGCGGATGCCGCGCGCCTTCGCCCAGCGCAGGACGTCGACCGTCTCGGCCGTCGAGACGTGGCACACGTGCAGGCGTGCGCCCGTCGCCTCGGCGAGCAGCACGTCGCGTGCGACGATCGACGACTCGGCGACCGACGGCCAGCCCGCGAGGCCGAGCTCGCCGGAGA
The DNA here is from genome assembly GCF_005484985.1 of Agrococcus sp. SGAir0287. NCBI lineage: Bacteria > Bacillati > Actinomycetota > Actinomycetes > Micrococcales > Microbacteriaceae > Agrococcus > Agrococcus sp. SGAir0287. The sequence continues at coordinate 1,589,323 of NZ_CP027942.1, forward strand.
GCGGCGACTCGTGCATCTGCGCGCCGACGGTGAGCGCCGGCTCCTGCGCGTGCTGCGCGATGACGCCGTCGAAGGGCGCGACGTACTCGAGCGCGCGGCGCATGAGCTGCGCGTCGTGCACGCAGTGCCCGTCGTCCGAGAAGACGCGCACCTGCGCGGCGGAGCGAGCCATCATGCCGAGGTCCGCGAGGCGCTCTCCTGCGAGGCCGACGGTGACGGCGCCGATGGGCTGCACGTGCGCGAGCCCCGCGCGCCTGCCGAGCTCGGCGACCTGCTCGACGACGGCGACGGTGTCGGCGACCGGCTTCGTGTTCGCCATGGCGAAGACGGCCGCGTAGCCGCCGGCGGCTGCGGCGCGCACGCCGGTCGCGACCGTCTCCGACTGCTCGAAGCCCGGCTCGCGCAGGTGCGTGTGGAGGTCGACGAGCCCGGGCAGGGCGACGAGCCCGTCCGCGTCGAGCACCGTCGCGTCAGCTGGCGCCGACGCCGTGCCGATGGCCGTGACGACGCCGTCCTCGATGGTGAGGTCGGCGGCGTCGAGCCCGAGGATGCGCGCTCCGCGCACGACGAGGGTGGTCACGACTGGGTCCTTCCTGCCAGGAGTCGGTAGAGCACGGCCATGCGCACCGACACGCCGGCGCGCACCTGCTCGAGCACGAGCGAGGCGGCGGCGTCGGCGGCGACCGACGAGATCTCGAGGCCGCGGTTCATGGGCCCGGGATGCATGACGAGGGTCTCGCCCCCGAGGCGCGCGAAGCGCTCGGCCGTCAGCGACCAGCCACCGACGTACTCGCCCGCGCTGGGCACGAAGGCGCCCGTCTGCCGCTCGAGCTGCACGCGCAGCATCATGAGCGCGTCGGGACGATCGTCGACGACGGCGTCGAGGTCGGTCGTGTGGTGCACGTCCCAGGCGTCGATGCCGGGCGGCAGCATCGAGGGCGGCCCGACGATCGTCACCTCGGCCCCGAGCGCCGGCAGCAGCAGGGCGTTCGAGCGCGCGACGCGGCTGTGCAGCACGTCGCCGGCGATCGCGACGCGCACGCCGTCGAGACCCTTCCCGCGCGACGCGTCGCCGTGGATGCGTCGGCGCAGCGCGAAGGCGTCGAGCAGCGCCTGCGTCGGGTGCTCGTGCGTGCCGTCGCCGGCGTTGACGATCGGCTGCGGGACCCACGAGGCGACGAGCTGCGGTGCTCCCGAGGCGCCGTGCCGCATGACGATGCCGTCGACGCCCATCGCCGCGATGGTCGTGACGGTGTCGCGCAGATCCTCGCCCTTCGACACGCTCGAGCCCTTGCCGGAGACGTTGATGACGTCGGCGGAGAGCCACTTGCCGGCGATCTCGAAGGACGAGCGCGTGCGGGTGGAGTCCTCGAAGAAGAGGTTCACGACCGTGCGGCCCCGCAGCGCCGGCAGCTTCTTCTGGTCGCGGTCATGGATCTGGTCCATGTCCTCGGCGATGTCGAGGAGCGCGATCGCGTCGTCGCGCTCGAGCGCCGCGGTGAGCAGTCCCGTCATCGTCCGCTGCCCTCCTGGATCGTCACGGCGTCCTGGCCGTCGACCTCGGCGAGCAGGATCGAGACGTGCTCGCTCGCTGCGCTCGGCAGGTTCTTGCCGACGTAGTCGGCGCGGATCGGCAGCTGTCGGTGCCCGCGGTCGACGAGCACGGCGAGGCGGACGGCGGCGGGCCGGCCGAGGTCCGCGAGCGCGTCGAGGGCTGCGCGGATCGTGCGGCCCGAGTAGAGCACGTCGTCGACGAGCACCACGGTCTGGCCGTCGATCCCGGACTCGGGGATGCGGGTGGGCTGCGTGGGCCGAGCGCCCGTGCGGGCGAGGTCGTCGCGGTGCATCGTCACGTCGAGCGCACCCGTCCGCGCGGCGAAGTCGGTGCCGGTGATCTCGCCGAGGCGGGCGCCGATGCGGTCGGCGAGGAGGGCGCCTCGCGTCGGGATGCCGAGGATCACGAGGGACTCGGACCCGCGGTTGGCCTCGAGGATCTCGTGAGCGATGCGCGTGAGCGCGCGGGCGATGTCCGCCTCCTGCAGCACGGTGCGCGCAGGCATGCAGACCCCCTTCCTGCCTCTCAGGGCGTCGCGGCCGTCTCGCAGGACGGCACGAAAGGTTGTCGGTGCCTCCACCCTATCGAACGCGCCGCGTGCCATCGGCACGCGGCACGCACGGCGACGGCGCCGCGACGAGGGCTCGTCGCGGCGCCGTCGTGGTGCGCAGCGCGCGTCAGCCGACCTGCGCGGCGACCTTCGCGAGCACGCCGTTCACGAAGGGCCCGGAGCGCTCGGTCGACAGCTCGCCCGCGAGGTGCACCGCCTCCGAGATCGCGACCTCGTGCGGCACCGCGGGGTTGTGCGCGAGCTCCCACGCGCCGACGCGCAGGATCGCGAGGTCGATGCGCGCCATCCGCTCGAGCGACCAGTGCTCGCTCGACTGCTCGACGAGCTCGTCGAGCTCGTCGCGGTGGTGCGCGACGCCCGTCACGAGCTCCTCGCAGTACGCGAACCACGGGTGGCGCGCCCAGCCCTGGTCGAGGGCCGTGACGCGCAGCAGCTCGAGCGCGTCGGCGTCGCGCACGATGGCGGAGTAGCCGACCTCGACGGCGTGCTTGCGGGCCTTGCGGCGGGACGGGTAGACCTGGTCGCCCACGTCAGTCGGTGACGCGACCGAGGTACGAGCCGTCGGTCGTGTTGATCTTCACGCGCGTGCCCTGCTCGACGAAGAGCGGCACCTGGATCTCGGCGCCCGTCTCGACGGTCGCGGGCTTCGTGCCGGCGTTCGAGCGGTCGCCCTGCAGGCCGGGCTCGGTGTACGTGACCTCGAGCACGACCGACGGCGGCAGCTCGACCTGGAGCGCCTCCGACTCGTGCATCGTGATCTGCGCCGTGGCGCCGTCGAGCAGGTACTTCGCGGCGTCACCGACGATCTCGGGGCTCACGGAGAACTGCTCGTACGTGTCGTTGTCCATGAACACGTAGTCGGTGCCGTCGTTGTAGAGGAACTGGTAGTCGCGGCGATCGACCGTCGCGAAGTCCATCTTCGTGCCGGCGTTGAACGTCTTGTCGACGACCTTGAGGCTGCGGACGTTGCGGAGCTTCGTGCGGACGAACGCGCCGCCCTTGCCGGGCTTGACGTGCTGGAACTCGATCACGCTCCAGAGCTGTCCGTCGATGCTGAGCACCGCGCCGTTCTTGATGTCGTTCGTCGTCGCCATGTGTCCCTCGAGGATGGAAGTCGTCACGGCCCATCGGGGCCGACAGAGCATCCTATCCGACGGACGATGCGCGGCCCTGACGAGGATCAGTCGCGACGGGCGAGGATGGCGAGGGCCGCGAGGCGGTAGCCGTCGAGCCCGAAGCCCGCGACGACGCCGGTCGCGACGCCCGAGATCGTCGACGTGTGCCGGAACGCCTCGCGCGCGTGCGGGTTCGTGATGTGCACCTCGACGAGCGGGATGCCGGCCTTCGTCACGAGCGCGCACGCGTCGCGCAGCGCGTACGAGTAGTGCGTGAAGGCCGCCGGGTTGAGGATCACGGGCGTCGACGTGTCGACGGCCTCGTGGATCCAGTGCACGAGCTCCGCCTCGTCGTCGGTCTGACGCAGGTCGACCTCGACGTCGGATCCGCTCGACGCGACGACGCGCTCGACCTCGTCGAGCCCGGCCGAGCCGTACACGTCGGGCTCGCGGGAGCCGAGCCTGCCGAGGTTGGGGCCGTTGAGCACGAGGATGCGCATGGGCACGAGCCTAGGGCGCGCGTGCCCGCGCCGACGACGGTGCCCGGGCCGGGCGGGCACGGCACGAGGTCTCGTGACGGCAGCAGCCTGCGGCTGCGGCCTCCTCGACCAGCTGGTGGAAGGCACGCCGATACTCGGGACCCTTTCGAGGCTCGCTGCGCTCGCACCTCAAGGGCCGGTAGTGCGGCAGTCGCGCCCTGTCAGCCGGTCGAGGAGCGCGCGAGCCGCCAGGCGAGCACGCATCACGAGACCACGCGAGCACCGCTCCCACCGAGCCGCGCGCGTGGCTAGGTCGGGCGGGCACGGCACGAGGTCTCGTGACGGCAGCAGCCTGCGGCTGCGGCCTCCTCGACCAGCTGCGTGCGGGCACCCCTGGACGAGGATCGGCACCCCCACAGCCGGTCGAGGAGCGCGCGAGCCGCCAGGCGAGCACGCGTCACGAGACCACGCGACCGCCGCTCCCGCCCAGCCACGCGCCAGGCCGGATCGGGCGGGCACGGCACGAGGTCTCGTGACGGCAGCAGCCTGCGGCTGCGGCCTCCTCGACCAGCTGCGTGCGGGCACCCCTGGACGAGGATCGGCACCCCCACCAGCCGGTCGAGGAGCGCGAGCCGCCAGGCGAGCACGCGTCACGAGACCACGCGACCGCCGCTCCCGCCCAGCCACGCGCCAGGCCGCGCCGAGCGGGCACGTCACGAGGTCTCGTGACGGCAGCAGCCTGCGGCTGCGGCCTCCTCGACCAGCTGCGTGCGGGCGCCCCTGGACGAGGATCGGCACCCCCCACCAGCAGGTCGAGGAGCGCGAGCCGCCAGGCGAGCACGCGTCACGAGACCACGAGACCGCCGCTCCCACCCAGCCGCGCGCGCGGTCGGGTCGGGCGACCGCCGGGGACCGCGCGCTCAGTCGGCGAGCGACTGGTACGCCGTGAAGAGCATCGACTCGTCGGGGCCCTCGAGCACGCGCGGGCGGGCGACGTCGTCGAGCACGATGAAGCGCAGCATGGCGCCGCGCGCCTTCTTGTCGCGCCGCATCGTCGCGAGCAGCGTCTGCCACCGCCCGATCGGGTACGACGTGGGCAGCTCGAGCGACTCGAGGATCGCCCGGTGGCGGTCGACGACCGACTCCGGCAGCCGACCGGCCAGCCGGCCGAGCTCCGCCGCGAACATGAGGCCGATCGCGACGGCCGCCCCGTGCCGCCACCGGTAGCGCTCGGTGTGCTCGATCGCGTGGCCGAGCGTGTGCCCGTAGTTGAGGATCTCGCGCAGCCCCTGCTCCGTGAAGTCCTGGGCGACGACGTCTGCCTTCACGCGGATCGCGCGAGCGACGACGTCCGCGAACTCCGGCGTCGTGGGATCCGTCGCCTCGTCGAGATGCTGCTCGAGCAGCGTGAGGATCTCGGGGTCGGCGATGAACCCGGCCTTCACGATCTCGGCGAACCCGGTGAGCAGCTCGTTGCGCGGCAGCGTGTCGAGCAGCGCGAGGTCGCAGATCACGCGAGCGGGATGGTGGAAGGCGCCGACGAGGTTCTTGCCCTGCTCGGTGTTGATGCCGGTCTTGCCGCCGACGGCCGCGTCGACCATGCCGAGGACGCTCGAGGGCGCGAGCACGACGGGCACGCCGCGCAGCCACGTCGCGGCGACGAAGCCCGCGAGGTCGGTGACGGCGCCGCCTCCGAGGCCCACGACCACGTCCGTGCGCGTGAAGTCGGCCTGACCCATGATCTGCCACAGGAACTGCGCGACCTCGATGCGCTTCGCGGCCTCCGCATCCGGCACCTCCGCGAGCAGCACGTGGTCGCCGAGGCGCTCCTTGATGGCGTCGGCCTGTCGCGCCATGGCCGGCTGATGCACCACGAGCACCTGCGCGGCGTCGGCGACGGCGCCTGCGATCTGGTCGAGCAGCACGTCGCGACCCACGACGACGTCGTAGGGGCGCTCGGTGCGGACGGGGATGACGGTGGTCACTGCGCGGCCTCCAGCCAGGTGGCGATCTCGGCGACGACGTCGCTCATGGGACGGCGCGACGCGTCGACCTCGAGGTCGGCGAGCGCACGGTAGATGGGCTCGCGGTCGGCGAGGATGCGGCGCCAGGCGTCGATGCCCCCGTCGGCGAGCAGCGGCCGCGTCGAGCCGCCGATGCGCCATTGTGCCTGCCGGTCGTCGATCATGAGCAGCACGACGTGCGCATCGGCGAGCAGCGCCTGCGTCGCGGGCGCGAGCGGCGCTCCCCCGCCGAGCGACACGACGGCGTCGTCGACGAGCGACGAGGCGACGACCTCGGCCTCGATGGCGCGGAACGCCGGTTCGCCGCGACGGGCGAACAGGTCGGCGATGGGGCCGTGCTGACGCACGATCTCGCGGTCGGTGTCCACGAACGAGCGGCCGAGGGTGCGCGCGAGCTTGCGACCGACGCTGGACTTGCCCGCCGCCATCGGTCCGATGAGCGCGACGGGCCTCACGCGGTCGTGGCCAGCGTCTCGGGGATCGCGGCCAGGTAGGCGTCGAGGTTGCGGCGCACCTCGGCCACCGAGTCGCCGCCGAGCTTCTCGAGCATCGCGTCGGCGAGCACGAGCGCGACCATCGCCTCCGCGACGACGCCCGACGCGGGGACGGCGCACACGTCGCTGCGCTGATGATGGGCGGACGCGGCCTCGCCGGTCGTGGTATCGATCGTGCGCAGCGCGCGCGGCACGGTGGCGATGGGCTTCATGCCCGCCCGCACGCGCAGCACGGTGCCGGTGGTCATGCCGCCCTCGGTGCCGCCCGCGCGGTCCGTGAGGCGCTCGATGCCGTGCTCCCCCGGCACGAGCTCGTCGTGGGCGACGGAGCCGCGGCGCCGGGTCGTCTCGAAGCCATCGCCGACCTCCACGCCCTTGATGGCCTGGATGCCCATGAGCGCGCCCGCGAGCCGCGCGTCGAGGCGACGGTCCCAGTGCACGTACGAGCCGAGCCCCGGCGGCAGCCCGTAGGCGCACACCTCGACGACGCCGCCGAGGGTGTCGCCCGAGGAGCGCGCGTCGTCGACCTCGGCGAGCATGCGCTCGCTCGTGGCGGGATCGTGGCAGCGCAGCGGGTCCGCGTCGAGCGCACGCACGTCGTCCGGCGTCGGGATCGGCGCGCCGTCGGGCACGCGCACGGGCCCGATCGCGAGGGTGTGGCTGACGAGGCGGACCCCGAGCTCGCCGAGGAACGCCTTGGCGACCGCGCCGAGCGCGACGCGCGCCGCGGTCTCGCGGGCGGAAGCGCGCTCGAGCACGGGCCGTGCCTCGTCGAAGCCGTACTTCTGCATGCCCACGAGGTCGGCATGGCCCGGCCTCGGCCGCGTGAGCGCGGCCGCGCGGGCGCCCGTCGGGGCCTCGTCGAGCGGCGCGGGGCTCATGACCTCGGTCCACTTCGGCCACTCGGTGTTGCCGATGCGCAGCGCGACGGGCGAGCCCATCGAGCGGCCGTGGCGCACGCCGCCCGAGATCGACAGCGCATCCTGCTCGAACTTCATCCGGGCGCCCCGCCCGGCGCCGAGCTTGCGACGCTGCAGGTCGGCCTGGATGGCCTCGGCCGTCACGGGCACGTCGGCGGGGAGGCCCTCGAGGATCGCGAGGAGCTCGGGGCCATGGCTCTCGCCTGCGGTCAGCCATCGAAGCATGGCATCCATCCTTCCATCCCGCAGAAGCGCGGATGCGCACGCCGCCGGTGTCAGGCGGCGGCGACCATCGCGGCCCAGACCTCGTCCTCGCGCTCGACGGGCGCCTCGGGATCGCCGTGCACGAAGATGCGCACCTGCCGCAGCGCCTGGTGCAGCAGCATCGCGAGGCCCGGCACGAGCGGCGCGACGCCCTCGTACCTGCTGCTGCCGGAGGCGTAGTCGGCGTCGAGGATCGCGCGCGGGCCCTCGAGCGCGGGCGTCACCTGCGCGGCGGCGGGCAGCGTGCTGACGACCGCGTCGCCGACGAGCGGCGCCGCGTCGGGACCGAGCACGCGGACATCGACGCCGAGCTCCGCGCCCAGCGCGGCCAGGCGATCGCCCTTCGTCGGGGTGCGCAGCCACGCGTCGACGCGGTCCGCGCCCATCTGCGCGAGGGCGCACAGCGCCGACAGGGCCGTCGCTCCTCCGCCGACGATGGCGCCCCGGTGGACGCCCCCGACGCCGGAGGCAGCGAACGCGTCGACGATGCCCGCGACGTCGGTGTTCCACGCGGCCCGCAGGTCGACGCGCAGCGTGTTGGCGGCGCCCGTGCGGGTCACGAGTGCGTCGCGCTCGCTCGCCCACGCCGCGGCCGCCTCCTTGAGCGGCGCCGTCACCGACAGGCCGCGCCAGTCGGGGCCGAGCCCGTCGACGAAGCCCACGACCTCGTCGGCCGCGAGCCGCTCGCGCCCGTAGGCCCAGTCCAGCCCGAGCACGCGGTACGCGGCGACGTGGATGCGCGGCGAGCGCGAGTGGTCGATCGGATCGCCGATCACTGCGAGCCGCATGACGCACCTCCCAGCCATCCAATGCTTGTGGACGTGCACGTCGGCCGGCTTCCGATCACCGCGAGCCGCATGACGCACCCCCCAGCCATCCAGCCCTTGTGCACGTGCACGTCGACCGGCTTCCGATCACCGCGAGCCGCATGACGCACCCCCCAGCCATCCAGCCCTTGTGCACGTGCACGTCGACCGGCTTCCGATCACGGCGAGCCGCATGACGCACCCCCTGAGGATCCGCTCCCGATCACCGCGAGCGAGGTCACCCGCGGCCGCCCATCAGCTGCCGTACTCGGGGTTGTCGCGCAGCCACTGCTGGAAGCGCAGCACGGCCTGGTTGTGCTCGGCGAGCGTGTTCGAGAACACCGTCTCGCCCGTGGACGGGTCGACGGTCACGAAGTACAGCCAGTCGCCCTCGGCCGGGGAGAGCACCGCGTCGATCGCCGCGTCGCCCGGCGCGCCGATCGGACCGACCGGCAGACCCGCGTAGACGTAGGTGTTATAGGGGTTGTTCGCGTCCGCGCGCTCCTCGTCGGTCGTCGTGATGACGCCGAAGTCGCCGATGCCGTAGTGGACGGTGGCGTCGGACTGCAGCAGCATCCCGATGTCGAGGCGGTTCTGGAAGACGCGCGCGACCTGCGGGAAGTTCGTCGTCGGGCCGCCCTCGCGCTCCACGAGCGAGGCGAACGTCACGACCTCCTGCCACTGGTCCTGCGGCACGCCGCGGTCGGTGAGCGCCTGCCGCATGCGGTCGACCATGGCCTGCAGCATCTGCTGGGCCGTCGTGCCGCCGTCGAACGTGTAGGTCGCAGGGAACAGCCAGCCTTCGAGCGTCGATCCCGGCACGCCGTAGGCGCTCGGGTCGCTCGCCGCCTGCACGATGTCCGCCTCGGCGATGCCGGTCTGCTCGGCGAGCCTCGCGAACACCTGCTGGATGACGAAGCCCTCCGGGATCGTGACCTGCAGCACGACGCGGCTCGACTCGTCCTGCAGCGCGTCGAGCGCGGCCTGCGCGGACATCTCGAGGGCGAGCCGGTACGAGCCCGGCTGGAAGCCGATGCTCGGATCCGCGACGAGGAGGTCGTAGAACGCCTCCTGGTCGGCGATGACGCCCTCCTCCTCGAGCATCGTCGCGACCTGCGCACCCGTCCAGCCCTGCTCGATGCGCACGACGACCTCGCCGGTGCCCGCGCCCTCGTAGTCGGCCGGCTCGGCGAATCGATCGATGATCGCGGGACCGAAGAGCAGCCATCCTCCGCCGAAGACGGCGGCGAGGATCGCGACGAGCGCGACGATGATGACGATGCCGCCGCGTCGGCCGCTGCGCTGCCGCGGCGCCTTGCGAGCCTTCTCGGGTCGCGGTGCGCGCTCGCGCGGCGCGCGCGGCGACTCCGGCGCCGACGCGCTCGTGGCCGTCGCCCACGGGGTCTGGGAGGTCGAGGCGCCGACGGCGTCGGCGAGCGCGTCGACGGCCGACGGCCCGTCCTGCCGGCTCGAGGACGTCGCATGCTCGGACGCGACGGGCTCGCTCGGCCGCGACCGGCGCGACTCGGCTCGGGGCAGCTCCGGCTCCGGCGCGTCGGGGGTCGGCGTGCCGAAGATGTCCTCGAAGGTCGGCTCGGGCTGCGACGCAGGGGTGCGCTCGGCCTCCGACGCTCGGGTCGGCTCGCGCTCCGACGCAGCGGGCCGCTCGGGCACGACGGGCTGCTTCACCGTCGGCGGATCGACGGGCTCCTCGGGGGCCGGCGTCGATCGCAGCGGCGGCGTCGGCGGCACCGCGGGCTCGATCGGCTCGGATGCGTCGCCGAACGGCTCGCTCCCCGGCTCGGGCGTGCCCGGCGGCCTCCCACGACGTCCCATCAGTCCTCCTCGTGGTCCACCATCATGCCGGGTGCGCGCCCGGAGCGCTCGGCGTCGAGCGCGTGCTGCAGGATGACGACGGCGGCCGCCTGGTCGATGACGTCCTTCTGGCGCCTGGTCGATCGGCCCGCCTGTCGCATGCCGGCCTGCGCGGTCACGGTCGAGAGCCGCTCGTCGACGAGCCGCACGGGCACGACGGCGGCGAGCGCGTCGGCGACGTCGCGCGCGTCCTTCGTGCTGGGCGTGTCGACGCCCGACAGCGACAGCGGCAGCCCGACGACGACCTCGATCGCGTCGAGCTCGTCGACGAGGGAGCGGATGCGCGCGACGAGCGCACCCAGCTCGCTGCGCTGGATCGTCTCGACCGGCGTCGCGAGCAGCCCGTCGCGGTCCGACCGTGCGACGCCGACGCGGACCCTGCCCACGTCGACGCCCAGGCGGACGCCCTGGCGCATCAGGCCAGGCCCTCCGCGATCGCGCGCAGCGCCTCGGGCATGCGAGCGGCGTCCGTGCCGCCGCCCTGCGCCAGGTCGGGCTTGCCGCCGCCACCGCCGCCGAGGACGGCCGAGGCCGCCTTCGCGAGCGGACCGGCCTGCACGCCCGCGTCGCGCGCGGCCTGGTTCGTCGCGACGACGACGACGGGCTTGCCGCCCACCGTCGCGCCGAGCGCGACCGTCGCCGGCTCGGCGCCGAGGCGCTCGCGCACCTGCAGCACGAGCGATCGGACGTCGTCGGCGGAGCCGACCGCTCCGAGGTCCGCCGCGACGAGCCGCGAACGACCCTCGCGCGACGCCGACTGCGCGAGCTCGGGCACGCGCAGCGCCAGGCGCTGCGCCTCGAACTCGGCGACCTTGCGCTCCGCCGCCTTCAGCGACGCGACGAGGTCGTCGATGCGCGCGGGCAGCTGGTCCTTCGGCGTCCGCAGGCTCTGCGAGATGGTCTGCACGAGCGCTCGCTCCGCGGCGAGCTCGCGGAACGCATCCTGGCCGACGATCGCCTCGACGCGGCGGTTCGTCGCGCCGACGCTCGACTCGCCCGTGATGGCGATGAGGCCGATCTGGCCGGACGACGCGACGTGCGTGCCCGCGCACAGCTCGCGCGACCACGGGCCGCCGATGTCGACCATGCGCACGGTGTCGCCGTACTTCTCGCCGAAGAGCGCCATCGCGCCCGCCTCGCGGGCCTCGTCGAGCGGCAGGACGCGCGTGGTGACGGCGAGGTCGTCGGCGATCGCCGTCGAGGCGATCTCCTCGAGCTCCGAGCGCGTGTCGGCGCTCAGCGGGCTCGACCACGAGAAGTCGAGGCGCATGTAGCCCGCCTTGTTGTACGAGCCGGACTGGTGCGCGTCGTCGCCGAGCACCTGTCGGAGCGCGGCGTGGATGACGTGCGTCGCCGAGTGCGCCTGCGTCGCGCCGCGACGGTAGGCCGCGTCGACGATCGTGTGCGCGCGGTCGCCCACGCCGATCTCGCCGGAGGCGATCGTGACGGTGTGGCTCGTCAGGCCCGGCACGGGGCGCTGGACGTCGACGACGTCCGCCTCGAACGCGTCGCCGACGAGGCGGCCCTCGTCGGCGTCCTGGCCGCCCGACTCGGCGTAGAGCGCCGTGGCGGTGAGGATGACCTCGACGGTCTCGCCCATGCCTGCGCGCTGCACGCTCGCGCCGTCCTTGAGGATGCCGACGACGCGGCCCTCGGCCTCGAGCTCCTCGTAGCCGAGGAACGTCGTCTCGCCCGTCGCGCGAAACTCGCCGTACACGGAGCGGTCGGCGAGCGCGCCGCGCTTCGCCTTCGCGTCGGCCTTGGCGCGCGAACGCTGCTCGCCCATGAGCCGATCGAACGCGGCGCGATCCACCGTGAGCCCCTGCTCCTCGGCGATCTCGAGCGTCAGGTCGATCGGGAAGCCGTAGGTGTCGTGCAGCAGGAACGCCGTGTCGCCGGCGAGCTGCGCACGGCCGTCGTCCTTCGTCGCCGCGACGGCGCCGTCGAGCACGGCGGAGCCCGCCTCGAGCGTCTTGAGGAAGGTCTCCTCCTCCGCGAACGCGAATCGGGACAGCCGCGACCACTCGGTGGCGAGCTCGGGGTAGGCCGACTGCATCGCGTCGCGCGACGCAGCGAAGAGCGCCGGGAAGGTCGGCTCCGTGACGCCGAGGAGTCGCATCGCGCGGATCGCACGACGCATGAGGCGACGCAGGATGTACCCGCGCCCCTCGTTGCCGGGCGTGACGCCGTCGGACAGCAGCATGAGCGACGAGCGCACGTGGTCGGCGACGACGCGCATCCGCACGTCGTCCTCGTGGTCGGCGCCGTACGCGCGGCCCGAGAGCTCGGCCGCGAGGTCGAGCACGGGACGCACCTGGTCGATCTCGTACATGTTCTCGACGCCCTGCTTGAGGAACGCGATGCGCTCGAGGCCCATGCCGGTGTCGATGTTCCTCGCGGGCAGGTCGCCCACGATGCGGAAGTCGGTCTTCGACCGCACGTCGGCGATCTGGTCCTGCATGAAGACGAGGTTCCAGATCTCCACGTAGCGGTCGTCGTCGGTCGCGGGGCCGCCGTCGACGCCGTACGCGGGGCCGCGGTCGAAGAAGATCTCCGAGCAGGGACCCGCGGGGCCGGGCTGCCCCGTCGACCAGTAGTTCGTGTCGCGGCCGAGGCGCTGGATGCGCTCGTCGGGCAGGCCCGCGATCTCCTTCCAGAGCGCGACGGCCTCGTCGTCGGTCTCGAAGACCGTGACCCACAGGTCGTCCGGCGAGAAGCCGAGGTTGCCGTCCTCCTCCGAGCCCGTGAGGAACTCCCACGCGTACTCGATGGCGCCGCGCTTGAAGTAGTCGCCGAACGACCAGTTGCCCGTCATCTGGAAGAAGGTGCCGTGCCTGGGCGTGCGGCCGACCTCCTCGATGTCGTTCGTGCGGATGCACTTCTGCACGTCGGCGGCGCGCGGGAACGGCGCGGGCTCCTGCCCGGTGAGGTACGGGATGAAGGGCACCATGCCGGCGATCGTGAACATGATCGTCGGGTCGTCGCTCACGAGCGATGCCGACGGCACGATCGTGTGGTCCTTGCGCTCGAAGAAGCGCAGGAAGCGGTCATGGATCTCGGCGGTCTGCATCGTGGATCGTTCCTGACGTGCCCGGACGGGCGTCGCGACCGCCGCGGCGGGCGTCGCGTGCTCGGTGATGGAGAGGGTGCGCGCTACTCGCCGCGCAGCTCGCGGTCGCGGCTGGAGTAGCCGTCCTTGACCGCGTCGGTGAACTCGCGCACGCGCGAGTCCGCGGCGTCGAGGACCTCCCTGCCCTTCGGCGTCTGCTGCATGCGCGTGACGACGACGGCGCCGACGACGGCACCGACGGCGAGCAGGGCGATGGTCCTCATGATGTGACGCTCCTCGTGGGAAGTGAGCGGCCAGTCTATCTTTCGCGACATGGCCGCACGACGCACGAGGGCCGTCCGGGAAGCCCGGACGGCCCTCGTGCTGCGCGCGATCAGCGCGCGGCGTAGTACTCGACGACGAGCTGGACGTCGCAGACGATCGGCACCTCGGCGCGCTTGGGCCGACGCACGAGGCGCGACTGCAGGCGGTCGAGGGTCACGTCGAGGTAGCCCGGGACGGGCGGCAGGACCTGGGCGTGGCCGCCGGCGGCCGCGACCTGGAACGGCTCCATGCCCTCGGAGCGCTCGTGCACGCCGATGGTCTGGCCCTCCTTGACACGGAACGAGGGGCGGTCGACGCGCTGGCCGTCGACGGTGATGTGCCGGTGCACGACGAGCTGGCGCGCCTGCGCCATCGAGCGTGCGAAGCCGGAGCGCAGCACGAGCGCGTCGAGGCGCATCTCGAGCAGCTCGACGAGGTTCTCACCCGTCAGGCCGGCCTGGCGGCGGGCCTCGTTGAACGTGAGGCGCAGCTGCTTCTCGCGGATGCCGTACTGGGCGCGCAGGCGCTGCTTCTCGCGGAGGCGGACGGCGTAGTCGCTGTCGGCCTTGCGCTTCGTGCGGCCGTGCTGGCCGGGGCCGTAGGGCCGCTTCTCGAGGTACTTGGCGGCCTTCGGGGTGAGGGCCACGCCGAGCGCACGCGACTTGCGCGTGATGCTGGTCTTCGTGGTCATGCGTTGCTTCCTTCGCATCGCGGCTGCGCGAGCAGCCAGCCGGTCTCCCGGCAAAAGGATGGATGTCGGTCCGAGTGGACCGTCGTCCAGGCTACCAGACGCCGTGGCCGGCGCCGCCGTCGCGCGTCAGTCGCCGCGCAGGATCGCGCGGATCCGCTCGAGCCGGGCGGCGACCTCGCGCTCGTAGCCGTGGGGCCCCGGGTCGTAGTAGACGGTGCCGACGAGCTCGTCGGGCAGGTACTGCTGCGTCGCGACGCCGTGCGGCGCGTCGTGGGCGTAGCGGTAGCCCTTCCCGTGCCCGAGCCGCTTCGCGCCCGGGTAGTGCGCGTCGCGCAGATGCGTGGGCACGCGCCCGAAGGCGCCCCGCCGCACGTCGGCGATCGCGGCGTCGACGCCCCGGTACGAGCGGTTCGACTTCGGCGCCGTCGCGAGGTAGACCGTCGCCTCCGCGAGCGGGATGCGGCCCTCGGGCATGCCGATGAGCTGCACGGCCTGCGCGGCGGCCGTCGCGATCACGAGGCCCTGCGGATCGGCCATGCCGACGTCCTCCGACGCGAGGATGATGAGGCGACGGGCGATGAACCGCGGATCCTCGCCTGCCTCGATCATGCGCGCGAGCCAGTGCAGCGAGCCGTCAGGGTCGGAGCCGCGCACCGACTTGATGAACGCGCTGATGACGTCGTAGTGCTCGTCGCCCTGCCGGTCGTAGCGCAGCAGCGCCGCGTCGACGCTCTCGCCGACGATCGCATCCGTGATCGTCGGCACGGCCGCGTCGTCGGCCACGTCGGCCTCGTCGTCCCGGGCGCTCTCGGCGACGGCGAGGACGTGGGAGCCGGAGGCCTCGAGGATCGTGAGCGCGCGCCGGGCGTCGCCCGAGGCGAGCCGCACGATCGACGCCCGCGCCGCGTCGTCGAGCGCGACGCGGCCGCCGAAGCCGCGCGGGTCGCCGATCGCGCGGTCGAGCAGGCCGGCGAGCTCGTCGTCCGGCAGCTGCTCGAGCGTCAGCAGCAGCGAGCGCGACAGCAGCGGGCTGATGACGCTGAACGACGGGTTCTCGGTCGTCGCCGCGATGAGCAGCACCCAGCCGTTCTCGACGCCCGGCAGCAGCGCGTCCTGCTGCGCCTTCGTGAACCGGTGGATCTCGTCGAGGAAGAGCACGGTCTGCGTGTCGTAGAGGTCGCGCGTCGACAGCGCCTCCTCCATGACCTGACGCACGTCCTTCACGCCCGCGGTGACGGCGCTCAGCTCGACGAAGCGCCGGTCGCTCGATGCCGCGATGGCCTGCGCGATCGTCGTCTTGCCCGTGCCGGGAGGGCCCCAGAGGATGACGGACTGGCCGCTGCGCGTGCCGGGCGTCGCGAGCCGCCGCAGCGGCGAGCCCTCGCGCAGCAGGTGCGCCTGGCCCACGACCTCGTCGAGCGAGCGCGGTCGCATGCGCACCGCGAGCGGCGCGGTCGACGATCCGAGCCCCGCGTTCGCCATGCCTCGATCGTACGAGAGACCTCCGACGCCCGACGTCCGCTCGGCGACCGCGCACAGTCGCAGGCGTTACGCTCGTGCGAGCATCCAGACGGGAGACGGATCGGTGACGAGCACCAAGGAGCAGCAGCGGCGCGTCCGCGACTACCGCGCACGCCGCGCGGTGCACGAGGGCAAGCAGCGCAGGCTCAGGCGCGACAACGTCATCGCGATCGTCGCCGTCGTGCTCGTCGGCACCGCGGCGGGCCTCGGTCAGTGGTGGTACGCCGACTCGCAGCCGAGCGACGAGGCCGCGGCCTCGCCCTCCCCCAGCCCCGAGGCGGAGGGCACCGCGACCGACGCCGTCCCCGACCCGTCGCTCGCCGAGGGTCGCGACTGGACGGGCACGATCACGATCGACGGCGTCGAGCTCGGCATCGAGCTCGACGGCGCGGCCGCGCCGCAGGGCGTGTCCGCCGTGATCAACGACATCCAGACGGGCTACTACGTCGGCAAGACGTGCCACCGCCTCACGACGTCGCCGCGCTTCGAGGTGCTGCAGTGCGGCTCGATCGACGGCACGGGCGCCGGCGACCCGTCGTACCAGTACGGCCCCATCGAGAACGCGCCGGCCGACGACGTCTACCCCGCCGGCACGATCGCGATGGCGCGCGCGGGCGGCGACGCGAACTCCAACGGGCACCAGTTCTTCATCGTCTACGGCGAGACCGACATCCCCTCGGACGCCGCGGGCGGCTACACCGTGGTCGGGCAGGTGACGAGCGGCCTCGACCAGCTCGTGGCCGACGTCATCTCGGCGGGCACCGCGGTCGATCCGGCCACGGGCGTCGCACCGCAGGACGGCGCTCCGGCCGAGCCCGTGACGATCGACGCCGCGACGGTGCAGTGACGCGCTCCGCGTGAAGTAGCCTGGGCGCATGGACGCGAACCCGTGGGGCCGCGTCGACGAGCACGGCACCGTCTCCGTCCGCGAGGGCGAGCAGTGGCGTGAGGTCGGCCAGTACCCCGACGCGAGCCCCGATGAGGCGCTCGCCTACTTCCAGCGCAAGTACGCAGACCTCGAGGGGCAGGTGCGCCTGCTCGAGCAGCGGTCGCGCGCCGGCGCCTCGGCGAACGACGTGCAGAAGGCCGCGAGGCACCTGCGCGAGTTGGTCGTCGGCGCGAACGCCGTGGGCGACCTCGAGGCGCTGCTGACGCGGCTCGACGCCCTCGGCGCGAAGCTCGAGGAGCTGAGCGCCGAGCAGAAGGCGGAGGCGGAGCAGCAGGCGCAGGCCGCGATCGCCGACCGCGAGGCCATCGTCGCCGAGGCGGAGGCGCTCGCCGCTCGCGATCCCAAGCAGGTGCAGTGGAAGCAGGCGAGCGCCGAGCTCGACGCCCTCTTCCAGCGCTGGCAGAGCGCGCAGAAGGACGGCCCCCGCATCCCGAAGTCGGTCGGCGACGCGCTGTGGAAGCGGTTCCGCGACGCGCGCCAGACGGTCGAGCAGGGCCGTCGGGCCTTCTTCTCCGAGCTCGACTCGCAGCACAAGGACGCGCGCACGCGCAAGCAGTCGCTCGTCGAGCGCGCGCAGGCGCTCGCGCCGAAGGGCGCCGACGGCATCCCGGCGTACCGGTCGCTGCTCGACGAGTGGAAGGCGGCCGGCCGCGCAGGCCGCAAGGTCGACGACGCGCTGTGGGCCGAGTTCAAGGCCGCCGGCGACGTGCTCTTCCAGGCGAAGTCGGAGGCGAACGCCGTCGTCGAGGGCGAGCAGGGCGAGAACCTCGCCGCCAAGCGCGCCATCCTCGAGGAGGCGCAGCCGCTGCTGCAGGTCACCGACCGCGTCAAGGCGCGCGAGACGCTCACGGCGCTGCAGCGCCGGTGGGACGAGATCGGTCGCGTCCCGCGCGATGCCGTGCGCGAGGTCGAGGACGGCATGCGTCGCATCGAGGCGCACGTGCGCAGGCTCGACGACGAGCACTGGGACCGGACGAACCCCGAGCGCAAGGCGCGGTCGGAGGGGCTCGCCGGCCAGCTCGAGGAGTCGATCGAGCAGCTGGAGGCCGCGATCGAGGCCGCGAGGGCGTCGAAGGATGCCGCGAAGGTCAAGGGCCTCGAGGCCGAGCTGCAGACGAAGCGCGAGTGGCTCGCGGTCGTCGCCGCCGCGCGCTGACCCTCTCCACAGCCCGAGCCGAGGCGCCGCTCTCCACAACCGGGAGCGCGGCGCCTCGTCGCATCCGCGCGCACGGTGCACCCTCGCCGGCATGCTCTCCATCGCCGAACGCTCCGCCATGCGCCTCGACGGCGACCTCGTCGACCTCGCCGACTCGGCGCGGCACGTCGACCGCCTCGTCTCCCCCGCCGATCGCCTGCGATCGCTGCGCCTGCCGCTCGCGCCCGTGCACATCGTCTCCGGCCTCGCCGCCGCGTGGATCCACGGCGCCGCGCCGCTGCCGCGCACGATCGACGTCGCGACCCTGCGCCATCGCCGCGCGGACGTGCCCGCGGGCTGCCGCGCGCTCATCCGCCGCATCGCCCTCGACACGTGCCTCGTCGTCGACGGCGTGCGCGTGACGTCGCCGCGGCGCACCGCGGTCGACCTGCTGGCCGACGACCCCTACGACGAGGTGGCGCGGGCGGCGATCCGCCTGCTTGTCGACGACGTGCGCGAGGTGCGCTGGGCGATCCCGGGCTCGGGACGCAGCCGCATCGAACGATCGATCGCGCGGCTCGACGCGCTGGCGCTGCCGCCGATCAGCCGCCCGTGACGCGGTAGACGTCGTAGACGGCGTCGATGCGTCGGACCGCGTTCAGCACGCGGTCGAGGTGCGTCGTATCGCCCATCTCGAAGACGAAGCGGCTGATCGCCAGGCGGTCCGTGCCCGTCTGCACCGACGCGGAGAGGATGTTCACGTGGTGCTCGCTGAGCACGCGCGTGACGTCCGAGAGCAGCCCCGAGCGGTCGAGCGCCTCGACCTGGATGTGCACGAGGAAGACGCTCTTGACGTTGTCCGCCCATGACACCTCGATCATGCGCTCGGGCTCGGCGAGCAGCCCCTGCACGTTGGGGCAGGAGCGCTGGTGGACGCTGACGCCCTGACCGCGTGTGACGAAGCCGACGATGTCGTCGCCGGGCACCGGGGTGCAGCACTTCGACAGCTTCACGAGGATGTCGTCCGCGCCGCGCACGAGCACGCCCGACGACGATGTGCGCGACTGCACGCCGCGCGAGGGGCTGACGGGGATGAACTCGTCGTCGTCGACGGTGCCCGGCAGCCCGGCCACGACCTTCTCGAGCACCGACTGCGTGGAGACGTGCCCCTCGCCCACCGCCGCGTAGAGCCCGTTGACGTCGTCGTAGCCCATCGCGGAGGCGACGGCGACGAACGACTCGCGGCTCATGAGCTGCTGCAGCGGCAGGTTGTGCCGGCGCATCGCCTTCGCGATCGCGTCGCGACCCTGCTCGATCGCCTCGTCGCGACGCTCGCGCGTGAACCACTGGCGGATCTTGTTGCGGGCGCGCGCGCTCTGCACGAACGAGAGCCAGTCCTGGCTCGGACCCGCGTCGGGGTTCTTCGACGTGAAGACCTCGACGACGTCGCCCGTCTGCAGCGCGGTGTCGAGCGGCACGAGCCGGCCGTTGATCTTCGAGCCCATCGTCCGGTGCCCGACCTCGGTGTGCACCGCGTACGCGAAGTCCACGGGCGTCGCGCCCTTCGGCAGGCCGATGACCTTGCCCTTGGGCGTGAAGACGTAGACCTCCTTCGCGCCGATCTCGAAGCGCAGCGAGTCCAGGAACTCGCCGGGGTCCTGCGTGTCCGCCTGCCAGTCGTTGAGGTGCGCGAGCCACGCCATGTCCTCGCCCGTGACCGCCTGGCCGCCGCCCTGCTTGTACTTCCAGTGCGCCGCGACGCCGTACTCGGCGCGGCGATGCATCTCCTCGGTGCGGATCTGGATCTCGACGTGGCGCCCCTCGGGACCGATCACGGTCGTGTGGAGCGACTGGTACAGGTTGAACTTCGGCGTCGCGATGTAGTCCTTCATGCGCCCGGGCATGGGCTTCCATCGCGCGTGGATCTGGCCGAGCACCGCGTAGCAGTCGCGCACGGTGGGCACGATGACGCGGACGCCGACGAGGTCGTAGATGTCGGAGAACTCGTGGCCCCGCACCTGCATCTTGTTGTAGATCGAGTAGTACTGCTTCGGCCTGCCGGTGACGCGACCCTTGATGCGAGCGCCGCGCATGTCCTCGACGAGGGCGTGCACGACCTCCTCCATGTACCGGTCGCGCTCCGGAGCGCGCCCCTCCACGAGGTTCTTGATCTCGACGTAGACCTTCGGGTTCAGCACCGCGAACGAGAGGTCCTCGAGCTCGGTCTTCATCGCCTGGATGCCGAGGCGGTGCGCAAGCGGAGCGTAGATCTCGATCGTCTCGCGCGCCTTGCGCTGCGCGGACTCGCTCGACACGAAGCCCCAGGTGCGCGCATTGTGCAGGCGATCGGCGAGCTTGATGACGAGGACGCGGATGTCCTTGGCCATCGCGACGACCATCTTGCGCATGGTCTCGGCCTGCGCGGCCTCGCCGTACTGCAGCTTGTCGAGCTTCGTGACGCCGTCGACGAGCATCGCGACCTCGTCGCCGAAGTCCGCCCGGCACTGGTCGAGCGTGTACTCCGTGTCCTCGACGGTGTCGTGCAGCAGCGCCGCCGCGATCGTCACGGGCCCGATGCCGAGGTCGGCGAGGATCTGCGCGACGGCGACGGGATGCGTGATGTACGGCTCGCCCGACTTCCGGAACTGCCCCTGGTGGGCGCGCTCGGCGACGATGTACGCACGCTGGATGAGCCCGGTGTCGGCCTTCGGGTGATGGCCCTTGACCGTGCGGATCAGGTCGTCGATCGCGCCCGCGCGGTTCGACCGCGAGAACAGGAAGGGCAGCAGGGTGCGAAACGCGCCGGTGGTCTGCGTCTCGCTCATGCGTCCATCCTGCTCCCGCGGGCGTGCCGTCAGACGACTGCGCCGCGCTCCGAGGCGCGCTTGACCCTCGCCTCGCCGATCTCGTCGCCCTTGCGCATCTGCGCGTAGAGCGGCGCGGCGACGAAGAGCGTCGCCCAGGCGCCCACGAGCGTGCCGATGAGCAGGGCGAGGGAGATGTCGCGCAGGGTGCCGGCGCCGAGCAGGAACGATCCGATGAAGAGGATCGACGCGGTCGGCAGCGCCGCGATCACGGAGGTGTTGATCGAGCGCACGAGCGTCTGGTTCACCGCGAGGTTGATGTTGTCGAGGAAGGAGCCGGAGGTGCCCGGTGCCGTGTTCTCGCGGATCTTGTCGAACACGACGACGACGTCGTAGAGCGAGTACGACAGGATCGTGAGGAAGCCGATGACCGCGGCGGGCGTGATCTCGAAGCCGAGCGTGCCGTAGACGCCGAGGGTCACGATGAGCGTGAAGAACAGCGACGCGAGCGCCGCGACCGACATCTTCCAGGTGCGGAAGTAGAAGGCCATGATGATCGCCGCGAGCAGCACGAACGCGATGAGGCCGATGATCGCCTGGCGCGTGATGTCCTGTCCCCACGAGGGGCCGACGAACGACGAGGTGATCTCGTCCTGCGACACGTCGAGCGCGGATGCGAGGGCGTCGCGGATCTCGACGGTGTCGGCGTCCGAGAGCTGCTCGGTCTGCACGCGCAGGCCGTCCTGGCCGACGCGGGCCACGTTCGGCACGGCGTTCGCACCGAGGACGCCGGTCACGGCATCGGAGGCGACCTGCTCGTCGACCTGCTCGACGCCCGAGATGCGGAACTCGCTGCCGCCGCGGAACTCGATGCCGAACTCGAAGCCGCCGCGCAGCAGCGGTCCGAGGACGCTGAGCACGATGACGGCGAGCGCGACGAGGAACCACGTCCTCCGCTTGGCGACGAAGGGGAACGAGGACTCGCCCGTGTAGAGGCGGTTGCCGAACTGGGTGAGGGATGCCATCACCGCTCCTGCTCTGCCGAGGCGGATGCCTTGCGCTCGGCGATCGACTGGCGGCGCTGCGCCTCGCGCGAGCTCCTCGCGCCCTTGCCTGCTGCGACGGGGTCGCGGAACTGCGCGCGGCCGCGGTAGACCGCGCCGAGCGCCTTCGGGTCGAGGCCCGACATCGGGTGCCCGCTCGAGAAGAACCGCGTCCTGGCGACGAGCTGCAGCATCGGGTGCGTGAAGAGCGCCACCACGATGAGGTCGATGATCGCCGTGATGCCGATCGTGAAGGCGAAGCCGCGCACGTTGCCGACGGCCACGAGGTAGAGCACGATCGCCGCGAGCAGGTTGAGCGCCTTCGACGCGAGGATCGTGCGCCAGGCGCGGCGCCAGCCGGCCTCGACCGCGCTCGTGAGCGCCCGACCGTCGCGCAGCTCGTCGCGCACGCGCTCGAAGTACACGATGAACGAGTCGGCGATGAGGCCGATCGAGATGATGAGGCCCGTCACGCCGGCGAGCGAGAGGCGATAGCCCTCGGCCGACGACAGCCACGTGATCACGAGGTACGTGATGCCGCCTGCGATGACGAGGGACGCGATCGTCACCGACGCGAGCGCGCGGTACTGGAAGATCGAGTAGCCGACGACGAGGATGAGGCCGATGATGCCGGCGACGATGCCCGCCTGGAGCTGGCTCTCGCCGAGCGTCGCCGCGATCGTCTCCTCCGACTGCACCTCGAAGCCGATGGGCAGCGAGCCGAACTTCAGCTGGTCGGCGAGCGACGACGCCTCCGCCTGCGTGAAGCCGCCCGTGATGGACGCCTCGCCGTTCGTGATGACGGCGTTCGACTGCGGCGCGATGATCACGGCGCCGTCGAGCACGACCGCGAACTGGTTGCGCGGGCTCTCGAGGCTCGTGATGCGGCTCGTGACCTCGTCGAAGGCCTCGGTGCCTCGCGCGTCGAGCTGGAGGCGGACCTCCCACTCGCCCGTGGGCGTGCCGGTCGAGGTCGTGGCCTGGCCGAAGCTCGCGTCCGAGATGTCGGAGCCCTCGACCTCGACGGGGCCGAGGATGTAGCGGGCCGTGCCGTCCTCCGAGCACGTGATGAGCGGCTCGTCGGCGGGCTGCTCGCCGCGGTCGGGATCCTGCAGCGTCGCGCAGTCGAACGTGTCGTACTCGGCCTGCAGGGTCGGCGTGATCCACGCGAGGTCGGAGGCGTCGGCGGGCGCGGGGGCGTTCGGGTCGTCGACGGGCGGCGTCGCCTCGATCGTCTCCTCGTTCGTCGCGATCTCGTCGGGCGTCAGCGCGGCCGCGACCGTGAGCACGGGGCGGAACTCCATGCGGGCGCTCGACTGCAGACGGTCCATGGTCGCGTCGTCGACCTCGCCGGGGATCGACACGACGATGTTCTGGCCGCCCTGCGTCGTGATCTCGGACTCCGAGACGCCGGACGCGTCGACGCGCTGGCGGATGATCTCGACCGCCTGGTTCAGCTGCTCCTCGGTGACCTGCTGCCCCTCCTGGAGCTGCGGCGACAGGATGACCTGCGTCCCACCCTCGAGGTCGAGCGCGAGCCGGGGCGTCCACTCGCCGTTCGCGGTGGCGACCGACACCCAGTTCAGCCCCGCGAAGAGGGCGCCGATGACCAGGAGCCAGATGAATGCGCGCCCGGTGCGCGCCCGCGCCTTCGCCACTACGGGCGCTCGGTGGTGGTGCCGTCGCCGCCGGTCTCGGCGTCGTCGACGGACGACTCCTCAGGCGTCGACTCGTTCTCGACGACGCGCGCGAGGGTCTGCCGGTGCACGCGCAGCGTGGTGCCGGGCGCGACCTCGATGAGGGCCTCGTTCGTGTCCTCGTCGACGGCGACGAGGGTGCCGAAGAGTCCGAAGTTCGTCATGACGTCGGCGCCGGGCACCATCTTCGTCTGCAGCTCCTGCTGCTGCGCCTTGCGCTTCTTGCTGTTGCGGAACATGAAGAAGATCAGCACGGCGAGGATCAGCAGCATGCCGATCGTCAGCGGGTCGAACGGGATGCCGCCGGTCTGGGCGTTGTCGTTCGCGGACTGGATGAGGGTGTGCATGTGAAGGTCGCTTCAGTCGAAGTTCGGATGGGTCCACGCCACCGCGCACGGCGCGGGCACGGACCCGTCGATCATAGTCGATCGTCCAACGTGGGGTGCACGACGACCCCCGCGTGAGCGAGCCCCTCGGGCGTCGCGATGCGCCCGCGCGGCGTGCGCGCGAGCAGTCCCTCGCGCACGAGGTACGGCTCGACGACGGCCTCGATCGTGTCCGCCTCCTCGCCGACGGACGCGGCGAGCGTCGAGAGCCCCACGGGTCCCCCGCGGAAGCGATGCGCGATCGTGTGCAGCACGGCGCGGTCGAGGCGGTCGAGCCCCGCCTCGTCGACGTCGTAGAGGCGCAGCGCGGCCTGGACGGCCTCGACGCCGTCGCTCCCCTCGTGCACGAGCAGCCAGTCGCGCACGCGTCGCAGCAGCCGGTTCGCGATGCGCGGCGTGCCGCGGCTGCGCCGAGCGAGCTCGCCGATGGCGTCGGGCGGCAGCGGCACGCCCAGCAGCGAGGCGGAGCGCTGCAGCACGCGCTCGAGGTCGCTCGGGTCGTAGAACTCGAGGTGGGCGGTGAACCCGAATCGATCGCGCAGCGGGCTCGGCAGCATGCCCGAGCGCGTCGTGGCCGCCACGAGCGTGAACGGCGCGAGCTCGAGCGGGATCGACGTCGCGCCGGCGCCCTTGCCGACCATGATGTCGATGCGGAAGTCCTCCATCGCGAGGTAGAGCATCTCCTCCGCGGAGCGCGCCATGCGGTGGATCTCGTCGACGAAGAGCACGTCGCCGGGCGTGAGTGCCGACAGGACGGCGGCGAGGTCGCCCGCGTGCTGGATCGCCGGGCCCGACGAGAGGCGCACCGAGCGTCCCGTCTCCGCGCCGATGATCATCGCGAGCGTCGTCTTGCCGAGGCCGGGAGGACCGGCGAGCAGGATGTGGTCGGGGCTGCGGTCCTGCAGCGCCGCGGCGCGCAGCAGCACCTCGAGCTGGCCGCGCACCTTCGGCTGGCCGACGAACTCCGCGAGCGAGCCGGGCCGCAGGGCGCCCTCGAAGGCGATCTCGTCGCCGGTCGCCTCGGGCTGGGTGAGATCCGTCATCCGCGCGGCCCCAGCTCGGCGAGCGCCGCGCGCAGCAGCGAGCCCGCGTCCGGCTGCGCGCCGACCGCGTCGAGCGCCTGCCGCGCCTGCCGCTCGGGCCAGCCGAGGCCCGTGAGGGCGACGAGGACGTCGGCGCCCGCGTCGGACGGCGTCGACGAGGTCGCGGGCGCCGGATGCAGCTTGCCCGCGAGCTGCACGATGATGAGCCGCGCCGTCTTCGGACCGATGCCGCTCACGGCCTTGAAGGCGCGCTCGTCCTCGCGCGCCACGGCGTCGGCGAGCTGGTCCGGCGTCATGTGGCTCAGCACGCCGAGCGCCGACTTCGGCCCCACCCCCGAGACGCTGCGCAGCAGGTCGAAGGCGTCGAGCTCCGCCTGCGAGGCGAAGCCGTAGAGCGACAGGTCGTCCTCGCGCACGATGAGCGTCGTGTGCAGCGCGATCGAGCTGCCGACCGAGGCGACGAGCGAGAGCTGCGGCGTGACGGACACCGCGAGCCCGACGCCGCCGACGCCCACGACGATGCGGGATCCGGTCGCGCCGAGCACCGTGCCGTCGAGCCTCGCGATCATGCGCTCCAGCCTAGGTTCGACCGGCGACGCCGACTCGCCGCCGCGCCGTCCCTCAGCGGCGGGCGGCGCGCTCGGCGGCCTGCCAGGCGCGCTGCGCCGGCGTGAGGGCGGCGGTCGGCGCCGCGCTGCGTGCGCTCCACGCGTGGCAGATCGCGATCGCCAGCGCGTCGGCGGCATCCGCGGGGCGCGGGGCGGCGTCGAGCCCGAGGATGCGCTGCACCATCGCGCCCACCTGACGCTTGTCGGCCTGCCCGTAGCCCGTGACGGCGGCCTTCACCTCGCTGGGCGTGTGCAGCTCGACGGCGATGCCGCTCGCGGCGGCGGCGCGGAGCACGAGGCCGGAGATCTGCGCGACGCCCATGACGGTGCGAACGTTGTGCTGCACGAAGACCCGCTCGAGCGCCACGGCGTCCGGGCGATGCTCGGCGATCGCGGCCTCGATGCCCGTCGCGATGCGGTGCAGGCGCTGCTCGAGCGCCTCGTCGGCGCCGGAGCGCAGCACGTCGACGGACACGAGTCGCACCGCGCGCCCCTGGGCGTCGACGACGCCCACGCCGCAGCGCGTGAGGCCGGGGTCGATGCCGAGGATGCGCACGGTGCGTGCCCTCGCGGGTGCCTAGTCCTCGTCCTCGGCGTCGAGCTCCGCCTGCGCCTCGGGCGTCAGGGCGTAGTTCGTGAAGACGTTCTGCACGTCGTCCGAGTCCTCGAGCGCGTCGATGAGGCGCATGACCTTCCGCGCCGTCTCCGCGTCGACCTCGACCTTGAGGTCCGCGACGAACTCGACCTCCGCCGAGTCGTAGTCGATGCCGGCATCGACGAGCGCCGAGCGCACCGCGACGAGGTCGGCGGGGTCGGTGAGGATCTCGAAGCCGCCGCCCTGGTCGACGACGTCCTCCGCGCCCGCGTCGAGCACGACGAGCAGGATGTCGTCCTCCGTCACGTCGTCGGTCTTCGTCACCGACACGACGCCCTTGCGATGGAAGTTGTAGGCGACGGATCCGGGGTCGGCCATCGTGCCGCCGTTGCGGCTCATCGCCGTGCGCACCTCGGCCGCGGCGCGGTTCTTGTTGTCCGTGAGGCACTCGACCATGAGGGCGACGCCGCCGCCGGCGTAGCCCTCGTACATGATCGTCGTGTACTCGACGGCGTCGCCCGAGATGCCGGCGCCGCGCTTGATGGCGCGATCGATGTTGTCGTTCGGCACCGACGTCTTCTTGGCCTTCTGCACCGCGTCGTACAGCGTCGGGTTGCCGGCGAGGTCCGCGCCGCCGAGCTTCGCGGCGACCTCGATGTTCTTGATGAGCTTCGCGAACGACTTGGCACGACGCGCGTCGATGACGGCCTTCTTGTGCTTCGTCGTCGCCCACTTGGAGTGTCCGGACATGCTGCCTTCCCGGTTCGTGTCGACGCGACGAGCCTACCGGCGTCCTCCTGCGGTCGCCGTCCGGACGGGGCGCCGGCGCACGCCGGCCGCGGAGAGCTCGAGCGCCGCGAGGGCGTCGAGCACGTCGTCGTCGGCGTCACGGATCGCGCGCAGCGGATCGGGCGCGACGGCCTGCAGCTCGGGCAGCGGACGCGCGACGAGCGCCCGCAGGGCGAGGAGGTCACGCCCCGCCGGTCCGGCGGCGATGCGCGCCGTCTGCGCCGAGCGGAGGGCGAAGCGGATGCGCGGCACGAGCCACACGCCGACGAGCACGAGCACCGGCACGAGCCAGACCGCCGTGCCGACGGCGAGCGCGAGCGTGCGGATGGCGTCCTCGAGCGTGCGGCCGGCGGCGGCGAGGCCGTCGGCAGCCGACGCCGCCTCGACGAAGGGCGCCCCGAGCCCCGGGCCGACGAGCGGCACGCCCTCGAGCCCCTCCGCCGCGCCGAGCAGGGTGTCGGAGAGCTGCGAGCCCGTGCCCTGCATCTGGACGCCGAACGACGTCAGCGACTCGATCGCGCGCGTCGTCTCCCCCGCGAGCCAGATGGCGATCGCGAGCACGCCGATCGCGACCAGGTCGCCGACGATCTGCCATGCGCGCCGGTCCGGGCGCGCCGAGTAGAGCTGCATGGCGCGAGGCTATCGCCGCGCGCGAGGGTCGACGGCAGCGCGCATCCAGCCGAGGGTGGCACGATGCGTGCCATGCCTCGCACTCGCATCGCCCCCATCGTGGGCATCGTCCTCGGCTCGCTCGCGCTCGCGGGGTGCGTCATCTCGCCCCCGGCGGCGCCCGTCCAGACGACGCCCGCGACCACCGCGCCCGAGACCTCGTCGACGCCGGATGCGACGGATCCCGCGCCGTCCGCCGAGCCCTCGGCGACGGACTCCGCCCCCGCCGCGGGCGGCTCGACCGTCACGATCGACGGCCAGCCCGTCGGCTCGTGGGGCTCGACGCTCTCGTGCTACTCCTACGGCGACGGCGCACTGATCTCCACGAGCTCCGAGGACGAGACGGGCACGCTCGTCGCGAGCGGCGAGAGCGCCGGCGGGTCCTGGACCGTCACCGGCGTGCTCATGACGAACGGCGACCAGGTCTACTACCAGACCGACGACTCCTCGCCGGCGACCCTCTCCGGCGGCGTGTTCACGGCCGAGGTCGGGATGAGCGACTTCTCGGGCGGCACCGCGACCCTCGCGTTCTCGGTCCCCTGCTGACCTCGGATCGCCCGGCGGCGCACGGTGCACCCGCGCCGCCGGGAGCGGGGTTGCCCGCGGCCGCCTGGCGGCTCAGGCGACCCAGCGCTCGGCGAGCTCGGCCCGCACCTCCTCCAGCAGGCGAGGCAGTGCCTTCGTCTGCGCGATGATCGGGAAGAAGTTCGCGTCCGTCGCCCAGCGCGGCACGATGTGCTGGTGCAGATGCTCGGCGATGCCGGCGCCCGCGACGCGACCCTGGTTCATGCCGATGTTCACGCCGTCGTTGCGCGACACGAGGGCGATGGTGCGCATCGCCTGCTGCGTGAGCAGCGCGATCTCCGCGACCTCCTCGTCGGTGGCGAGGTCGTAGGTCGCGACGTGCCGGTAGGGGCACACCATGACGTGCCCCGTGTTGTACGGGTACAGGTTCATGATGACGAACGCCGTCTCGCCGCGTCGCACGACGAGGCCCTCGTCGTCGGGCATCGACGGCGCGAGGCAGAACGGGCACGCGTCGCGCTCGGGCTGCTGCCCCTGCTGGATGTACGCCATCCTGTAGGGCGTCCAGAGCCGCTGGTAGCGGTCGGGCACGCCCGCGAGCTCCGACGACATCCACGTCGGCGCGCCGGCCTCGCGCGTCGGGTCGTCCGGCGCGGGCAGATCCCCGGGTCCGCGACCGTCGGCGCTGGGCATCAGGCGACCAGCTCGGTCTGCCGCGTCTCGATCGCGCGCACGATCCGCTCGATGGCGTCGTCGAGCGGCACGCCGTTCTCCTGCGTGCCGTCGAGGAAGCGGAACGAGACGCTGCCGGCCTCGGCATCCTTCCCGCCCGCGATGAGCTGGAAGGGCACCTTCGCGAGCGTGTGCGTGCGGATCTTCTTCTGCATGCGCTCGTCGGAGTGGTCGACGTCGACGCGCACGCCGCGAGCCCGAAGCCGGGCGGCGACGTCGTCGAGGTAGTCGGCGTAGTCGCTCGCGACGGGGATGCCGACGACCTGCACGGGCGCGAGCCACGCGGGGAACGCGCCGGCGTAGTGCTCGAGCAGGATCGCGAAGAAGCGCTCGATCGAGCCGAACAGCGCGCGATGGATCATGACGGGGCGCTGCTTCGAGCCGTCCCGGTCGGTGAACTCGAGGCCGAACCGCTCGGGCAGGTTGAAGTCGATCTGCACCGTCGAGAGCTGCCAGGTGCGGCCGATCGCGTCCTTCGTCTTCAGGTCGATCTTGGGACCGTAGAAGGCGGCCTCGCCGGGCACCTCGGTGAGCGAGAGCCCGCTCGCCTGCGCGACGCGGCGCAGTGCATCCGTCGCCTCGGCCCACTGCTCCTCGCCGCCGATCCACTTCGACTTCTCGTCGTCGCGCATCGACAGCTCGAGGGCGAAGTCGGTGAGGCCGAAGTCGCGCAGCAGCGACAGCACGAACTCGAGCACCTTGCCCGACTCGACCTCGAGCTGGTCGGGCGTGACGAAGAGGTGCGCGTCGTCCTGCGTGAAGCCGCGCACGCGCGTCAGCCCGTGCAGCGCGCCCGAGAGCTCGTTGCGGTAGACGGTGCCGTTCTCCGCGAGCCGCATCGGCAGGTC
The DNA here is from genome assembly GCF_005484985.1 of Agrococcus sp. SGAir0287. Lineage (NCBI taxonomy): Bacteria > Bacillati > Actinomycetota > Actinomycetes > Micrococcales > Microbacteriaceae > Agrococcus > Agrococcus sp. SGAir0287. Next base: position 1,618,834 of record NZ_CP027942.1, read on the forward strand.
GCGGTACGACCGCGCACGCTCCTTGTAGATGAGGATGTGCATCGGGCAGTTCATGGGCTTCAGGTAGTAGTCGGAGCCCTGCTTGACGATCTCGCCGGACTCGTCGCGCACCTCGTCCATGTGGATGGGCGGCCAGATGCCCTCCTTGTAGGTCTCGAGGTGGCCCGAGGTCTGGAAGAGGTCGGCCTTCGTGATGTGCGGCGTGTAGACGTACGAGTAGCCGCCCTCGAGGTGCCGGCGCCTGGCGTGCTGCTCCATCTCCTGCCGGACGACGCCGCCGCGCGGGTGCCAGACCGACAGGCCCGAGCCGACCTCGTCGGGGAACGAGAAGAGGTCGAGCTCCTTGCCGAGACGGCGGTGGTCGCGCTTCGCTGCCTCCTCGAGGCGCGCCTGGTAGGCGCGCAGCTCGTCCTTCGTCGGCCACGCGGTGCCGTAGATGCGCTGCAGCTGCGGGTTCGTCTCCTTGCCGCGCCAGTAGGCGGCGGCGACGCGCGTGAGCGCCGCGCCGTTGCCGACCATGCGGGTGGAGGGCAGGTGCGGGCCGCGGCAGAGGTCCTTCCAGACCGTCTCGCCGTCGCGGTTCACGTTGTCGTAGATCGTCAGCTCGCCGCCGCCCACCTCGACGGCGGCCTCGTCGTTCGGACCCTTGAGCCCGATGAGCTCGAGCTTGTACGGCTCGGCGCCGAGCTCCGCGCGCGCCTCGTCCTCGCTCACCACGCGGCGCGTGAAGCGCTGGCCCTCGCGGATGATGCGGTCCATCTCCTTGCCGATGGCCTTGAGGTCCTCGGGGGTGAAGGGCTCGGCCACGTCGAAGTCGTAGTAGAAGCCGTCGGTGACGGGCGGGCCGATGCCCAGGCGAGCCTCGGGGTTGATGCGCTGCACGGCCTGCGCGAGCACGTGCGCGGCGGAGTGGCGCAGGATCGCGAGCCCGTCCTCCGAGTCGATCGTCACGGGCTCGACCGTCTGCGCATCCGTGATCTCGCGAGCGAGGTCCTGCAGCTCGCCGTCGACGCGCATGGCGACGACGGCACGGTCCGTGAAGCGATCGAATCCGGTGGTCACCACTCGATCCTAGGCGCGCAGGGAGACCCGGTCGGCACGGCTCAGGCGCGCTGGGCGAGCGGCTGCACGCGCCGGGTGATCGCGACGCTCATCACGGCGGCGACGGCGCAGAGGCCGGCGGCGCCGAGCCAGGCGAGCGTGTACTCCCCCGACGCGTCGCGGATCGCGCCCGCGACGGTCGCGGCGATCGCGGCGCCGATCTGATGCGACGCGAACACCCAGCCGAACACGACGGGGCCGTCGGCGCCGAAGAGCTGGCGGCACAGCGCGACCGTCGGCGGCACGGTCGCGACCCAGTCGAGGCCGTAGATCACGACGAACAGGATGAGCGGCGGGCTCACCGAGTCCGACAGCAGCAGCGGCAGGATCGCGAGCCCGATGCCGCGGCCCGCGTAGTAGACGCCGAGCAGGATGCGCGGATCGACGCGGTCGGTGAGCCAGCCCGACGCGATCGTGCCGACGATGTCGAAGACGCCCACGAGCGCGAGGAGGCCGGCCGCCGCCGTCGTCGCCATGCCGTGGTCGTGCGCGCTCGGGATGAAGTGGGTGCCGACGAGCCCGTTCGTCGTCGCGCCGCAGATCGCGAAGCCGGCGGCGAGCGCCCAGAACGTGCGCGACCGGCTCGCGCGGCGCAGCGTCGTGAGCGCCGTGCGCACGGCGTTGCCGCTCGAGCGGACGGGCGGCGTCCACCCCTCGGGTGCGCCGTAGGGGGTCGTGCCGAGGTCTGCAGGTCGGTCGCGGAGGAAGAGGAGCACGAGCGGCACGACCACGAGCGCGCCGCCGGCGACGAGCAGCGACGCCTGCCGCCACCCCGCGCCCTCGACGAGCAGCGCGATGAGCGGCAGGAAGACGAGCTGCCCCGTCGCGGAGCCGGCGGTGAGCACGCCGACGACGAGGCCGCGGCTGCGCACGAACCACTGGTCGGCGACCGTCGCCGCGAACACGAGCGCCATCGAGCCCGTCCCGAGGCCGATCATGACGCCCCACGTGGCGACGAGCATCCACGGGGTCGTCGAGAGCACCGAGAGCGCAGCTCCCCCGGCGACGAGCAGCAGCGCGACGGTCGTGACGCGCCGCATGCCGAACCGCGCCATGAGCGCCGCTGCGAACGGCGCCGTGAGCCCGAACAGCACGAGGTTCACCGTGACGGCGAGCGAGAGCTCCGTGCGCGTCCAGCCGAACTCCTCCTCGAGCGGCACCATGATCGCGCTCGGCGCGGCCCGGAACCCCGCGGCGCCCACGAGGGCGAGGAACGCCACGGCGGCGACGATCCACGCCGGGTGGAGGAGGCGGCGCCGCTGGCCGTCGGAGGTCTGCACGGTGCGAGTCTGCACGCGCGCGCACGCGGCACCCACGATCCAGCCGTCGAGATCCGGCCCGGTGCCGTCGAGATGCTGCCGTTCCGATGTGGGCGGTCGCCGCGACGATAAAGGTGGAGACGAGGAGGACGCGATGACGGAAGGTTGGTCGGTGCCGAGCCGGGATCCCCGCGAGGGAGGGTGGCTCATCTGCTACGAGTGGGAGTCTGAGCGGCACGACTGGTTCCGCCTGCCCGACGACCTCTCCCCGCTCGCCGAGGCGCTCGGCGTGCCCTACGCCTCACTCGTGAAGACGCTCGATCGCGGCGGCCCGCACGGGGCGCTCGACGTGATGTGGGAGCGCTTCACCCACCAGGACCCGTGGAAGGGACTCGAGGCGCTCCGCGCGATCGGCATCGAGCCGGAGGCCGTGCTCACGTGGATCCCCGGTGGCGACGACGGCCACTGGATCCACGACTAGCTCCACGCCGGATCATACGGAGCCGACCCCGGGAGGGCTCAGCAGCCGCAGGACCCGTCCAACGCGCGCTCTTGGAAGCACTCGGGGCAGGTGCGCGCCTGCTGGTCGGCGCGCTGACGCTCGACGCGCAAGGACGCAGGTCGCTCCCCCGCGATCAGTCGCTCGTACGAGATCTTCGCCCTCTCAGTAACCCGGACCGGGTGCCTCTCGTACTCCCGCAGCAGCGCATTGAGCTGCGCGGAGACCGGGAGCGGCTCTTCCTTCGGGCCCCGATGCGCGTCAAGTTGAGACGCAATGGTGTCGAGCCTCCAGTCGACGGCGTCAACGGTTCGGCCAAGTGCTTCCGCCAGCGCGTCGATACCTCGGATGTCGCGTCGTCCCGTCGAGCTCACGAGCAGGAAGAGGACCGCCTCATCGCCTTCGAGCGGCCAGTCCTCCCCGAACATCGGCGCACCGGTCACGGACCTCATCTCAGCGTCGCTCGGCATCGGATCGAACCGCCTCTCATGCTCTCGTCAATCTTGACGAGAACACCTCCAGCCGAGACTTGGCTGGCAGCGCGAACGACAGCAGCCCCGGTCCGTGAAGGACCGGGGCTGCTCATGTGGTGGGCGATACTGGGATCGAACCAGTGACCTCTTCCGTGTCAGGGAAGCGCGCTACCGCTGCGCCAATCGCCCTCGTGCGAGGTGGAGACGGGATTCGAACCCGCGTAGACGGCTTTGCAGGCCGCTGCCTGACCACTCGGCCACCCCACCCTGTCGGTGGCTCCCGGCGAACCGGGGGCGACCGTCGAGATGATCTCTCGAGCGGATGACGAGATTCGAACTCGCGACCCTCACCTTGGCAAGGTGATGCGCTACCACTGCGCCACATCCGCGTGCCTTCGGGACCTTCGCCCCTCGGACTCGACCAACAGTAGCCCACGGCTCGACGCTCGGCAAATCGAACGTCGACGGGCCGTCACATCGGTGTGATTCGCGCTCGACCGCCCGGATGGGGCCGCCCGAGGCCGTGCGTTCGGGCGGCGCGAGCCCAACCGAACGTGGTCACGCACGAGGCTCGAGGTGTGGCAGGATGGTCCCGTTCGAGGGCGATTGGCGCAGTTGGTAGCGCGCTTCCTTCACACGGAAGAGGTCATCAGTTCGAGTCTGGTATCGCCCACCACGCACGAGTCCCCGGTCCAGCACGGACCGGGGACTTCGTCGTCTCCGCCGACGCCGTGCAGCTGCCCCTCGAGCCGTAGGCTCGGATGCGGATGCGCGCGCGGATCGCTGCGCGCCGACGCGGAGGGAGCAGCGCGTGGTCTGGCCCTTCCGACGCCGCGAGGAGCCTCCCCCGCCGCCGACCGACGACGAGCTCGCGACGCAGGTCGACGAGGGCCTGCTCATCGTCATGACGGGCCTGCGGCTGGCAGCACGCAATCGCGTCGTGCTCGGGGCGCTGCGCGACCGCGACGACTACGACGAGGACGCCCTCGTCGCCGGCGTGCGCGCCGACGCCGCGGACGTCGTCGCCGAGCAGCGCGCGGCGATCGCGCACATCGAGCGCACGCGCGAGCTCGCGGCGAGACGCCACGGGCAGGCGCTCCACAGCGCGGACTTCCGGCGTCGCGACGTGGCGCCCCTCGAGCGGCGGGCCCGCATCGCGGCGCTGCTCGTGGAGCGCCTCGAGGAGCGCGTCGCCGACGAGGCGGTCGTGCGCGGGATCGTGCGCGAGGCCCGCCGGGCGGCGATGGAGGACATGTTCGACTCGGCCCTGCGCATCCAGGGCCTCGCCCCGAGCGCGCCCGACCCGGACCGCGGCGATCGGCTCGCCGCGCTCGAGGGCGAGCTGCGCGCGCTCGCGCTGGACCCTGCGCACCCCGACGCACCGCGCGACGACGCCTGAGCCGCTCGCGTCGACGCCGCGGCCCCGCACAGGCGAGAGGGCCCGGATCCTCACGGATCCGGGCCCTCCCGATCGGCATGCGAGCCCCGGGCGTCAGGCCCGCTCGAGCTCGTAGTCGTACGCCTCCTCGCCGTGGACGATCTGGTCCACGCCGGCGAGCTCGTCCTCCGACTTCACGCGGAAGCCGATCGTCTTCTCGATCGCGAAGCCGACGACCAGGGCCACGATGAACGCGTAGATCATCGCGCCGAGCGCCGCGATCAGCTGCACGACGAGCTGGCCGGCACCGCCGCCCAGGAAGAGGCCGGTGTCCGTCGCGAAGAAGCCGAGGTACAGCGTGCCGATGAGGCCGCCGACGAGGTGGATGCCGACGACGTCGAGCGAGTCGTCGAAGCCGAGCTTGAACTTCAGCTCGATCGCGATGGCGCAGACGGCGCCTGCGACCACGCCGAGCACGAGTGCCCAGCCGGGCGTGAGGTTCGCGCAGGCCGGCGTGATGGCGACGAGGCCCGCGACGGCACCCGACGCAGCACCGACGGCCGTCGGCTTCCCATCCTTGATCTTCTCGACGACGAGCCAGGCGAGCACGGCGGCCGCGGTCGCGCCGATCGTGTTGATCGTGATGAGGCCCGCGTTGCCCATCTCGTTGAGCCACTCGGCGCCCACGTTGAAGCCGAACCAGCCGAACCACAGGATCGCGGCGCCCAGCAGGACGAAGGGCACGTTGTGCGGCTTGTGCGAGCCCTTGGCGAAGCCGACGCGCTTGCCGAGGACGAAGGCGAGCGCCAGCGCCGCCGCACCTGCGTTGATGTGCACGGCCGTGCCGCCCGCGTAGTCGATGACGGCGGGCAGGCCCATGAGGTCGCCGAGGCTGTAGATCCAGCCGCCGCCCCACACCCACGCGGCGATCGGGAAGTAGCCGAGCGTGGCGAAGACGCCCGCGAAGAGCATCCAAGCGCCGAACTTCGCACGGTCGGCGATCGCACCCGAGATGAGCGCGACCGTGATGATCGCGAAGGTCGAGCCGTACGCGACGCCGACGAAGTCGGTGTTGGCCGTCTCGCCGGCGGCGAGGCCCGAGAGCCCGAAGTCGGAGAACGGGTTGCCCGCGAAGGCGAAGGGGCTGTCGACGGCCGACATGTTGTAGCCGTACAGGATCCACAGCACGCCGATGAGGCCGAGGGATCCGAACGACATCATCATCATGCTGATGACGCTCTTCGCGCGGACCAGGCCGCCGTAGAAGAAGGCGAGGCCGGGCGTCATGAACAGCACGAGGGCTGTCGCGGCGACGCCGAAGGCGATGCTTCCTGCATCCATGGGGTGGGCTCCTTGGGGGTGTTCCGGTCAGGGATTGCTCCCAGCGTGAGCGAACGTCATTTCGGCAGCCCGCGCGTCGCGTTTCGACGACGTAACGAAAGCCGCCTCCGTGTTGCAGGGATGTTTCGGCGCGGAAGGCCCGGGCGCCGCTGCTTGGATGGACGAGTGACGTGGATCCGGAACTCCCAGGTGGCTGCCGCTCTCCTCCTCGCGGCGGCGGTGATCGGGCTCGTCGTCGCGAACACGCCCCTCGGCCCCGGTCTCGACGACCTCAAGCACTGGCATCCCACGCCGTTCGGCGGCGTCGACCTCTCTGCGGCGCACTGGGTGACCGACGGGCTCCTCGCCGTCTTCTTCCTCGTCGCGGCGATCGAGCTGCGCTACGAGCTCACGCAGGGCGAGCTCGCGGATCGGCGCAAGGCCCTCGTCCCCGCGATCGCCGCGGTGGGCGGCGTCGTCGCCCCGGCGCTCCTGTTCGTCGCGCTCGTGCCGCGCGAGCTCGCGGGCGGCTGGCCGATCCCGACCGCGACCGACATCGCCTTCGCGCTCGGCGTGCTCGCGATCGTCGGCAAGCGCCTGCCCGTGGCCGTGCGCGCGCTGCTGCTCGCGCTCGCCGTGATCGACGACCTCATCGCGATCGGGCTCATCGCCATCCTCTTCACCACCTCGCTGCAGGTCTGGGCGCTCGTCGCCGCGGCCGCGACCGTCGTCGTCGTGTGGGCGCTCGGGCGCGCCTATCGCACGCGCCGCGGCAGCTGGCCGCTGCGCATCGCGATCGCCGCCGCGTGCATCGCGCTGTGGTGGCTCGTGCTGCAGTCGGGCGTGCACGCGACGATCGCGGGCGTCGCGGCGGGCCTCGTGCTCGCCCCCGCACCGGCGGAGGCCGCGCGGCATCGCCTGGAGCCGATCGTCAACGGCGCCATCCTGCCGCTGTTCGCCTTCGTGTCGGCGTCGGTCATGATCCCGCAGGTGCCGCTGGGCGCCCTCAGCCCCATCTTCCTCGCCATCGCGATCGCGCTGCCGGTCGGCAAGCTCGTCGGCATCACGCTCGCGGGCTGGCTCGGGCAGATCGCGTTGCGCACCCCGAAGGCGGACCGCCTCGGACTCGGCGACCTCGTCACCGTCGCGCTCCTCGGCGGCATCGGCTTCACGGTGTCGCTCCTCATGAACGAGCTCGCGCATCGCTCGGCGGAGGAGCTCATCGTCGACGGCACGCTCGGGGTGCTCGTCGGATCGCTCGTCGCCGTGCTCGTCGGCGGCACCGTGACGGCGATCCGCAGTGCGCGCCGGGCGCCCGACGACGACGACGACCGCGCGGCGCGCCGGGCAGCGGACGACGCCGAGTACAGCCGACGCTACGACGGCGAGTGAGCGGCTACGCCTGCCCCGTCGTGAGCGCGATGAGGCGGGAGGTCGCCCGCAGGTACTTCTTGCGGTAGCCGCCGCCGAGCATCTCCTCGGAGAAGACGTGGTTCAGCGGCGTCCCCGACGCCACGATCGCGACCTGCGCGTCGTACAGCCGGTCGACGAGCGCGACGAGGCGCAGGGCCTGGCTCTGGTCGGTGAGCGTGCGCACGCCGCGCCATCCCACGGCGTCGAGGTCCGCGACGAGGTCGACGTAGCGCGACGGATGCACGGAGGCAAGATGGTCGACGAGCGCGTCGAAGTCGTCGAGCGCCACCGACTCGCCGCGCTCGGCGAGCGCCGTCTCGAGCGCCGCGTCGTCGACGACGGGCGCCTCGCCCGACACGTCGCGCTGGCGGTAGTCGTCGCCGTCGATGCGCATGATCTCGAAGCGGTCGGCGATCGCCTGGATCTCGCGCAGGAAGTCCTTCGCCGCGAAGCGGCCCTCGCCGAGCGCGTTCGGCGGCGTGTTGCTCGTCGCGGCGATCTTGGCGCCGCCGGCGACGAGCTCGCCGAGCAGGCGCGTCATGACCATGGTGTCGCCCGGGTCGTCGAGCTCGAACTCGTCGATGCACACGATCGTCGCGCCCGACAGGGCGCGCACGGCCCCCTGGTAGCCGAGCGCGCCCACGAGCGCCGTGTACTCGATGAACGTGCCGAAGTGCTTCACGCCGGGCATCGTCTTCCACAGCGCCGCGAGCAGGTGCGTCTTGCCGACGCCGAACCCGCCGTCGAGGTAGATGCCCGGCTTCACCTGCGGCGCCTTGCGGAAGAGACCGCGCCGGCCGCCGCCGCGCCAGATCTCGGCGAGATCCTGCATCCGCTCGACGGCCGTCGCCTGCGAGGGATGCGCCGCGTCGGGCACGTAGGACTCGAACGTCGCGTCGTCGAACTGTCGAGGCGGACGCAGGTTCGCGACGATGCGCGTGGCGTCGGTCGTGGGCTGTCGGTCTGCGATGCGCGTGAGGGTGGGCACGTCGAGGGCTCCGAACCGGTGGTCGTGGGCCGCCGCGGCGGGCGGCGGCGGGTGGAAGAATCGGCGTCGTCGCCGCGTTCCAGCGTAGACGAGGGGCCGAGCGCCGACGGGCGCGGCCGGATGAGGAGCGGAATCACGATGACGAGCACGCACGAGCCCGACGCCCGGTACGCCGAGTACGCCCACCCCGAGCGCCTCGTCTCGACCGACTGGCTCGCCGAGCACCTCGACGACCCCGGCATCGTCGTCGTGGAGTCCGACGAGGACGTGCTGCTCTACGAGACGGGCCACATCCCGGGGGCCGTGAAGCTCGACTGGCACACCGAGCTCAACGACCCGGTGCTGCGCGACTACCTCGCACCCGAGGCGTTCGCCGAGCTCATGCGTGCGAAGGGCATCCGACCCGACGACACGATCGTGCTGTACGGCGACAAGGCGAACTGGTGGGCCACGTACGCGCTGTGGGTGCTCGCCCTCTACGGCCACCACGACACGCGCATTCTCGATGGCGGTCGCGACCTGTGGGTCGCGGAGGGTCGGCCGATGACGCGCGCGGCGACGGTGCGGCAGCGCACCGACTACCCCGTCGTCGAGCGCGACGACACGACGCTGCGGGCGTTCCGCGACGACGTGCTGGGGCACCTCGGCGCGCCGCTCGTCGACGTGCGCAGCCCCGAGGAGTACCGCGGCGAGCGCACGACCGCGCCCGCCTACCCCGAGGAGGGCGCGCTGCGCGCGGGCCACGTGCCCACCGCCGCCAACGTGCCGTGGGGTCGCGCGGTCCGCGAGGACGGCACCTTCCGCTCGCGCGCCGAGCTCGAGGCCATCTACCGCGACGAGGCGGGGCTCGGCGACGCGGACGACGTCATCGCCTACTGCCGCATCGGCGAGCGCTCGAGCCACACGTGGTTCGTGCTCGCCCACCTGCTCGGCTACCCGCACGTGCGCAACTACGACGGGTCGTGGACCGAATGGGGCTCGCTCGTCGGCGTGCCGATCGCCGTCGGCGCCGAGCCGGGCGAGGCGCCCGCGCGATGAGCCTGACCCCGACCCTGCAGGAGTTCGTCGACGACTTCGCCGCCGTCGGCGAGCAGGACCGCCTCATGCTGCTGCTCGACCATGCCGACGCGCTCCCGGAGCTGCCGCCGCGCTACGCCGACCACCCCGACCTGCTCGAGCGCGTGCTCGAGTGCCAGTCGCCGGTCTTCCTCTTCGTCGAGGTCGACGCCGGGCTCGTGCACGTGCACGCGACGGCTCCCGTCGAGGCGCCGACGACGCGGGGCTTCGCGTCGATCCTCGTGCGCGGCCTCGACGGCGCGACGGTCGAGGCGGCGCTCGCGGTGCCCGCCGACCTCTCCTCGATGCTCGGCCTCGAGCGTGCGGTGTCGCCGCTGCGCCTGCGCGGCATGTCGGGCATGCTCGGCCGCATCCAGCGCCAGATCCGCGAGCGGGTCGCGGAGGCCTAGTCGCGCGGCGCCGCCTGCGCGAGGCCCGTGCGGTCGAGCCAGCGGTGCACGATCTCGCGGTACCGCTGCTCGTCGAGGTTCCAGAGCTTGCAGTGCTTCGCACCCTGCCACTCGTGGTACTCGACGACGTCGGGGCGCGCCTCGGCGAGGGCGCGCGAGGCGTCCGGCGGCACGAAGCCGTCGTCGGCGGAGTGCTGCAGCAGGATGGGCACGGCGTACGAGTCGGCGAAGGCGACGGCGTCGAGCTCGGCGAAGTCGAGCGCGTCGCCACCTGCGAGGCGCGCGGCGGGCGACTCGAGCAGCGCGGTCGCCGTGTGCACGAACGCCACGGGCACGCGCGCGAGGCGCGTGTGGAACAGCAGCGTCGGACCCCACGCGACGACGGGCGAGTCGAGCAGGATGCCCGCGATGCGGCGACGATGCCGCGAGCGGCGCGCGAGCTGCAGCACGACCTGCCCGCCCATGGACCAGCCCATGAGGAGGATGCGCTCGGCACCCGCCGCGACGGCGACGTCGATCGCGGCGTCGACGTCGCGCCATTCGTCGAGTCCGAGGCGGTAGGTGCCGTCGCTCGTGCGCGGCGCCTCCCCGTCGTTGCGATAGGACACGCACATCGACGGGATGCCGCGCTCGGCGACGATCGGCACGGCGCGCAGCGGCTCGCGGCGATTGACGCCGCGGCCATGGACCTGGATGCACCAGGTCGTCGACGACTCGTCGCCGATGATCCACGCGGGTGCCGGGCCGAGCTCGGTGTCGACGATGACGGAGCGGAACGGCAGGCCGAGGTCGCGCGGCCGGTAGAGGTGGTAGCCCGAGAAGCGGGCCGTCGCGCGACCGCCGATGCGTACGCGGCCCCTGTCGGTGATCTCACGGAGCACCGTGGTCTCGTCCTCGTCGAGGATCGGCCCGATGCGCACGAGGCGGTCGCCGATCCAGAGGGCGTAGCGGCCCGGCAGCTCGGTGTCCGGGGTGCGCGCCAGCCGGATGCCCTCGGGGCCCACGGCGACGATCTCGACGTCGTCGCGGTGCCTCGGTGGGGTGATGAGCGCCCGCGCCAGCAGGGCCGAGAGGGCGGTGACGGCGGCGGCCGAGGCGGCGAGCACGACGGCGGCGAGGGCTGCGGCGCGCCTCGCTGGTGTGCTCACGGCGTCAGCCTAGTCTTTCGACGTGGACACAGGCTCGGAGCCGGCCGAGGCGCCGGCGATCTTCCTCGCCGCCGTCGAGCGCATGCGCAGCGCCGACACCCGCGGCGAGCTCACGGTGCGCGAGATCCCCGCACCCGGGCGCATCGCGCCGTGGTCGTACGCCGTGGCGGCCGACGTCGGATCCCCCGAGCACGGGAGGGACTCGGACCGCGGCACGGGCCGCTTCATCCTCATGCACGACCCCGAGGAGCCCGAGTCGTGGGGCGGCGCCTTCCGCATCGTGACCTTCACGCAGGCGACGCAGGACCTCGACATCGCCCCCGACCCCATGCTGCCCGAGGTGACGTGGTCGTGGCTGCTCGAGGCGCTCGACCAGCGCGACGCGGGCTACCACGCGGCGTCGGGCACGGCGACGCGCGTGCTCTCGACCGGCTTCGGCGAGCTCGCGGAGCAGGGCGAGGGCGCCCAGCTCGAGCTGCGTGCGTCGTGGACGCCCACCTCGTACGACATCGAGCGGCACCTCGCCGCCTGGTGCGACCTCGTCTGCGCCACGGCCGGCATGCCGCTGCAGCCGGGCGCCATCAGCCTCGACGCGCGGAGGCTGCAGCGGTGACGGACGCCTCCGCCCCGCAGCCCGAGCTCGTCGACGCCGTCCCCGTCGGTCCGCTCGAGACCGTCGTCGACGACGAGGGCCTGCGTGCCGCGATCGAGCGCCTGCGTGCCGGCTCGGGCCCGATCGGCGTCGACGCCGAGCGCGCCAACGGGTTCCGGTACTCGTCGCGCGCCTACCTCGTGCAGCTGTACCGCCGCGGCTCCGGCACCGTGCTGCTCGACCCGCTCGGCATCACGGCGTGGGACGAGCTGCAGGCCGCCATCGGCGACGAGGAGTGGGTGCTGCACGCCGCGTCGCAGGATCTCCCGTGCCTGCGGGAGCTCGGGCTCGAGCCCGGCAGCCTCTTCGACACCGAGCTCGGCGCCCGGCTCGCCGGATACGAGCGCGTCGGGCTCGCCGCCGTCGTCGAGCGGCTCCTCGGCATCCGCCTCGCGAAGGAGCATGCGGCCTCCGACTGGTCGAAGCGGCCCATCGAGCCCGCGCTGCTGGCGTACGCGGCGCTCGACGTCGAGCTCATCGTCGACCTCCGCGACGCGCTCGCCGCCGACCTCGAGCGGCAGGGCAAGACCGAGATCGCCAGGCAGGAGTTCGAGGCGGCGCGCACGCGCCTGCCGAAGCCGGCCGCAGCCGAGCCGTGGCGTCGGCTCTCGGGCCTCCACCAGGTGAAGGACCGCCGCACGCTCGCGATCGCCCGCGCGCTCTGGCAGGCGCGGGACGCGTACGCGCAGGAGGTCGACGGCGCGCCCGGCCGCATCATCCCCGACTCCGCGCTCATGGCCGCCGCGACGAGCGGCGCGCGCACGAAGGCGCAGCTGGCCGCCACGAGCGGCTTCCACGGGCGGGCCTCCCGCTCGCAGCTCGATCGCTGGCTCGCGGCGCTCGAGGAGGGTCGCGCGAGCGAGGACCTGCCGGTGCTGCGCACGCCCGCCGACGGGCCGCCCCCGCCGCGCTTCTGGCGGCAGAAGCGTCCCGAGGCCGCCGCGCGCCTGCAGCGCGCGCGCGCAGCGGTCCAGGAGGCGGCGGAGGCGCTGTCGATGCCGAACGAGCAGCTGCTCACGCCCGACACGCTGCGGCGCCTCACGTGGGACTTCCGCGGCGCGCCGACGACCGACGCCGTCGCCGACGAGCTCGCGCGGCTCGGCGCGCGCCCGTGGCAGGTTGACGCGACCGCACAACGGATCGCGGCTGCGTTTGTAGAGGCGGACCAATCGCCCGACGAGCCGTCCGACGACGCGTCGTAGGGAATCCGCAACCGACTCCCCCGTCCCACGGCGGCTGCCTAGGCTCGTCGTGCACCGTGACGTGCATCCACCCATGCAGGAGGCTTCAGTGGCACACGACGTCGTGTTCGTCGACGGCGTCCGCACCCCGTTCGGGCGTGCGGGCGAGAAGGGCATGTACTGGCAGACGCGGGCCGACGACCTCGCCGTGAAGGCGCTCGTCGGGCTCCTCGAGCGGAATCCCTCGCTGCCGACCGATCGGATCGACGAGGTCGCCATCGCGGCGACGACCCAGACCGGTGACCAGGGACTCACGCTCGGCCGCACGGTGGGCATGCTCGCCGGGCTGCCGAAGTCCGTGCCCGGCTATGCGATCGACCGCATGTGCGCGGGCGCGATGACGGCCGTCACGGCCGTCGCCGGCGGCATCGCGCTCGGCGGCTACGACGTCGCGATCGCCGGCGGCGTCGAGCACATGGGCAGGCACCCCATGGGCCTCGACGCCGATCCGAACCCGCGGTTCGTCGCCGAGCGGATGGTCTCGGCCGACGCGCTCAACATGGGCAAGACGGCCGAGCGCATCCACGACCGCTTCCCGCACCTCACGAAGGAGCGTGCGGACCGCTACGCGATGCGCAGCCAGCAGAAGTACGCCGCCGCGCTCGCCGCGGGCGACATCGCGCCGGACCTCGTGCCGGTCGCACTGCAGACGGCCGAGGGATGGGGCCTCGCGACGGCCGACGAGGCGCCGCGTCCGGAGACGACGATGGAGGGACTCGCGACCCTCAAGACGCCCTTCCGCGAGTTCGGGCGCGTGACGGCGGGCAACGCGTCGGGCCTCAACGACGGCGCGACGATGTCGATCATCGCCTCGTCCGACGTCGCGAAGGAGCTCGGGCTCACGACGAAGATGCGGCTCGTGTCCTTCGGCTTCGCCGGCGTCGACCCCGAGATCATGGGCATCGGACCCGTGCCGAGCACCGAGAAGGCGCTGCGGAAGGCCGGCCTGTCGATCGACGACATCGGCCTGTTCGAGCTCAACGAGGCGTTCGCCGTGCAAGTGCTCTCCTTCACGGACCACTTCGGCATCGACGACGACGACCCGCGCGTGAACCCGTACGGCGGCGCCATCGCGATCGGCCACCCGCTCGCGTCGAGCGGCGTGCGCCTCATGGTGCAGCTCGCGCGGCAGTTCGAGCAGCACCCCGAGGTGCGCTACGGCCTCACCGCCATGTGCGTCGGGCTCGGCCAGGGCGGCACCGTCATCTGGGAGAACCCCCACTTCACCGGAAGGAAGCGCAAGTGAGCATCGCCGACGAGTTCCCGCGCCTCGCGGCCGCGCAGTTCGACGAGGTCGTCACCCACTCGTACGTCCGCGACGTCGCGCTGCCCTCGGGCCGCACGCTCGCGCTCGTGACGCTCGACAACGGCCGCGACCACACGCGGCCCTCGACGCTCGGCCCCGCGACGCTCTTCGAGCTCGGCGACGTGCTCGAGGCGCAGCGCGGCCGCGCGGCCGCCGGGCGGATCGACGCGATCGCGGTCACGGGGAAGCCGTACTTCCTCGCCGCAGGCGCCGACCTGTCGAACGTCGGGCTGCTGCCCGATCGCGAGACCGGCGCGGAGCTCGGGCGACTCGGCCACCGCGTCCTCGGGCTGCTGCACGACGCCGGCGTGCCGACCTTCGTGTTCATCAACGGCCTCGCCCTCGGCGGCGGCCTCGAGATCGGCCTGAACGCCGACTACCGCACGATCAACGCCACCGCTCCCGCCGTCGCCCTCCCCGAGGTCTTCCTCGGCCTCATCCCGGGCTGGGGCGGCGCGTACCTGCTGCCGAACCTCATCGGCATCGAGCACGCGCTCACGGTCGTCATCGAGAACCCGCTCAAGCAGAACCGCGTGCTGAAGCCCGAGCAGGTGCTCGAGCTCGGCATCGCCGACGCGATGTTCGGCCCGGCGTCCTTCCTCGAGCAGTCGCTCGCGTGGGCGGACGACGTGCTCGGGGGCGCGACGGTCGAGCGGCCGAACGTGCCCGGCCGCCTCGAGCGCGCCGTGAAGTGGGACGTCGCGATCGGCATCGCACGGCGGTCGCTCGAGTCGAAGATCGGCACGGTCGCCCTCGCCCCCTACAAGGCGCTCGAGCTGCTCCAGGGCGCGAAGAAGGCGTCGCGCGCCGAGGCCTTCGCCGCCGAGGACGCCGCGCTCACCGAGCTCATCGCCTCCGACCAGTTCCACGCGTCGATCTACGCCTTCGACCTCGTGCAGAAGCGTGCGAAGCGCCCCGCAGGTGCGCCCGACAAGGAGCTCGCGCGCCCGGTGACGAAGGTCGGCATCATCGGCGCCGGCCTCATGGCCAGCCAGTTCGCGCTGCTGTTCCTGCGTCGCCTCCAGGTGCCCGTCGTCATCACCGACCTCGACCAGGGGCGCGTGGACGCCGCGCTGGCCGGCATCCGGAAGGAGATCGCCGGGCTGCAGGAGAAGGGCCGGCTCGACGCCGACACGGCCAACCGGCTCTCCGCGCTCCTGTCGGGCACCGTCGACAAGGCCGACTTCGCCGACTGCGACTGGGTGATCGAGGCCGTCTTCGAGGAGCTGGGCGTCAAGCAGCAGGTCTTCGCGGAGGTCGAGCCGCACCTGAGCCCCGAGGCGATCATCGCGACGAACACCTCGAGCCTCTCGGTCGAGCAGATCGGCGCGCGCCTCGCGCACCCCGAGCGCCTCGTCGGCTTCCACTTCTTCAACCCCGTCGCGGTCATGCCGCTCATCGAGGTCGTGCGCACGCCGCACACCGAGGACGCGGCGCTCGCGACCGCGATGCGCGTCGCGAAGGACCTCAAGAAGACCGCCGTCATCACGCGCGACACCCCGGGCTTCGTCGTCAACCGCGTCCTCGCGAAGCTGCTCGGCGAGGCGATGCACGCGGTCGAGCAGGGCACGCCCTTCGAGACCGTCGTCGCGGCACAGCAGCCCTTCGGGCTGCCGATGGATCCGTTCGTCCTCCTCGACCTCGTCGGCCTGAAGGTCGGCGCGCACGTGCTCGACACGCACCACGGCGCCTTCCCCGACCGGTTCTTCGAGTCGGACGCGCTGCACGAGCTCGCCGAGGCCGGCGTGCTGCTCGAGCGCGACCGCAAGGGCGAGGTGAAGGGCATCGACAAGCGTGCCGTGGCGATCGTGAAGCGCCACACGCCCAAGGGCGCCACGCCGTACACCGCGGAGCAGCTGCGCGAGCGGCTCGAGGTCGGCCTCGCCGACGAGATCCATCGCATGCTCGAGGACGAGGTCGTCGTCGGCCCCGAGGACATCGACCTGTGCATGATCCTCGGCGCGGGCTGGCCGTTCCAGATGGGCGGCGTGACGCCGTACCTCGATCGCGTCGGCGCATCCGAGCGCGCCTTCGGCGGCGCGTTCCACGAGCCGCGCATCGCGGGGCCGTCCGCCTAGGTGGACCGCGCGCTCGTCGACGCCCTCGCCCACGACCTGGCAGCAGCCGGGTACGCGGGCGGGGGCGTCGCCGCGCGCATCGGCGTCCACGCGGCGGACGCGCTGGCGAGGATGGTGGCGACGCCCGCGCGCCGCGCGCTCGGCGACGCGACCGACGCGCTCGCGACGATCGTGCGGCTCCTGTGGCTCGGCGACCGGGCCCCCGCAGCCGACCTCGATGCCGCGCTGCCGACCGTCGGCCTCGAGGGCCTCGCGGCGCTGGGCATCGTCGAGATCGCGGACGACGACGCCGCTCCCCTGCTGACCATCCGCCCGCACGCCTTCCGGGACGTCCTCGGCGACGGCTCGTGGTGGATCGCGAGCGATCTCGACGAGCTCTCCGGCGTCCACCCGCTGCGCGAGGACCACGTGCTGGGCGTCGGCGGCGCCGCACGCACCCTCGCGGCGATCCTGCCTCCCGTGCGCGCGACCTCGGCGCTCGACCTCGGCTCGGGCTGCGGCATCGTCTCGCTGCACCTCGCCCGGCTCGCCGACCACGTCGTCGCGACCGATCTCTCCGAGCGCGCGCTCGCGCTCACGCGCCTCACCTGCGCCCTCAACGGCGTCGACCACGTGGAGACCCGGCAGGGCGACCTCTGGGCACCCGTCGCAGGCGAGCGCTTCGACCTCGTGGCGTCGAACCCGCCGTTCGTCATCACCCCGCGCGCCGAGGGCGTCCCTGCCTACGAGTACCGCGACGGCGGGCGCACGGGCGACGCGCTCATGCAGGAGGTCGTCGAGGGCCTCGGCGCCCACCTCGCGCCCGGCGGCGCCGCCCGCCTGCTCGGCAACTGGGAGTCGCTCGCAGGCGCCGCGGGCCTCGATCGCGTACGCGCCTGGCTCGCGACGGGCGGCGTCGACGGCTGGGTGCTCGAGCGCGAGACGCTCGACGTCGTGCGCTACGCGGAGCTGTGGCTGCGCGACGGCGGAACGCGGCCCGGCGACCAGGACCACGCTCCCCTGCTGACGGCGTGGCTCGACGACTTCGCAGCGCGCGACGTGCGGTCGATCGGCCTCGGCTGGGTCGTGGCGCACGCGCGCGACGAGGATGCGGCGGCCCCGCGCATCCGCGTCGAGCGCGTCGGCAACGCGCTGGGGCTCGAGCACGTCGGCGTCCACCTCGCCGACTCGCTCGACGTGCAGGAGCGCGTCGCAGCGCTCGACGACGCCGACCTGCGCGACGTGCACCTCCTGGTGCAGGCCGACGTCACGGAGCTGCGCCACCTGCGACCGGGTGCCTCCGGCCCGACGGTCATCGAGCTCACGCAGGGCGGCGCGCTCGGACGGACGACGCCCGTCGACACGGCCGTCGCCGGGCTCGTGGGCGCGAGCGACGGCGAGCTGTCGGTCGGCGCGATCCTCGACGCGATCGCGTCGCTGCTCGACGTCGACGCCGAGGCGCTCTCGGCCGAGGCGCTGCCCGCCGTGCGCGAGCTGTGGATCCGCGGCTACCTCGTGGAGCGTGCCGCGGAGCCCGACGCCGGCTGATCGCTCGCGAGCACGTCGCGCACGACCTCGGCGACCCGCTCGGCGACCTCGAGCGCGACGAGCGGCCCGCCGCGGGAGGCCAGCATGCCCGCCTCGCAGTGCAGCCACGCGGCGGTCGCGCCGAGGTCGACGAGGATGCCCGGATCGGTGACGATCGCGTCGGCATGCGCGGCGAGCAGCGCACCCGCGATCCCGGCGAGCACGTCGCCCGTGCCCGCGGTGGCGAGCCAGTGGGTCGGCGCCTCGACCAGTGCCGTGCGCGCGCCGTCGGCGACGATCGTGCGCGCACCCTTGAGCAGCACCGTCGCGCCCGTGCGCTCCGCGGCCTCGCGTGCCCAGCGCTCGGGATCGCCCTCGATCGTCGACCGCTCGACGTCGATGCCGAGGGCGACGAGCAGCGTGCGCAGCTCACCGGCGTGCGGCGTCAGGAGGCGCGGTGCGTCGCCGAGGCGCACGAGGTCGAGCGCGCCGGCGTCGAGCACGACGGGCACGCCCTGCCCCATCGCCTCGTGCAGCGTCGCGCGCAGCGACGGCGAGCGATGCGCGGCATCCGTGCCGGAGCCGAGGACCCATGCCTGCACGCGCCCGGTGCCGGCCACGGTCTCGGGACGGCGGTGCAGCACGTGGTCGGCCGCGCGACGCGGACCGACGTAGCGCACCATGCCCGCCCCGGCGCGATGGGCGGCCTCGACGCCGAGCACCGCGGCGCCCGGATACGCGTCCGAGCCCGTGACGAGGCCGACGACGCCGCGCGCGTACTTGTCGTCGTCGGCGGCCGGCACGCGCAGCCGGTCGCGCGCATCCTCCGCAGCCCAGCGCGTCGTGGATCCCACGCTCGGCACGCTACGGCACGCGCCGCACGCGCACGCGCGGCTGGTCGATGAGATCGCCGTCGATGCGTCGCCGTCGCGTGCCGATCACCTCGTCGACCTTCGTGTCGTCGCCCTGCACCGGGCTGGCGGCGATGCGCGTCTCGCGCTCGAACACGTGGGTCTTGTCCTGGTTGCGGTAGCGGCGGTAGATCGAGGCGTACACGGCGATGCCCGCGACGGGTCCGGCGGCGAGCAGCGCGAGGAGGTAGCCCTCGCCGTCCGACGACGCGACGACGGCGGCGACCTGCGCGAGCTCGTGCACGCCCATCATCGCCACCACCACGAGAAGAGGGCCGCGCCCACGATCGGCAGCACGAGCGCCTCGACGAGCACGCCGACCCCGAACGCGACGGCGAGCAGCCTGCCCTTCGCGAGCGGGATGCTGCCCATCGTCTCTCCCGTCCGACCGTTGACGGCCACGTAGTGCACCATGCCCCGACCGCCCTCGACGTGATGGTACGAGTACAGCCAGACGGGCAGGTACATGGCGACCCAGCGCGTGCCATGCACGTCGAGCGCCTCGGTCTCCCAGCGCACGCCGCGATCGTAGGCCTGCAGCGTCGGGCGCACCTGCGCCCGTCCGATCGACATGAGCTGGTCCTCGAACCGCGGCTGCATCGCCGCCACGTCCTGGTCGCGGCGCTCCGACGTGAAGCCCGCGAGATAGGCGGCGTTCCACGCGACGGCGTTCTTCGTGTCGAAGGGCAGGATCGAGTTCACGATGTTGTTCGTCGACCGGTCGACGTCGAGGTTCGAGCGCTCGGCCGACGACTCGAACGTCAGGTCGTCGACCGTGACGTCGACCGCGCGGCGCACGCGCACGACGTCGGCGTCGTAGTAGGTGCGTCGGTTCTCCTTCGTGCCGCGCGTGTACCGCCGCGTCTCCACCTCGCCGACTCCCTCCAGTCGCGTGGAGGCATGCGCGTCGACGACCATGTACGGCAGGTAGACGCCGACGACGTTCTCGGGCGCGAACTCCGCCTTGAATCGCGGATGCGCGAAGAAGCGCCGAGCGGCCGCGAACGCCCGGATGCGCTCGACGGCGTCGGCGTGCGGCAGGGCGAACGGCAGCACGGCGTCCGGCACGGCGCCGTTCGGGATCTGCCGGTTCACGTCGAGCCGCTGCCTGCACCAGTGGCACCGCGCGCTCATCGCGTCGTTCGTGTCGATGACGACCTCGGCGCCGCAGCCTGCGCACGCGATCGTCAGGATCGTCGCCGCGTCGGGCCGGATGTCCTGCGCGCCGGAGGCGACGACGGTGCCGCGCAGCTCCTCGATGCCCTCGCCGAGCCCGAGCCGCTCCTCGACGCGCTCCTCGGACCACTCGTTGCGGCAGTAGCCGCATCGCAGCATGCCGCCGCGGTCGATCGCGAGACGGATGTCCGTCGAGCCGCACCGCGGGCAGCGGTTGATGCCGTCGTCGAGGCGCTGGTTCTGCGTGCTGGGCGCCTGCGGCGGCACGGCGAGCTCCACGGGCGGCGCAGCGGCCGCGGGCGCGTCGATGCGTGCATCGGGGTCCGGCGGCGGCAGCGGCTGCCGTGGCGCGACCGGCACGGCGCGCGGATGCGGCGGATGCTGCTGCGGCGAGCCGCCGCCGGTGGGTCCCGGCGGCGGCGCCTGCGGCGGGGGCAACGTCATGCTCGGCTCCTCGAGGGCCCTCAGAGCCCGAGCGCCTTGGCCTTCGCCGCCTCGTAGTCCTCCGGCGTGATGAGGCCCTGATCGAGCATCGCCTTCGCGCGCTGCAGCACGACCATCGGATCCTCGCCGCCTGCGGGCGCGGGCGCGGGAGGCTGCTGATCCGCGGGAGCCTGCTGCGCGGGAGCCTGCTGCGGCGCCGACTGCGCGGGCACGGGCTGCTGCAGGCCGCCGAGGCCCGTGGCCCCCGCTGCCAGGCCCATGCCGAGGATGCCGGACGTGCCCTGCTGCTCCCCCGCCGACTCGAAGCCCGCGGCCACGGACGCCTGCAGGTTGGCGTTGCCGCGCTGGCCGGAGAGCGCATCCGCGCGCTGCACGTTGCGCAGCAGCTCGCGCGTCTGCGCGTCGTACTCGATCGCGACGATCGCGGTCTTCACGATCGTGATGCCACGATCCGTCCGCCACCGGTAGCCCTGCTCGACGGCGGCGGCGAGGCTCTGCGCGAAGCCCAGCGAGTCCTGCTGGATGCGCGTGATGCGGTTGCCCTTCGCCGGATCGTTCGTGTACATCGACAGCGCAGGGGCGAGCGACGAGACGACCTCGTTGAACAGCTGCGCCGCCGCGTCGTTGTCGAGGTCCGAGAAGTCGAAGACGACGCCGGGACGCAGGTACGACGCGGGCACGAACGCCTTGACGAACAGGATGGGGTCGACGATCTGCAGCGTGTAGGTGCCGCGCGTGACGGCTCCGACCTGCGCGCCCATGTACGCGTCGTCCCAGTAGATCTCCGACTGCGTGCCGAAGCGGTTGTTCGGCAGCTCCTTGAGGCTGACGAAGAACGCCTGCTGCTGCGCGCCCGGACGTCCGCCGAACTTGAACCGCTCCCAGGACGTGCGCACGAGCGAGCCGACGAGGTCGTCGCCGGCGAAGATCGACTGCGACTCCTGCGCGTCGGTGCGCCACTCGTAGCCGCCGGGCACCGACGCGAAGCCGGTGATGGCGCCCTCCTGCATGAGGATGAGGCCGTAGCCCTCGGGCACCACGATGCGCGAGCCGTTGGTGATGATGCCGTCGGAGGCGGAGGTGTTGGAGCCCCGGCCGGCGTTCTGGCCGCGCGGCACCGCCGCGAAGAGCGCCGCCGTGGGGCTGAGCCCCTCCGGCACCGTGAGGAAGTCCTTCCACTGGTCGGCGAGCACGCCGCCCGCCGCGTCGATCGCTGCCCGGATGAGGCCCATGTCGTCTCCCTCGCGTGCGCGGCCGTCGCGCTCGGGCCAAGGCTA
Source organism: Agrococcus sp. SGAir0287 (assembly GCF_005484985.1). Lineage (NCBI taxonomy): Bacteria > Bacillati > Actinomycetota > Actinomycetes > Micrococcales > Microbacteriaceae > Agrococcus > Agrococcus sp. SGAir0287. Next base: position 1,640,470 of record NZ_CP027942.1, read on the forward strand.
CGACGCGGACGACCCCCGCAGGCTGGGAGCCTCGCGGGGGTCGTCCGTCCATGCGCCTGCGCGCGGGACGATCGCTCAGACGAGCGAGCGCAGCACGTACTGCAGGATGCCGCCGTTGCGGTAGTAGTCGGCCTCGCCCGGAGTGTCGATGCGCACGACCGCGTCGAACTCGATCGTCTGCTTGCCCTCGGCGGAGTGCTCGCTCGGCTCGGCCGTGACCTTGACCGTCTTGGGCGTCACGCCCTCGTTCAGCTGCTCGAGCCCCGTGATCGACACGATCTCGGTGCCGTCGAGGCCGAGCGACTCCCACGACTCGCCCGCGGGGAACTGCAGGGGCACGACGCCCATGCCGATGAGGTTCGAGCGGTGGATGCGCTCGAACGACTCCGTGATGACGGCCTTGACGCCCAGCAGGCGCGTGCCCTTCGCTGCCCAGTCGCGGCTCGAGCCGGAGCCGTACTCCTTGCCGCCGAAGACGACGAGCGGCGTGTCCTGCTCGGCGTACGACTGGCAGGCGTCGTAGATGAACGACTGCGGGCCGTCGGGCTTCGTGAAGTCGCGCGTGTAGCCGCCCTCGATGGGCGTGCCGTCGTTGACCGCCGACGTCAGCTGGTTCTTGAGGCGGATGTTCGCGAACGTGCCGCGGATCATGACCTCGTGGTTGCCGCGGCGCGAGCCGTAGGAGTTGAAGTCGCGCTGGGCCACGCCGTGCTCCGTGAGGTACTGCGCGGCGGGCGTGCCGGCCTTGATGTTGCCGGCGGGGCTGATGTGGTCCGTCGTGACCGAGTCGCCGAGCGTCGCCATGACGCGTGCGCCCTGGATGTCGGCGACGGGCGTGAGCTCCATCGTCATGCCGTCGAAGTACGGCGCCTTGCGGACGTACGTCGACTCCTCGTCCCACTCGAAGATCGGCCCCTCGGGCGTCGGCAGGCTCTTCCAGCGCTCGTCGCCGTCGAACACGGTCGCGTACTGGGCGATGAACTGCTCGCGGGAGATCGACGAGTCGATGATCGCCTGCACCTCGTCGGGCGACGGCCACAGGTCCCTCAGGAAGACCTCGTTCCCATCCTGGTCCGTGCCGAGCGGGTCGGCGTCGAAGTCGAAGTGCATCGAGCCGGCGAGCGCGTACGCGACGACGAGCGGCGGCGACGCGAGGTAGTTCATCTTCACGTCGGGGCTGATGCGCCCCTCGAAGTTGCGGTTGCCGGAGAGCACGGCAGCGACGGCGAGGTCGTTGGCGTTGATCGCCTCCGAGACCTCCTCGATCATGGGGCCCGAGTTGCCGATGCAGATCGTGCAGCCGTAGCCGACCGTGTAGAAGCCGATGTGCTCGAGGTCGTGGTCGAGGCCCGACTTCTCGTAGTAGTCGGTGACGACCTTGGAGCCGGGGCCGAGCGTCGTCTTGACCCAGGGCTTGCGCGTGAGGCCCTTCTCGCGCGCCTTCCGAGCGAGGAGGCCCGCGGCGATCATGACCGAGGGGTTCGACGTGTTCGTGCAGGAGGTGATGGCGGCGAGGGTGACGGCGCCGTTGTCGAGCTCGTACTCGAGGCCGTCGGGCGTCGTGACGTGCGCCGGCGTCGAGGCGCCCGCGAAGCCGCCGGAGCGCAGCGGCGCGACCTTCGTCGTGGCGTGCTCGTGCTGCGCGTGCTCGTCGCCGGGCACGATGCCGGGGTCCGACGCGGGGAACGAGTCCATCGAGGCCGCGTCGACGACGTCGTCCGTCGCCTCGTCGCGCGCGCCGCCCGAGACGTAGGAGAGCACGTCCTGCTCGAACTGCGACTTCGCCTCCGAGAGCAGGATGCGGTCCTGCGGACGCTTGGGGCCGGCGATCGAGGGCACGACCGTCGACAGGTCGAGCTCCATGGTCTCCGAGAAGCGCAGCTCGCGCGACGGGTCGTGCCAGAGGTGCTGCGCCTTCGCGTACGCCTCGACGAGCGCGACGGTCTGCTCGTCGCGACCGGTGAGGCGGAGGTAGTCGAGGGTGACGTCGTCGATCGGGAACATCGCGGCCGTCGAGCCGAACTCGGGGCTCATGTTGCCGATCGTGGCGCGGTTCGCGAGCGGCACGGAGGCGACGCCCTCGCCGTAGAACTCGACGAACTTGCCGACGACGCCGTGCTTCCGCAGCATGTCCGTGATCGTGAGGACGACGTCGGTCGCCGTGACGCCCGCGGGGATGTCGCCCGTGAGCTTGAAGCCCACGACGCGCGGGATGAGCATCGAGACGGGCTGGCCGAGCATGGCCGCCTCGGCCTCGATGCCGCCGACGCCCCAGCCGAGCACGCCGAGGCCGTTGACCATCGTCGTGTGCGAGTCGGTGCCGACGCACGTGTCGGGGTAGGCGCGCAGCACGCCGTCGACCGTGCGGTCGTAGACGACCTTCGCGAGGTGCTCGATGTTGACCTGGTGCACGATGCCCGTGCCCGGGGGGACCACCTTGAAGTCCTGGAAGGCCGTCTGGCCCCAGCGCAGGAACTGGTAGCGCTCGCCGTTGCGCTCGTACTCGATCTCGACGTTGCGCTCGAGCGCGTTCTCGGTGCCGAAGAGGTCGGCGATGACCGAGTGGTCGATGACCATCTCGGCCGGCGAGAGCGGGTTGATGCGGTCGGGGTCGCCGCCGAGCGCCGTGACGGCCTCGCGCATGGTCGCGAGGTCGACGATGCAGGGCACGCCGGTGAAGTCCTGCATCACGACGCGCGCGGGCGTGAACTGGATCTCGGTGTCGGGCTCGGCGTCCGCCTTCCACGCGCCGAGCGCCTCGATCTGCGCCTTCGTGACGTTGGCGCCGTCCTCCGTGCGCAGGAGGTTCTCGAGGAGGACCTTCAGCGAGAACGGCAGGGACTCGTGCCCCTCGACCGTGTCGATCCTGAAGATCTCGTAGTCCTGCCCGCCCACCTCGAGGGTGCTGCGGGCTCCGAAGCTGTCCACTGCCGACACGGTGACTCCCCACACGTTCGTCCTGACGCTGTGCGCGTCCGAGCATAGCCGCGCGCCAGGGGCCGCGGCCGAAAGTATCTTGACGTCAAGACATCCTACGCCGACCTCGCGGCGGGGGCGAGCGCGTCAGGCGGATGCGGGCGTGTCGCGCGCCTCGTCGGCGTCCGGCACGGCCCGCACCATGAGCCACGTGACCCACAGCGCGGCCCCGTACAGCGGCACGCCCATGATGAGCCTCGTGGTCGCGAGGGCCTGCGTCGCCTCGACGACCCCGCCCTGGGTCGCCGCGAGGTAGAGCGGCACCTGCACCGCGAGCCGCGCGCCGAGGACGCAGATCCACAGGATCGTCGCGCGGACGGCGACGGCCCTCCGCGCGGGATCCGTCCGCCACGCGTAGGGCGTGCCCGTGAGCCCGCCGACGAGGAGGCCGATGAGCGGGCGGCGAGCGACGAGCGAGGCCACGAGCGCGATGACGCCGACCGAGTTGACGATGAAGCCCCAGAGGAAGTTGTCGGCCGCGTTGCCGGTCAGCAGCGCGACGGCCGCCGAGATGCCCACGCCGACGAGCCCTGCGAAGGCGAGCACGGGCTGCCCCTTCGTGACGACCCGGAGCAGCACCGCGACGATCGAGACGCCGAGCGGCACGAGCACCGACAGCCAGACGTCCTGCGTGATCGTGAAGATGACGAGGAAGAGGATGCCGGGCAGCAGCGACTCCACGATGCCTCGGACGCCGCCCATGGCCTGCAGGATCGCGCCGCCGGAGGGCGTCTCGCCCGGCGCGATGTGGCCGAGCCGCGACGAGCGGATCGCCCGTGCGATGGCGTCGTCGGCGCCGTCGCGCTCGATGCGATCGGCGTCGCCTGGCCCGCGCTCGTCGGTCATGCCGGCTTCGGTGCGTGCAGCGGGATGAGCTCGCGCGGCGGCATGGGCGTCTCGCCACGGCACACGACGGTCGAGCGGTAGATCTCGACGATGCCCGCGACGGCCTCCTCGTCGGTCGCGGCGCGACCGGCGATGATGCCCTGCAGCATCCACCGCGGGCCGTCGACGCCGACGACGCGCACCGCGCGCGCCTGCCCGTCGGGGCCGGGCTGCAGCGTGCAGCGCAGCTCGGGGCCCAGGAGGCCGTCGGCCTCCTCGACCGTCGCTCCCTGACGCTCGAGCTGCTCGGCGACGACGCCGCGCACCGAGCCCCAGATGCCCTCGGACCGCGGGGCCGCGAAGGGCTGGAGCTGGACGGTCGAGCCGTCGTGCTCGAGCGTCACCGCGACGACGCGCTTCGACGCCTCCTCGACCTCGAGCCGCATCTGCAGACCCTGGCGCGGCACGATCCGCAGTCCGCCGAGGTCGATGTAGGGCCGCACGGGCGCCTCCGCCTCGTCGAGCGGTCCCGCCTGGTCGCGGTCGGCCGGAGCGCTCTTCTCGAACGACTCCTCGTCCTCCAGCTGCTCCTCGATGTCGTCAGGCATGCGTCTCCTTCGTCCGTCCGAACCCGCTCGATCCGAAGCCGCCCTCGCCGCGGTCGGAGCCCGGCAGCGCATCGACGCGCACGAAGCGCGCGCGCTCGACGCGCTGCACGATGACCTGCGCGATGCGATCGCCGACCTCGATGGCGTGCGGCTCGCTGCCCGTGTTGAGCAGGATGACCTTGATCTCGCCCCGGTAGCCGGCGTCGACGGTGCCGGGGGCGTTCACGATCGTGATGCCGCGGCGCGCGGCGAGGCCGCTGCGCGGCACGACGAACGCGACGTGCCCGTCCGGCAGCGCGATGCGCACGCCGGTGCCGACCGTCGCGCGCTCGCCGGGCTGCAGCGTGAGCGCCTCCGCGGCGTGCAGGTCGGCGCCCGCATCCCCGGGATGCGCGTATGCCGGCGGCTCGCCGACGATGAGCACCTCGACCTCGTCCACGGGAGCCAAGGCTAGCGGGCAGGATGGAGGGGTGCGTCACCGTGAGCGTCTGCTGCCACCCGTCTGGCTCTTCGCCGTCTGCCTGCTCGTCGTGCCGGCGGCGGTGCTCGTGTTCCTGCCGATCTCGCCAGTGTGGGGTTGGATCGTCGCCGCTGCGCTCTACGCCGCCGTCGCGATCTTCCTCGTCGTCGCGTCGCCCGTCGTGGCCGTCGACGACGCGACCCTGTCCGCGGGGCGCGCGCGCATCCCCCTCGCGGCCCTCGGCGAGCCCGAGGTCCTCGATGCCGCGGGCTCCTACGCCGCCCTGCACGCGCAGTGGGATGCGCGGGCCTACCACTCCACGGTCCCCTGGACTCGGCTGCTCGTCCGCGTGCCGGTCACCGACCCCGCGGATCCCACGACGGCCTGGGTGCTGTCCACGCGTCGCCCCGACGCGCTCGCCGCCGCCATCCGCGACGCGCGCGGCTGACGACGCCCTGCCGCCCGACGCCCGGACGCGACGAAGGCCGCCTCTCGATCGAGAGGCGGCCTCGCTCGCAGGCTTCGTTCGCTCAGGGCGTGACGCGCGTCCCCTGCGTCAGGCGCATTCCTTGCAGATCGGGCCGAGCTTCGACTCGTGGTCGAACTGCAGTCGGTGCTTCACGAGGAAGCAGCTCACGCAGGTGAACTCGTCCTCCTGCGCCGGCAGCACGATGGTCTCGAGCTCGACGTCCGACAGGTCGGCAGCCGAGAGATCGAAGCTCCCCGGGTTGTCCGCGTCGTCGTCGGTGGCCGTCTGCGCCTTGGCGGGGACGCGCTCCTTGAGCGCCTCGATCGACTCCGCGTCGTCGTCGGTCTTGCGCGGTGCGTCGTAGTCGGTTGCCATTGCGTGCTCAGCGTTCCTTCGGCCAGTGTTCGGGGGATTCGGCGCACAGTCTGCACGCTGGACCCGCCGAGTGCAACTCGCGGCACGCCACGGTCATTCCCGTGCTCGATCGCGGCGCGATGGGATGCTGGCAGCGACCTGATGGACCGGGACGTGAGGCGCATGGACAAGCTCAGTGTGATCGGGGTCGAGGACGACCTGCTCGTCGTGGAGGCCGGCGACGGCGCGCGCTACGCGATCGACGTGGCGGCGCTGCCCGAGCTGCCGCGACCGAAGGCGCAGCACGCGCAGCGCAAGGCGTCGCCGCGCGAGATCCAGGCTGCGCTGCGCGCCGGACGCAGCGCGGAGGAGATCGCCGCCGAGACCGGCGAGGACCTCGAGTTCGTGCGTCGCTTCGAGGGTCCGGTCGTCGCCGAGCGCGACCACGTCCTCGACCAGGCGCTGCGGGTCGCCGTCGCCTCCGGCGACATCGACCCGCTCGCGAAGGAGTCGACCTTCGGCGACGCGCTCGCCGCGCGGCTGCAGGAGCTCGGCGCGAGCGACGAGTCGTGGTTCGCGTGGCGAGAGGGCGCCGGCTCGTGGGTCGTGCGCCTGCGCTTCCACGCGCAGGGCATCGACCACGTCGCGACGTGGACCTTCGAGCCGCGCAAGGCAGCGCTCACGCCGCGCGACAAGGAGGCGACGGCGCTGAGCCAGCGCGGCGACGCCTCCACCGTGCTCATGCCGCGCCTGCGCGCCGTCGACCAGCAGCGGCAGGCGCCCGCCTCCGAGGCCGTCGCCGCGGCGCCCGCACCCGAGGCCGCGGGGACGCCGCAGTCGACCACGCCGCAGCCGCGCGTCGAGGGCGAGCGCTTCGACTCCGGCGCGTTCCGCATCGGCGAGCAGGGGCCGTCGAAGCCGGTGACCCCGAGCCCCGCGCTGCGCGACGCGGCGCAGGGGCAGCCCGCCGCCGTCGTCGAGGCGGCCGTGACGACGGCGCGGCCCGCGCAGGCTCCGAACCACACCGCGGACCTGCTCGAGGCGCTGCGACGCCGGCGCGGCGAGCGGGAGGCCGCGCTGCGCCAGGCGGAGACGGGCACGGTGCCGGACCTGCCCTCCGCGAGCCAGGAGACGCTGTTCGACGCACCGGAGGCGGCCGCGAAGGACGAGGAGCAGCCGGGCGTGCACCACACGAGCCCGCTCTCGGGGGCACGCGCCAAGCGCGGCAGCCGCCAGTCGATGCCGAGCTGGGACGAGATCGTCTTCGGCGCGCGCGGCGACGACGAGCCCGCCTGACGCGCACCGCCCTGCCACCGATGCCCGCCGCCTGCCTCGCGGCGGGCATCGTCGCATCCGCGGCCGTGTCGCGCGTCGCGCCCTGGAACCTGAACCGCACGTCAGGTACGGTTGCTGGCACCAGCGTTGGTCCTACGAGGAGGTAGGCATGACCGCGTCGACGACGACGACGAAGCAGGGTGGCCTGAGGCGGGTGGTGACCGCCTCGATGGCGGGCACCGTCGTCGAGTGGTACGAGTTCTTCCTGTACGCGAGCGCCGCGACGCTCGTCTTCAACCTCATCTTCTTCCCGCAGAACGACGATCCGCTCGTGCCGATCCTGGCGGCCTTCGCCACGTACTCGGTCGGCTTCGTCGCGCGACCGCTCGGCGGCATCGTCTTCGGGCACTTCGGCGACAAGTACGGGCGCAAGCGCCTGCTGCAGCTCGCCATCCTCATGGTGGGCGTCGCGACGTTCCTCATGGGCTGCCTGCCGACGTTCGACCAGATCGGGTTCTGGGCGCCCGCGCTGCTCGTGCTGCTGCGCTTCGTGCAGGGCTTCGCGGTCGGCGGCGAGTGGGGCGGCGGCGTGCTGCTCGTCGCCGAGCACTCCCCCGACCGTCAGCGCGGGTTCTGGTCGAGCTTCCCGCAGGCGGCCGTGCCGATCGGCAACCTGCTCGCGACGATCGTGCTGCTCATCCTCTCGAGCACCCTGCCGGAGGACCAGTTCCTCGGCTGGGGCTGGCGCGTCGCGTTCTGGCTCTCCGTCGTGATCGTGATCATCGGCTACTACATCCGCACGCGCATCGACGACGCCCCGATCTTCCAGGAGGTCAAGGCGGAGGTCGCCGAGTCGAAGGCGCAGTCGTACGGCGTCTTCGAGGTGCTGCGCCGCTACCCGCGCGGCGTGCTCACGGCGATGGGCCTGCGGTTCGGCGAGAACATCATGTACTACCTCGTCGTGACGTTCTCGATCACCTACCTCGCGACGCAGCACGGCTACGACACGGCGTCCATCCTGCGCTTCATGCTCGCCGCGCACGTGCTGCACATGCTCGTCGTGCCGTGCGTCGGCTACCTGTCGGATCGCGTAGGCCGCCGTCCGCTCTCCGGCATCGGCGCCGTCCTCGCCGCGGGCTGGGGCTTCGTCGCCTTCCCGATGTTCGACACCGAGCAGCCGGCGATCATCATCGCCGCCGTGTGCCTCGGCCTCGTCATCCACTCCTTCATGTACGCGCCGCAGCCGGCGATCATGGCGGAGATGTTCCCGACGCGCATGCGGTACTCGGGCGTCTCGTTCGGCTACCAGGTGACGTCGATCCTCGCCGGCTCGCTCGCGCCCATCATCGCCGTCGCGCTGCTGAGCGCCACCGGCAGCTCGGTCTCCATCGCGATCTACCTCGCGTGCGCCGCCGCCGTGACCCTCGTCGCCGTGCTCGTCATGCGCGAGACGAAGGGCACGTCGCTGCGCGCGATCGACGAGGAGGACCGGCGCCGCCTCGTCGCCGAGCGGGGCGAGGCATGAGCGTCGTCGCCTGGATCGGGCTCGGCGCGATGGGTGGGCGCATGTCCGCCCACCTCGTCGCGGCCGGCCACCGCGTGCTCGGGCTCGACGTCGTGCCCGCGCTCGTCGAGGCGGCCGCCGCCCGCGGCATCGAGGCGGCCGGCTCCGTCGCCGACGCGGTGCGCGAGGCGGACGTCGTCGTGCTGAGCCTGCCGCGCGGCGAGCACGTGCGACAGGTGCTCGACGGCGCCGACGGCGTGTGGGCGCACGCGAGGCCCGGCACCCTCGTCCTCGACACCTCGACGGTCGACGTCGCCACCTCGCGCTGGTGCCACGAGGAGTCGGCCGCGCGCGGCCACCGCTTCGTCGACGCACCCGTCTCGGGCGGCGTGAGCGGCGCCGAGGCGGGCACCCTCGCCGTCATGCTCGGCGGCGAGGAGCGCCACGTCGCCGACGCGACGCACGTCGTGGCGCCGTTCGCGGGCTCCACGATCCACGTGGGGCCTGCGACGCACGGCATCGCGGCGAAGCTCGTGAACAACATGATGCTCGGAATCGGCATGCTCGCCGTGTCCGAGGGATCGCAGCTCGCGAAGCACCTCGGGCTCGACCCGCACGCGTTCTGGCGGGTCGCGAGCGTCTCGTCCGGCGACTCCTGGCCGCTGCGAACCTGGTACCCCGTGCCGGGCATCGTCGACGCGAGCCCCGCGAACCGCGGCTTCGAACCCGGCTACTCGACCGACCTCGCAGAGAAGGACCTCTCCCTCGCGGTCGCGGGCGCCGACGAGACCGGCGTGCACGTGCCAGCCGCACGCATCGTGCTCGAGCAGCTGCGCGCGCTGCAGGCGGAGGGGCTCGGCGGGATGGACTGCACGCTCGTCGCGCGCTTCGCCTCGCCCGACGGCACGCTCGAGGGCTACGACCCCGCGTAGGCGCCGAGGCGCACGAGCGGCACGCGCAGCTCCTCCGACGTCAGCGACCCGTGCTGGCCGACCATGCCGCGCGCGGGGTCGTCCTCCCGGACGTAGAGGGCGCCCGTGCCGCGCACCGCGACGACGAGGTCGCCGATGCGCGGCAGCACCGCGTCGTCGACGCTGCCGAGCCAGCCGCTGGCGACGAGCTCGTCGCGGGTGGCGACCCACGCGGCGTCGCCGAGCCAGTCGCGCCAGGCGTCGACCGTGGCGGCCCATCCCGTCCACGACGGATCACGATGCAGCTGCAGGCAGCGCGGCTCCCCCGCGACGTGGGCGACGCCCTCGAGCAGCGCAGGCGGCACGAGCAGATGGCGATGCTCGGGCACGTCGACCATGCCGTGGTCGGCGGTGACGAGGATGCCGGTGCCCGAGGGCGCGCGGTCGACCAGGCGCGCGATCGCGCCGTCGAGGCGCTCGAGCGCGTCGATCCACCCGTCGGACTGCCAGCCGCGCTCGTGGCCGATGCGGTCGAGGTCGGGCACGTAGCAACTCACGATGCCGTCCCCGGCGTGGGCGGCCTCGATCGCCGCATCGACCCGCTCGTCGATCGTGCGGGCGGCGACGTAGCGCGCGCCGCGCAGCGTCGCGCGCGTGAAGCCCGAGTCGGCGTAGCGGGGCTCGTTGACGACGGTGCTCGGCACCGTGCCGAGCAGCGGCGCGCTGCGCTGCCACGACTCGGGCTCCATCGCGCCGCCCCAGTCCCGCAGCTGGTTGCGCACGCCGACGCCGGGGACGAGCGCGTCGTAGCCGACGATGCCGTGGGCGCCGGGCGCCGTGCCCGTGTACAGGGACGTGAGCGCGGCCGCGGTCGTCGTCGGGAAGCCCGAGACGATGCCGCGACGCGGTCCGGACGCGAGCGTGCGCGCATGGCCGGCCCGCGCGGCGAGGTTCGCGGCGCCGAGCCCGTCGACGACGACGAGGACGCCGCGGCGCGCCCGAGGCAGACCGAGCGCGTTGCGCTCGCCGCGCAGCGCGAGGATCTGCGACGGCAGCACGTCGGCGAGGCGCACGCCGGCGGGGCTCGCCGCGGGTAGCATCTGGACAGCCTATGACCGACATCGCCGCACCCTCGTCCGGCGAGCGCATCGAGGATGTCGATGTCGCCGCCGAGATGCAGGGCTCCTTCCTCGAGTACGCCTACTCCGTCATCTACACGCGCGCCCTCCCCGACGCGCGCGACGGCCTGAAGCCCGTCCAGCGACGCATCCTCTTCCAGATGGCGGAGATGGGCCTCACGCCCGATCGCGGCCACGTGAAGTCCGCGCGCGTCGTCGGCGACGTCATGGGCAAGCTGCACCCGCACGGCGACGCGCCGATCTACGACGCGCTCGTGCGCCTCGCGCAGGACTTCACCATGCGCGTGCCGCTCGTCGACGGCCACGGCAACTTCGGCTCGCTCGACGACGGCCCCGCCGCGCCGCGCTACACGGAGGCGCGCCTCGACGCCGCCGGCCTCTCGCTCACGGACGGCCTCGACGAGGACGTCGTCGACTTCCAGCCGAACTACGACGGCGAGTTCCAGCAGCCCGAGGTGCTGCCGGCCTCCTACCCGAACCTGCTCGTGAACGGGGCCTCCGGCATCGCCGTGGGCATGGCGACGAGCATGGCGCCGCACAACCTCGTCGAGGTCGTGCAGGCGGCGAAGCACCTGCTCGAGCATCCCGACGCGACCGTCGACGACCTCATGGCGTTCGTGCCCGGCCCCGACCTGCCAGGCGGCGGCATCATCGCCGGCCTCGACGGCGTGCGCGACGCGTACGCGACCGGCAAGGGCTCGTTCAAGACGCGCGCCAAGGCGTCGATCGAGCGCTCGGGTCGCAAGTCGCAGCTCGTCTTCACCGAGCTCCCCTACCTCGTCGGCCCCGAGCGCGTCATCGAGAAGATCAAGGACGGCGTGCAGTCGAAGCGCCTCCAGGGCCTCTCCGACGTGCAGGACCTCACGGACCGCAAGCACGGTCTGCGCCTCGTCGTCGACGTCAAGACCGGCTTCAGCCCCGAGGCGGTGCTCGAGCAGCTCTACCGCGTGACGCCGCTCGAGGACGGGTTCTCGATCAACGCCGTCGCGCTCGTCGACGGCACGCCGCGGACGCTCGGCCTCGTCGACCTGCTGCGCGTCTACCTCGACCACCGGCTGCAGGTCGTGCGCCGCCGCAGCGCGTTCCGGCTGCGCAAGGCGCAGGAGCGCCTGCACCTCGTCGAGGGCCTGCTCATCGCGATCGTCGACATCGACGAGGTCATCCAGGTCATCCGCACGAGCGAGGACGCCGCGCAGGCGCGCACGCGCCTGCAGGACGTCTTCGACCTGTCCGAGGCGCAGGCGGAGTACATCCTCGAGCTGCGGCTGCGTCGACTCACGCGCTTCTCGCGCATCGAGCTCGAGGCGGAGGCGGACGAGCTGCGGCGACGCATCGCCGAGCTCGAGCGCATCCTCGCCGACGATGCGCTCCTGCGCCGGGTCGTCGCCGACGAGCTCGACGACGTCGCCGAGCGCTTCGGCACGCCGCGGCGCACGCTGCTGACGGAGGCGCGCCCCAAGGCGACGACGAAGGCGCAGCAGGCGCAGCTCGAGGTCGCCGACGAGCCGACCGCCGTGCTGCTGTCGGCGACGGGTCGCCTCGTGCGCGTCGACACGACCGAGCCGCTGCCCGCTCCCGCGCGACGCTCGCGGCACGACGCGATCCGCGCCGAGGTGCGCACGACGACGCGCGGCGCGTTCGGCGTCGTGACGAGCGCGGGCCGCGTGCTGCGCACGACGCCGGTCGACCTGCCGTCGGTGCCCGCGACCTCGATCGGCCTCACCGCGGGGCTCAAGGTCAAGGACCTCGTAGCGCTCGAGCGCGGCGAGGAGGTCGTCTCGATCGTGTCCCTCGCCGACGAGCGGCCCATCCTCGTCGCGACGGCGCAGGGCACCGTGAAGCGCACGCTGCCCTCCGCGCTGCCGGATCGGGCCGAGACCGAGATCATCGCGCTGAGGCCGAAGGACCGGGTCGTGGGCGTCGGCCACGCCGCCGATGCCGACTGGGTCGTGCTCGTCGCCTCCGACGCGCAGGTGCTGCGCTTCGCGGCGAAGGACGTGAACCCCCAGGGACCGGGTGCCGCGGGCATGAAGGGCATCGCGCTGAAGGGCGACGCCACGGTGCTCTTCGCGGGCGTCGCGACGGACGACGCCGCGGTCGTGACCGTGACGCAGGCCGCCGAGACCCTCGCGGGCCTCGACGACGCGCGCGTGAAGGTGTCGCGCCTCGACGAGTTCCCGCCGAAGGGACGCGCGACGGGCGGCGTCGCCGGCCACCGGTTCCTCAAGGGCGAGTCGCGGCTCGCCGCGGCGTGGGCGGGCTCCGCGCCGCTCGCGGTCGGCGCGGACGGCAGCCAGCGGTCGTTGCCGGAGCCGTCGAGCCGCACGGGCTCCGGCGTCGCGGTCGAGCAGCCGATCGGCGCGATCGGGTCGGCGCTCGGCAGCTGAGCGACGGGGTCAGGGCATCCCCGCCCGAGGCGTCGCCGCCTCCCGGGGCTCCGTCGCAGGCCGTGCCGCCTCGACCGCGAGCCGGTGCCGACGCTCGATCGCCTGCCCGGCGTAGGAGGCAGCGACGACGAGCCCCGCACCGACGAGACCGAGCGGCGCGAGGGACTCGCCGCCGACGACGATGCCGACGGCGAGGGCCCAGACCGGCTCCGTGCCCATGAGGATGCTCGCGCGCGTCGCCGACGTGCGCCGCACGGCCCAGAGCTGCACGACGAACGCGAACACCGAGCAGAGCAGCCCGAGGAACGCCACGCTCGCCCAGCCGCCGGGTGAGAGGCGCACGGCCGCGGCCGGCAGCGCGTCGCCGGCGACGGCGCAGGAGACGGCGGCGCACACGACGAGCTGGACGAGCACGACGCCGAGCGTCGAGTCCGTGCGGTCGCGCGTGAGCCGGGCGCTCGTCGTCACGTGCACCGCGCGCACGACGGCGGCCAGCACCACGAGCGCGTCGCCCGCCGTCGGGGTGCGCAGCCCGCCGTCCGACACGAGCAGGGCGACGCCCACGACCGCGGCGACCGCCGCGACGAAGGACGAGCGCGGCAGCCACGATCGCGCCGCGATGCTCTCGAGCACCGGCGTGCACACGAGCGCGAGGCTGATGAGGAGTCCCGCGTTCGTCGCCGAGGTCAGGTGCACGCCCCACGTCTCGAGCCCGATGACGAGCGCCTGCGTGCAGCCGAGCAGCGCCGCGATCGCGAGCCCCCGACCGCGCGGCAGCCGCTGGCGCGTCGCGAGGCAGAGCGCGGCGAGGCCGGCTGCCGCGACGAGGAAGCGCAGCGCGAGCGTGGGCGCGACGCCCGCCTCGCTCGCGAGCGCCTTGGCCGCGAGGAAGCTCGCGCCCCAGACCGCGGCGACCACCACGAGGAGGAGGTCGACGATCGGCTCGGGGACGGCACGGCGCGGCATGCCATCAGCCTCGTCGCGCGTTCCGATGAAGAGCGAGAGGCATCGTCTTCATCGTTCGCTAAGGTTCGACTCATGGATCCGCTGCACCTGAGGATGCTGCGGGAGCTCGGCATCCGCGGCAGCGTCGCGGCCGTCGCGGCGGCGCACCACGTCTCCGCGTCCGCGGTCTCGCAGCAGCTCTCCCTGCTGCAGGCGCGCTCCCCCGTGCCGCTCACCGCCAGGCGCGGGCGCGTGCTCGTGCTCACGCCGGCCGGCGAGGCGCTCGCCGCCGCCGGCGTGCGCGTCGAGGAGGCGCTCGTCGCGGCGCGCGAGGCCGTCGGCGCCTTCGTCGACGATCGCAATCGGCCCGTGCGCGTCTCCGCGTTCCACAGCGCGGGACGCATGCTCTTCGGCCCGCTGCTGCGCGCACTCGCGCCGGGTCCGACGCTGCACCTCACCGATGCCGACGTCGCCCATCGCGACTTCCCCGCCCTGACCCTCGATCACGACGTCGTCGTGGCGCATCGCCTCGCGCACGACGAGGCCTGGCCGCGCGATCGGGTCGTCGCCGCGCCGCTGCTCGTCGAGCCGCTCGCCGTGGCGATGTCGGCTGCGCATCCGCTCGCGACGCGCGAGCGTCTCTCGGCAGGCGACGTCGCCGCTGAGCCGTGGGTGTCGGTGCACGAGGGGTTCCCGCTCGCGGGCGTCATCGCGCACGTCGGTGCCGTCGCCGGCCGGCCGCCGCGCATCCTGCACCGCATCAACGACTTCTCGGTCACGGCGGAGGTCCTGCGCGCCGGCGACGCCATCGCGATCATGCCGAGCGTCGCCGCGCAGCCGCTCGTGGGCGAGGACCTCGTGCTGCGGCGGCTCGACGACGTGGACCTCGTGCGGCACGTCGACGCGCTCGCGCGCCCCGACGCCCTCGCGTCCGCCGCCGTGCGGCGCACGCTCGAGGCGCTCGTCGACGTCGCCGCTCGTGTGCCGAGGGCGACGCCGTGACGCCTCGTCAGACGTCGATGCGCTCGCGATCGAAGCCGGGGGCGTTGACGATGAACTCCTTGCGCGGCGCGACGTCGTTGCCCATGAGGAGCTCGAAGACCTCGTTCGCGCGCTCGGTGTCGGTGATCGTCACCCGGCGCAGCGTCCGCTTCGAGCGGTCCATCGTCGTCTCGGCGAGCTGGTCGACATCCATCTCGCCGAGGCCCTTGTAGCGCTGCGGCTTGTCGAACGTGCGCCCCTGCTTCGTCAGTCGCGCCTGCAGCGCCGTGTTCTCGGCGTCGGAGTACGTGTAGACGACCTCGCCGGGCTGCCGACCGCGCGCCTTCACGACCGTGCGGTGCAGCGGCGGCACGGCGGCGAAGACGCGACCGGCCTCGATGAGCGGGCGTGCGTAGCGGTGCAGCAGCGTCAGCAGGAGCGTGCGGATGTGCGCGCCGTCGACGTCGGCGTCGGAGAGGATGATCACCTTGCCGTAGCGCGCGGCCTCGAGCTCGAACGTGCGGCCGGAGCCCGCGCCGATGACCTGCAGGATCGCGGCGCACTCGGCGTTCGCGAGCATGTCGGCCATCGACGCCTTCTGCACGTTGAGGATCTTGCCGCGGATGGGCAGGATCGCCTGGTACTCGGAGTCGCGCGCGGGCTTCGCCGTGCCGAGCGCCGAGTCGCCCTCGACGATGAAGAGCTCGTTCTGCGTCGTGTCGGAGGATCGGCAGTCCGCGAGCTTCGGCGGCAGCGACGACGACTCGAGCGCCGTCTTCCTGCGCTGGGTCTCCTTCAGCTGGCGCGCCGAGAGTCGCGCCTTCATCTCCGAGACGACCTTCTCGAGCACGAGCGCCGACTGCGCCTTGTCGTCGCGCTTCGACGACGTGAAGCGCTCGAGCAGCCCCTGCGCGAGCACCTTCGAGACGACCTGGCGCACGGCGGGCGTGCCGAGCACCTCCTTCGTCTGGCCCTCGAACTGCGGCTCGGGCAGGCGCACGGTCACGACGGCCGTGAGGCCGGCGGCGATGTCGTCCTTCTCGAGTTTGTCGGTGCCGGCCTTGAGCCGACGCGCGTTCGCCGCGACCTGGTCGCGCAGGACCCTCGTGAGGGCCTGGTCGAAGCCCGTCTGGTGCGTGCCGCCCTTGGGCGTCGCGATGATGTTGACGTACGACTGCACGACGGTCTCGTATCCGGTGCCCCAGCGCATCGCGACGTCGACCTCGCACGTGCGCTGCACCTCGCGGGAGACCATGTGCCCGGTCTGCTCGTCGAGCACGGGCACCGTCTCGGCGAACGTGCCCTCGCCCTGGATGCGCCACGTCGACGTGAGCGCGGGGTCGGGAGCGAGGAAGTCGACGAACTCGGAGATGCCGCCGTCGTAGCGGAACGTCTGGACGCGGTCGCCCGCCGGCTCCTCCCCTTCGCCCTGCGGCGCGCGCTCGTCGGCGATCTCGAGCTCGAGGCCCGGCACGAGGAAGGCCGTCTGGCGCGCACGCCGCACGAGGCCGTCGAGCTGGAAGGCGGCGTCGCGGGTGAAGATCTGCGGATCGGCCCAGTAGCGCACGCGCGTGCCCGTGACGCCCTTCGCCACCTTCCCGATCCTCCGCAGCCGCGATCCGTCGGTGTAGGCCACGAACGTCGCGGTCGGCGACGGTCCGTCGGGGCCGTCCCGGAACTCGCCGGGCTCGCCGCGGTGGAAGCTCATCGCCCACGTCGCGCCGTCGCGGTCGACCTCGACGTCGAGGCGCTCGGAGAGCGCGTTCACGACCGAGGCGCCCACGCCGTGCAGTCCGCCGGACGAGGCGTACGCGCCGCCGCCGAACTTGCCGCCCGCGTGCAGCTTCGTGAAGATCACCTCGACGCCCGTGAGACCGGTGCGCGGCTCGACGTCGATGGGCAGGCCGCGCGCGCGGTCGCGCACCTCGACGGAGCCGTCGGCGTGCAGCTGCACCTCGATGCGCGTGCCGTGGCCGGCGAGCGCCTCGTCGACCGAGTTGTCGATGATCTCCCACAGGCAGTGCATGAGGCCGCGCGAGTCGGTCGACCCGATGTACATGCCGGGCCGCTTCCTGACCGCCTCGAGCCCCTCGAGCACGGACAGGTGCCTGGCGGTGTAGTCGTTCGACGCCACGTGCGATCCTCCTGACGATCCACCCTCCAGCCTACGGGCGCGACGTCGCTCGGCACGGGTGCCACGGCGACGGAGGATGGACCCGTCGCGTGCCGATCCGATCGCGGCGCCGCGACGAACCCCGGGTGGAGCCGCTCGGCGTACGCCGCGCGCGAAACGACCCCCGGATGTCACGCGGACGCAACAGATGGCGTGGCAGAGTGGGGGAACGTCAGGAGAAGGAGGACCACCGTGAACGACACCATCTCGACCGTCGAGTCGGAGGCCACGGCACCGCTCACGGGTCTCGACCGCTGCGACAGCTGCGGAGCGCAGGCCTACGTGCGCGCGACCATGGAGTCCGGCGTCCTCCTGTTCTGCGCCCACCACGCGACGAAGCACCGCGACAAGCTCGCACCGCTCGCGCTCGTGTGGCACGACGAGAGCGAGCGTCTGCTGCAGGGCTGAGACCCGCAGGATCGACGAGAGGGGCCCGCCGCGAGGCGGGCCCCTCTGCGCGTCCGCCCAGCGCCGGCGCGGGAGATCGGGGATGCCGGCCGTCAGCCGAGCGGGTCGGTGAGGCGGCGCAGGAAGCGCTGCAGCCGCTCGGACCGCGGCGCGTCGAAGAGCGCCTCCGGCGTGCCGTGCTCGACGATGCGACCCTCGTCGAAGAAGGACACCTCGTCGGCGACGGCGCGCGCGAACGCGAGCTCGTGCGTCACGATCGCCATCGTCCATCCGTCGTCGGCGAGCTCGCCGACGACGCGCAGCACCTCGCCCACGAGCTCGGGGTCGAGCGCGCTCGTCGGCTCGTCGAAGAGCAGCATCTGCGGGCGCATCGCCATGGCGCGCAC
The DNA here is from genome assembly GCF_005484985.1 of Agrococcus sp. SGAir0287. Classification (NCBI taxonomy): domain Bacteria; kingdom Bacillati; phylum Actinomycetota; class Actinomycetes; order Micrococcales; family Microbacteriaceae; genus Agrococcus; species Agrococcus sp. SGAir0287. The sequence continues at coordinate 1,658,271 of NZ_CP027942.1, forward strand.
GATGCCGACACGCTGCTGCTGTCCCCCGGAGAGCTCCGAGGGACGCGCAGCACCGCGGTCGCCGAGCCCGACGCGCTCGAGCAGCGCCATCGCGCGCTCGACCGCCTCCGCGCGCGGCACGCGCTGCACGACGGTGGGCCCGACCACGACGTTGTCCAGCACCGACAGGTGCGGGAAAAGGTGGTGCTGCTGGAACACCATCGACGACAGCGCCGCGAGGCGCGCGCGATCCGACCGCGACAGTCCGCGAGCGAGGTCGACCGACCAGTCGGGCGTCGTGAGCGTGCCCTCCTCGGGCACCTCGAGCCCGTTGAGCGAGCGCAGCACGGTGGTCTTGCCGGAGCCCGAGGGTCCGATGAGCGCGTGGACGCGCCCCGGCCACAGGTCGAGGTCGACGCCGTGCAGCACCGTCCGGTCGCCGAACGACTTGGTGAGGCCGCGTGCGGCGAGCAGCGGCTGCGACGTGGGAGGGACGTCAGACGGCATGGCGCTCGAGCCTCCGCTCCAGGGCGTCCTGGCCGAAGGCGAGGACGGTGCAGATGATCCAGTACTCGACGGCGGCGACGCCGTACACGAGCAGGAACTCGCCGCTCGGCGCCGCGATCTGCTGCGCGGTGCGGAAGAGCTCGGTCACGAGCACCACGGAGCACAGCGACGTGTCCTTCACGAGCGAGATGAAGGTGTTGGACAGCGGCGGGACCGAGACGCGGGAGGCCTGCGGCAGGATGATGCGCCCGAGCGCCTGCCAGCGGGTCATGCCCAGCATCGACGCCGCCTCCCACTGCCCTCGCGGGATGGAGAGGATCGCGGCGCGCACGACCTCGGCTGCGTAGCCGCCGACGTTGAGCGAGAGCGCGATGATGGCGCTCGGCCACGGGTCGAGCGTCACGCCGATGGAGGGCAGCCCGTAGAAGACGATGAACAGCTGCACGAGCAGCGGCGTGCCGCGGATGAGCGAGATGTAGACGCGCGCGATGCCCGAGAGCAGCGCGACGCCCGAGATCCGCATGAGCGCGAGGCCGATCGCCAGCACGAGGCCGATCGAGAACGACGCGAGCGTCAGCGGGATCGTCGCGGTGAGCCCTCCGACCGCGATCGGTCCGATCGCGGAGAGGACGAGGTCCCAGTCCATGCAGCGAGCCTACGGGCGCCTCAGGACGTCGGGACCGACACGTCCTCGCCGAAGTAGCGCTCGGAGATCTCGGCGAGCGTGCCGTCGGCGGCGAGCGTCGCGAGGGCCTCGTCGATCGCGGCCTGCAGGTCCTCGCTGCCCTGGCGCAGCGTCACGGCGGACTCCGACACGTCGTCGGTCTCGGCGACGACCTCGATGCCGAGGTCGCCTCCGCCCTGCGCCTGCTCGTAGTCGAGGTACGTGAGACGGTCGTTGATCGTCGCGTCGACGCGGCCCGTGCGCAGCAGCTCGACGGCCTGCGCGAAGCCCTCGACGCCCTCGACGGTCGCGCCCGCCTCGGTCGCGACCTCCGCCCAGTTCGACGTCAGCGACTGGGCGCTCGTGGCGCCGGCGAGGTCGTCGAACGACTGGATGTCGCTGCCCGTGGGCACGATGAGCACGCCGGGCGAGTACGTGTACGGCGTCGAGAAGAGGTAGCGCTCCTGGCGCTCGGGGTTGATCGAGACCTGGTTCGCGATGACGTCCCAGCGGCCGGCGTCGAGGCCGGCGAAGATCGCGTCCCACTGCGTCTCCTCGAAGCGCACGTCGACGCCCAGCTCCTCCGCGACGGCGGTGATGACGTCGACGTCGTAGCCCGTGAGGTCACCGGTGCCGTCCTCGTGGAACGAGAACGGCGAGTACGTGCCCTCGGTGCCGACGACGAGCTCGCCCGCCTCCTGCACGTCGGCGAGCGTGAGCCCGTCAGCCTCCTGGGATGCCGCGGGGCTGTCGGACGACGAGCAGCCCGCGAGGGCGAGGGAGGCGGCGGCAGCGGTGGCGGCGGCGAGGCGCAGCGAGCGGGAGAGCGGCATGGGTATCGGCATTCCTTCTTGGGGGTAGAGGCCCATCCTATGCCGAAGGGGCGCCACCCGATGACGGATGACGCCCCATGACCGCGTCGATGCGGACGGCCGGCCTACTCGAGGTAGTCGCGCAGCGCCTGCGACCGCGACGGGTGCCGCAGCTTCGCCATGGTCTTCGACTCGATCTGGCGGATGCGCTCGCGCGTGACGCCGAACGTGTCGCCGATCTGGTCGAGGGTCTTCGGCATGCCGTCGCCGAGGCCGAAGCGCATCTTGATGACGCCCGCCTCCCGCTCCGAGAGCGAGTCGAGGAGCGACTCGAGCTGCCGCTGCAGCATCGTGAAGCCCACGGCGTCCGCCGGGACGACCGCCTCGGTGTCCTCGATGAGGTCGCCGAACTCGCTGTCGCCGTCCTCGCCGAGGGGCGTGTGCAGCGAGATGGGCTCGCGGCCGTACTTCTGGACCTCGACGACCTTCTCGGGCGTCATGTCGAGCTCGCGCGCGAGCTCCTCGGGCGTCGGCTCGCGACCGAGGTCCTGCAGCATCTGGCGCTGCACGCGCGCGAGCTTGTTGATGACCTCGACCATGTGCACCGGGATGCGGATCGTGCGGGCCTGGTCGGCCATGGCGCGCGTGATGGCCTGGCGGATCCACCACGTCGCGTAGGTCGAGAACTTGAAGCCCTTGGTGTAGTCGAACTTCTCGACCGCGCGGATGAGGCCGAGGTTGCCCTCCTGGATGAGGTCCAGGAACTGCATGCCGCGACCCGTGTAGCGCTTCGCGAGCGAGACCACGAGGCGGAGGTTCGCACCCAGCAGGTGGCTCTTGGCACGCTTGCCGTCGCGCGCGATCGACTTGAGCTCGCGCGTGAGCTTCGGCGTGAGCCTCTCGTCGGACGCCAAGCGCTCCTCGGCGAACAGGCCCGCCTCGATGCGCATGGCGAGGTCGACCTCCTCGGCGGCGTTGAGGAGCGGCACCTTGCCGATCTGCTTCAGGTAGTCCTTGACGGGGTCGGCCGTCGCGCCGGTGATCGTGGCCGAGTAGACCGGGATCTCCTCGTCGTCCGACGTCGAGAGCACGAGGGCGCCCGTGGGCAGCTTCTCGTCGTACGCGGTGTCGGCCGACTTCTGGCCCGGGCGACGAGTCTGGCTCTCCTCGTCGTCGTCGTCGACCTCGTCGACGGCGGCGCCGCGGGTGTCCTCGGTCGTCTCGTCGTCGGCCGTCTCGTCGACCTCGGAGGCCGCCTTCGTGCGCGCCTTCGCCTTCGCAGGCGCCTTGGCGGCGGGCTTCTTCGCGGCGGGCCTCTTGGCCGCGGCCGTCTTCGTCGCGGCGCTCTTCGACGCGGCCTGGCGCTTCGTGGTCGTGGTCTCGGCGGGCGTCGTCGTGGCCTCGGCCTCGACGTCGGCCTTCGCCTTCGTGCTGGTGCGGGTCGCCATGGCACCTCCTGGAGGTCGGCGGGCAAGGATGCGGATGCCCGTCCGCGCATCCAAGGCTCAAGCCTCTTGCGCCGGACGGGCCGATGTGTACCATTATAGCGCCGATCCGGGCTCGAGCATTCCCGCTCGCCCGCTACGCGCCCTCCGCATCCCCGCGACGACGGCGCATCGCCGCCAGCAGCGCCGTCCACAAGGGTGCCACGGTCACGCCGTCCTCCTCCTGCATCCGCCGGCGCGTGCGGGCTCGCGCGTGGAGCAGCATCGCGGAGCCGAGGCCCAGCGCGACGAACTGGATCGACAGCGCGATGCGGAACGCCTCCCAGTCGTAGAGCCCCGCCTGCTCCCCCGCGTCGAGGCGGGCGTGGTGGATGACGTCGAGCGCGATGCCGATGAGCGCCATGAGGCAGAACGAGGCCGTGAAGCCGCCGACGTTGACGAAGCCGTTCGCCGACCCCAGCGAGCGGACGGGGTTGAAGGTGCGGGCGAAGTCGAAGCCGATGAGCGAGCCCGGCCCGCCGATGCCGATCGCGACGAGCATCCACACGAGCACGGCCGTGGGCGGCCCCCCGGGCCACAGCAGCACGACGGCCCAGGCGAGCGCCATGTGCGCGACGATCGCGAGCACGAGGTTCGAGCGGCGACTCGGGAAGCGCGCCGTGAGGAGGCCGAGGATCGGACCCGACACGATGCCGGTGACGACGATGACGACGACGAGCGCCGACGCCTCGGCCCGGGTGTAGCCGAGGCCCGACACGAGGATGGGGAACCCCCACAGCAGCGAGAAGACCGTGCCCGGCGACTGCGTGACGAAGTGCGCCCAGAAGCCCAGCTGCGTGCCGGGCAGCGCGATCGAGGAGCGCAGCCGGCGCCACCACGAGGCGGGCAGCTGGATGCTGTCGGTGCGGGGCGCCTCCACGCCGGGCGGCGCGTTCCGCACGACGAGGAGCACGAGCACGGCGACGACCGCTCCCGACCCGGCGATCGTGAGGAACGACGGCGTCCAGCCGAGGTGCTGCAGCATCCACACGAACGGGACCGCGGAGAAGAGCTGGCCGAGCTGGCCGATGTTGCCCGTCCACTGCGACAGCTGCGGCAGCCGCGGACCGGAGAACCACGAGGGCAGCAGGCGCAGCACCGAGATGAACGTCGCAGCGTCGCCGGCGCCGACGAGGATCCGCGCGACGATCGCGACGGGCACGAGGTCCGTGAGCGCCAGGATCGCCTGGCCCGTCGCCATGAGCGCGCCGCCGACGGCGATGAGCGCACGCGGGCCGAAGCGGTCGACGAGCACGCCGACGGGGATCTGCAGCGCCGCGTACACGACGAGCTGCACGACGGCGAGGCTCGACAGCTGGGCAGCGGAGGCGTCGAAGCGCACGATCGCGTCGGGCGCCGCGGCGCCCAGCGACGATCGGTGCAGCGTCGAGATCAGGTACGCGACGAGGCAGACGGCCCAGGTGACCCAGGCCATGCGCCCGTTCATGCGTGCGCCCCGGCGGTCACTGCGGCGGCGGGTCGGCGCGGCGACGCGCCAGGTAGCGCTCGAGCTCGGCGGCGATCTCGTCGGCCGTCGGCAGCGAGCCGTCCTCGTCGGTGAGCGGCGAGCGGACGCCGGCGTTCTCCATGTAGGCGTCGTAGCGCGCCTCGAGCGTCGCGACGAGCCGCTGCAGCTCCTCGTTCGTCTCCATCTGCTGGGCGACGAGCGACTGGAACTCGCGCTCCGTGCCGCGCAGCTCCTCGGTGCGGAAGACGAGGCCCGTCGCGTTCGTCACGCTGTCGAGCGCCGCGAGCGCGGGGCCGGCGGTGCCGGACTCGCCGACGTAGTGGGGCACGAGCACGACGAAGGATGCCACGGGCATCTCGGGCGCGAGCCGGTGCTCGAGGAGGTGCATGACGGAGGCGGGCACCGTCGACGTCGGCTTCCACACCGAGTACGCCTCGACGAGGTCCTTGCGATTGCCCGACACCGTCACGCCGAGCGGGCGCGTGTGCGGCACGGGCATCGGGATCGACAGGACGATCGTGGTCGCGGCGACCTCGAGGCGCTCGGCGACGATGCGCACGGCGTCGGCGAAGCGCTCCCACATCCAGTCGGGCTCGGGTCCGGAGAGCAGCAGGAAGGGCTTGCCCGCGTCGTCCTCGCAGAGCGAGAGCGTCAGCGCGTGCGGCACGTACTCCTCGATGTGGTCCTCGTCGAAGAGGAGATGCGGGCGACGCGAGCGGTGGTCGACGAGCAGGTCGGTGTCGAACTCGACGACGGACGTGTGGGGCAGCGTCGAGACGATGGTCGCGGCGGCGAGCTCGGCGGCGGCGCCGGCGTCGGCGAAGCCGTGCATCGCGACGACGAGGTCGAGGCCGGCGGGCACGGACTGCTCGTCGGAGAACGCGATGAGATCCTCGGGCCTGACCATGCCTCCAGCGTAGCCAGGGCGGACGTCCGAGGCGTCCCGAGCGACGCCGGCAGCGCGGGAGCCCGCATAGGGTCGAGGCATGCCCATCCCCGCACTCTCCCTCATCGCGGCCGCGGACGACGCCACCGCGGACGTCCTCGTGCGCGGCGTGCTCGCCGGCGACAGCCCCGCGGCCGCCGACGTCGACGCCGACCTCCTCCTCGCCATCGGCGCGACCGGCAAGGTCGGATCCGTCGTCCGCGCGGTCGTCGACGGCCGTGCCGTCGCATTCGTCGGGCTCGGCACGCGCGCGACGACGCGCTCGCTGCGCGACGCCGCGGCCACGGCGACGCGCGCGCTCGCCGGCACCCCCAGCGTCGCGATCGCGCTGCCCGTGCAGGACGCCGACGACGTGGCCGCCGTGCTCGAGGGCGCCGCGCTCGGCGCCTACCGGTTCGACCGCTACAAGGCCGACGACGCGTCATCGACGCCGCCCGCCGAGGTCGCCGTCGTCGTCGGCGACGTCCACGTCACCGACGCCGTCGTGCGACGCGCCCGCATCGTCGCAGAGGCCGTCGCGCGCACCCGCGACCTCGCCAACACGCCGCCGCGCGACCTCAGCCCCGCGATCTTCGCCGACCTCGTGCGCGACGAGGCCGAGGCCACGGGCCTGAGGGTGACGGTGCGCGACGAGGTCGCGCTCGCGAGCGAGGGGTTCGGCGGGCTCGTCGGCGTCGGCCAGGGCTCGTCGCGTCCGCCGCGCCTCGTGACCGTCGAGTGGGCTCCTGCGGGCGCCGAGCGGCACGTCGCGCTCGTCGGCAAGGGCATCACCTACGACACCGGAGGCCTCTCGCTGAAGCCCGCCGCCTCCATGCAGCACATGAAGTTCGACATGACGGGCGCTGCGACGGTCTACGCCGTCACCGCCGCCGCGGCCGCGCTCCAGCTGCCCGTGCGCGTCACGGCGTACCTGTGCCTCGCCGAGAACATGCCCTCGGGCACCGCGATCCGACCCGACGACGTGCTCACGATCCGCGGCGGCCGCACCGTCGAGGTCACGAACACCGACGCGGAGGGGCGACTCGTCATGGCCGACGCGATCGCGCTCGCGTCGGAGACGGATGCCGACGCGATCATCGACGTCGCGACGCTGACGGGTGCGCAGGTCATCGCGCTGGGCGATCGCGTGAGCGGCCTCATGGGCAACGACGACGATCTCGTCGCCACGATCCGCGCCGCGCACGACGCGGCGGACGAGGACATCTGGCCCATGCCGCTGCCCGACGACCTCCTCGCGGTGCTCGACTCCCCCGTCGCCGACATCGCGAACGCGAAGGTCGGCAACCGCTCGGCCGGGATGCTGCTCGCCGGCGTCTTCCTCTCGACGTTCGTCGGCGAGCGCGACGGCTCCCCCATCCCCTGGGCGCACCTCGACATCGCCGGCCCCGCCATGAACACCGGCAGCCCCAGGGGCACGGCCCCGACGGGTGCGACGGGCGTCGTCGTGCGCGGCCTCATCGGTTCGCTGACGGCGCTGTCCAGGGCGACGCAGGAGCCCGACGCCAGCAGGTAGGGTTGGGAGACGGCGGCGGCGACGCGCCGACGCCTGCCAGCGAGACATCGAGGAGTGCGTGCACGTGGCCGAGAAGTTCGACATCGTCGTGCTGGGAGGTGGCAGCGCCGGCTACGCCGTGGCGCTGCGCGCCATCCAGCTCGGGAAGACCGCCGCGATCGTCGAGAAGGACAAGCTCGGGGGCACGTGCCTGCACCGCGGCTGCATCCCGACGAAGGCGATGCTCCACTCGTCCGAGGTCGCCGACGTCGTGCGCGACGCCGGGCACGCCGGCGTGCAGGCGGAGCTCAAGGGCGTCGACATCGAGGCGGTGAAGGGCTTCCGCGAGGAGATCGTCGCGAAGAAGTTCAAGGGTCTGCAGGGCCTCATCAAGTCGAAGGGCGTCACGGTCTTCGAGGGCACGGGGCGCCTCACCTCCCCCACGACCGTCCAGGTCGGCGACACGACCCTCGAGGCGACGAACGTCGTGCTCGCGACGGGCTCGTTCTCGAAGACCCTGCCGGGCCTCACGATCGAGGGCCGCGTCATCACGAGCGAGCAGGCGCTGCAGCTCGACTGGATCCCGCGCCACGTCATCGTGCTCGGCGGCGGCGTCATCGGCGTCGAGTTCGCGAGCGTCTGGCGCGGCTTCGGCTCCGAGGTCACGATCATCGAGGGCCTGCCCCACCTCGTGCCCAACGAGGAGGAGTCGATCTCGAAGCAGCTGGAGCGCGCGTACAAGAAGCGCGGCATCCAGTTCAAGCTCGGCGCGCGCTTCGCCGGCGTCACCCAGGACGACTCCGGCGTGCACGTCTCGCTCGAGTCCGGCGAGACCATCGACGCCGATCTCATGCTCGTCGCCGTCGGTCGCGGCCCCGTGACGCAGGACCTCGGCTACGAGGAGGTCGGCATCGCCATGGAGCGCGGCTTCGTCACGGTCGACGACCGCCTGCAGACGAGCGTCCCCGGCGTCTACGCCGTGGGCGACATCACGCCCGGCCTCCAGCTCGCGCACCGCAGCTACCAGCACGGCATCTTCGTCGCCGAGGAGATCGCGGGCCTGAGCCCGCGCGTCGTCGAGGACGTCAACATCCCCAAGGTCACCTACAGCGACCCCGAGATCTCGTCGGTCGGCTACACCGAGGCGAAGGCCAAGGAGCAGTTCGGCGCGGACGCGATCGAGACGTACGAGTACTCGCTCGCCGGCAACGCCAAGAGCGAGATCGTGGGCACCTCCGGCACCGTGAAGGCCGTGCGCGTCAAGGACGGCCCGGTCGTCGGCATGCACATGATCGGCCGCCGCGTCTCGGAGCTCGTCGGCGAGGCCCAGCTCATCGTGAACTGGGAGGCCTACCCCGAGGACGTCGCGCAGCTGCTGCACGCCCACCCGACCCAGGGCGAGTCGCTCGGCGAGACGATGCTGAAGCTCGCCGGCAAGCCGCTCCACGCCATCTAGGAGACCCGCATGGCCGACATCACCCTGCCCGCGCTCGGCGAGAGCGTCACCGAGGGCACCATCACCCGCTGGCTCAAGCAGGTCGGCGACACCGTCGAGGTCGACGAGCCGCTCGTCGAGATCTCGACCGACAAGGTCGACACCGAGGTGCCCTCGCCCATCGCCGGCACCATCACCGAGATCCTGGCCGACGAGGACGACACCGTCGACGTCGGCGCCGTCATCGCCCGCGTGGGCGACGCGGGCGACGCCCCCGCGTCGGACGCGCCTGCCGAGGAGCCGGCAGCCGCCGAGGAGTCGGCACCCGCCGAGGAGTCGGCACCCGCCGCCGAGACCGGCACGACGGACGAGTCGGAGACGGCCGAGCCCGAGGCGCCGTCCACCGACGCCGAGGAGCCCGCGGCCGCGCCGACCGCTGGCGCGAGCGAGGCTGGCGGCGACGCCACCGACATCACGCTGCCCGCGCTCGGCGAGTCCGTGACCGAGGGCACGATCACCCGCTGGCTCAAGCAGGTCGGCGACACGGTCGAGGTCGACGAGCCGCTGGTCGAGATCTCGACCGACAAGGTCGACACCGAGGTGCCCTCGCCGGTCGCCGGCACGATCTCCGAGATCCTCGCGAACGAGGACGACACCGTCGACGTCGGCGCCGTCATCGCCCGCGTCGGCGGCTCGGGTGGCGGCTCCGCTCCCGCCCAGGACGTTCCCGCCGAGGAGCCGAAGGTCGAGGAGCCGAAGGCCGAGGAGCCGAAGCAGGAGTCCGCCCCCGCGCAGGCGCCCGCCCCGGTCCAGGAGGTCCCGCCGGCACCGAAGGCGCCCTCCGCTCCGGCCGCGCCCGCGCAGGAAGCTCCGAAGCAGGAGGCCCCGAAGCAGGATGCCCCGGCTGCCCCCGCAGCGCCGTCGGCGGCCCCGGCTGCGCCTGCGACGTCCGGCGCGTCCGCGTACGTCACGCCCATCGTGCGCAAGCTCGCACACGAGCAGGGCGTCGACCTGTCGACCGTGCAGGGCACGGGCGTCGGCGGTCGCATCCGCAAGGAGGACGTGCTGTCGGCTGCCAAGGCAGCCTCGAGCGCGCCCGCGGCGGCCTCCGGCTCGTCCGCGCCCGCGGCGCCTGCGCCGGTCGAGGACTCGCCGCTGCGCGGCACGACCGCGAAGATGACGCGGCTGCGCAAGCTCGTCGCGTCGCGCGCGGTCGAGTCGATGCAGACGACGGCGCAGCTCACGACGGTCGTCGAGGTCGACGTCACGAAGGTCGCGCAGCTGCGCGACCGCGTGAAGGGCCGCTTCCAGGAGGTCACGGGGCAGAAGCTCTCGTTCCTGCCGTTCTTCTCGCTCGCCGCGGTCGAGGCGCTCCGCGCGCACCCGATCATCAACGCGACGGACGACGGCGACTCGATCACCTACCCCGACGTCGAGAACCTCTCGATGGCGGTCGACACCGAGCGCGGCCTGCTGACGCCCGTCATCAAGGACGCCGGGCGCCTCGACCTGCGCGGCTTCGCCGAGCAGATCGCGGACCTCGCCGCGCGCACCCGCGACAACAAGCTCGGCCCCGACGAGCTCGCCGGCGGCACGTTCACGCTGACGAACACGGGCTCGCGCGGCGCGCTGTTCGACACGCCGGTCGTCTTCCAGCCGCAGCGCGCCATCCTCGGCGTCGGCACGGTCGTGAAGCGCCCGGTCGTCGTGTCGGTCGACGGGCAGGACTCGATCGCCGTGCGCTCGATGGTCTACCTCGCCCTGTCGTACGACCACCGCATCATCGACGGCGCCGACGCGGCCCGCTACCTCACCGCGGTGAAGCAGCGGCTCGAGGCGGGCGACTTCGAGGGGCAGCTCGGCATCTGATCGAGCGGGTCGCTCACGCGGCCCACGCGTCCCGCAGCATCCAGCCGGCGTCGGTCCTCACCACGAGGACCGACGCCGGCTGCGTCGCGCTGGCGACGTCGACGAGCACGGCGTCGCCGAGCACGGCCGCCTCTGCGAGGACGGCGTCGGCCGGCATCCGCCACGTCGCCTGCGCCGCGCCGCCCGACGGGTCGAGGACGCTCGCGAGGCACGCGTCGTCGCCCGCGTCGAGGCACGCCTCGCGCAGCAGCAGCAGGGCCTCGGCCGCATCGACGGGCGAGGCCTCGGGAGCGGGCGGCGTCGACGCGACGGGCGCCGCGACGCCCGTCGGCGAGACGCCGGGCGCGGCGGCGGGCACGGGGTCCGACGCGCCCACGCCGCCGAGCACGAGGGCGCCGACGAGCGCCGCTGCGCCTCCCGCGGCCGCGATCCACACCGGTCGACGCACCGTCGCGGCCTGCGCGAGCGCCCGCTGCAGCCAGCGCACCGGGAGCGAGGCTGCGTCGTCGACGCGCGCTCGCTCGCGTCCGCGCCGCGCGATCGCGGGCTCGACGCGAGCGTGCTGCAGCGGCAGCGCCGGCCACGCCGCCAGCAGCGCCCGAGCGGCCGCATCCGGCTCGTGACGCTCGAGCGCCGCAGCCACGGGCTCGGGCGTGCGCTCGCCGGCCGCCGCGAGCAGGTCGTCGACGAGCGCGGCGAGCGCCGCGCAGTCGGCGGCGACGCCCGGCGACGCTCCACGCCACGCATCGGTGGACCGCCGGGTCTCGATCCCCGCTCCGGCGCCGACGAGCGCCGGGGCGCCGTCCTCGTCGAGCGCGATCGCGTGCAGGTCGATGCGCCCGGCGTGCGCCCCCGCGTCGTGGAGCGCCGCGACCGCGGCGAGCACGGGCGCCAGGACGGTCACGACCTCCCCCGGCGCCGGCGCGCCTCGCGCGAGGAGCCACGCAGCCGCGGTCGAGGTCGACGGAGGCCGCACGAGCACCACCGCGCCCGACTGGGTCGCCACGTCGAGCACCGGCAGCAGGTGCGGGTGGTCGACGGCGAGCAGCGCCTCCGCCTCGCGCGCGGCGTCCGCCGCCGCGGACCCCTCCGCGACGTGCAGCTCGACCGCCGCGTCGCCGAAGGCGGCGACGATGCGCCGGTCCCCCTCCTCGCGCACGATGCGCACGATCCGATGCCCCGCGAGCCGATCCATGCGATCAGCCTGCGCGCCCCATCGGCGCCGGGTGGTGGACGCCCGGACCGGTGTGGACCGACGCCAGCTGTGGAGCCCGGCCCGTCCCGCCACGACGCGTCGTCGGCGTGCGCCCGCGGGCGATACCCTGGAGGCATGGCGCAGCCGATCGACGCGAGGGAGCCGGGTCGCATCCGGACCATGTGGCGCATCTTCCAGATGACGCGCAAGCAGGACCGCGTGGCCCTGCCGCTCATGATCGGCGCAGCACTCCTGCCGATCGTGCTCGCGGTCGTGCTCGCGCTCGTCGTGGCACCGGGCGACGTGCTCTTCACGATCCTCTGGATCGTCTCCGGCGTGCTCGTCGGCCTCATGCTGCTCATGCTCACGCTGACGTGGCGTGCCGAGAAGCTCGCGTTCTCGCAGATCGAGGGCAAGCCCGGCGCCGTGGGCGCCGTGCTGTCGAACGGCCTGCGCGGCTCGTGGCAGTCGAGCGAGATGCCGGTCGCCGTCAACACGAAGACGCAGGACGCCGTCTACCGCGCCGTCGGTCGCGCCGGCATCGTGCTCATCGCCGAGGGTCCCTCGACGCGCACGGAGCGCCTCGTGCAGGACGAGCAGCGCAAGATCAAGCGCATCGTGCCGAACGTGCCGATCCATGTGCTGCGCATCGGGCCCGACTCCGACATCCCCCTGCGCCGCCTCACGCGTCGCATGCGCGGCCTCAAGCGCACCCTCACCCGTGCCGAGGTCGTCGCGGTCGGCAACCGGCTGTCGAGCCTCGGCGGCATGAACCTGCCGATCCCGAAGGGCATCGACCCCCGCCGCATGCGCGCCGGTCGTCCCCGCTGACGCCTACCGGCCTCCTCGCTCGCGCCGCCCGTCGACCTCGTCGACCGGCGGCGCGACGCGCATCCGGACCCATGCCGACGACGGCATGGAGACGCGACGGATCGCGGATCCGGCGCGCCGCGTAACGCGTCCGAAACAATCGCGTCACGTCGGGGCAACGGCATGCGCCTACCGTCGGAGGCACGGTGCGCATCGAGCGCGCGCCCACCCCCAAGGAAGCTAGGAGCGTTCATGTTCAAGGATTCGTCCGAGGTCCTCGCGTTCATCAAGGAGGAGGACGTCAAGTTCCTCGACATCCGGTTCACGGATCTCCCCGGTGTCCAGCAGCACTTCAACATCCCTGCCGCCACCGTCGACGAGGACTTCTTCACCGTCGGCCAGCTGTTCGACGGCTCGTCGATCCGCGGCTTCCAGGGCATCGCGGAGTCGGACCTGCAGCTGATCCCCGACGTGACCACGGCGTACCTCGACCCGTTCCGCGAGGTCAAGACGCTCATCATGATCTTCGACATCTACAACCCGCGCACGGGCGAGATCTACCACCGCGATCCGCGGCAGGTCGCGCACAAGGCCGAGCAGTACCTCGCGTCGACGGGCATCGCCGACACGGCCTTCTTCGCCCCCGAGGCGGAGTTCTACATCTTCGACGACGTGCGCTACGAGGTGAAGCAGAACTCGTCGTTCTACGCCGTGGACTCCGAGGAGGGCGCGTGGAACACGGGCCGCGTCGAGGAGGGCGGCAACCTCGCCAACAAGACCCCGTACAAGGGCGGCTACTTCCCCGTCTCGCCCGTCGACAAGCAGGCCGACCTGCGCGACGACATCTCGCTGAAGCTCATCGACGCGGGCCTCGAGCTCGAGCGCGCGCACCACGAGGTGGGCACGGGCGGCCAGGCCGAGATCAACTACAAGTTCTCGACGCTCGTGCGCTCGGCGGACGACATCCTGAAGTTCAAGTACATCGTCAAGAACACGGCCGAGGAGTGGGGCAAGGTCGCGACCTTCATGCCGAAGCCGCTGTTCGGCGACAACGGCTCGGGCATGCACACGCACCAGTCGCTGTGGAAGGGCGGCGAGCCGCTGTTCTACGACGCGAACGGCTACGGCGGCCTCTCGGACACGGCGCGCTGGTACATCGGCGGCATCCTGGCGCACGCTCCCGCGCTGCTCGCGTTCACGAACCCCTCGCTGAACTCGTACCACCGCCTCGTGAAGGGCTTCGAGGCGCCGGTCAACCTCGTCTACTCGGCGGGCAACCGCTCGGCGGCGATCCGCATCCCCATCACGGGCACGAACCCCAAGGCGAAGCGCATCGAGTTCCGCGCCCCCGACGCCTCGGGCAACCCGTACCTCGCCTTCGCGGCGCAGCTCATGGCGGGCCTCGACGGCATCAAGAACCGCATCGAGCCGCACGAGCCCGTCGACAAGGACCTCTACGAGCTCCCGCCCGAGGAGGCCAAGAGCATCCCGCAGGTCCCCGGCTCGCTCGAGGAGGCGCTCGTCGCCCTCGAGAACGACCACCAGTTCCTCATCGAGGGCAACGTGTTCACCGAGGACCTCATCGAGACGTGGATCGACTACAAGCGCACGCAGGAGATCCTGCCGACCGCGCAGCGTCCCCACCCCTTCGAGTACGAGCTGTACTTCGGGGTCTGATCGTTCGACGCGTCGATCCGCACAGACGGGGCCGGGTTCCTTGGGGGGACCCGGCCCCTTGCCGTGCGGGCAGCACCCGCGCTGCGAACCTCGATCCGTCGGGCTCGGATGTCCTCGTGCCTGTCGATCGGCACGGCGCCCGATCGTCATGAGGGTGGAGGATGCGAACGACGCATTCCACGACGAGAGGGACGAACCCATGCGCTACACGCTGCTGCTCCACTACCCCGAGATGGCCGGCGAGCTCGACGAGGAGGCCATGCGCGCCGGGCAGGAGGCGTTCGCCTCGTACGCGGCGACGCTGCACGCCGCGGGCGTGCTCGTGGCCGCCGAGGTGCTGCAGGAGAGCCACGCCACGACGACGGTGCGGATGGTCGACGACGCGCTGCGCGTGCAGGACGGTCCGTTCGCGGACTCGAAGGATCAGCTCGGCGGCACCGTGGTCGTCGACGTCGCCGACCTCGACGCCGCGATCGGCTGGGCGTCGCAGGCGCCGAACGTGACCTGGGGCGCCGTCGAGGTGCGCCCGGGTGCGACGCACGTCGTCGACGGCCGTTGGGTGCCGAACGCATGACCGATGCGGCCGACGCCGCAGCGCACGTCGCGCGCACGTCGTACGGCAGGCTCGTGAGCCTGCTCGCGGCGTCGACGCGCGACGTGGCCCTCGCCGAGGACGCCCTGCAGGGCGCGCTCGAGGAGGCGCTGCGGCGGTGGCCGGCCGACGGCGTGCCCGATCGCCCGGAGGCGTGGATCATGACGGTCGCGCGGAACCGGCAGCGGGACGTGCTCGGCTCGGCGGCCCGCCGCGACGTCGCGCTCGACGTCGAGCCGCGCATCGACCCGCTCGCCGTCGTCGATCCCGACGCCATCGGCGATCGCAGGCTCGAGCTGCTGTTCGCCTGCGCGCATCCCGCCATCGATGCCTCGATGCGAGCGCCGCTCATGCTGCAGACCGTGCTGGGGTTCGAGGCGGCGCAGGTCGCCGCGGCGTTCGCGGTGCCGCCAGCCACCATGGCGCAGCGGCTCGTGCGCGCGAAGCGGCGCCTGCGCGATGCGGGCATCCCGTTCCGCATCCCCGACCGGCGGGCGATGCCGGAACGGCTGGATGCGGTGCTCGAGGCGATCTACGGCTGCGCGGCCCTCACGTGGCGGGATCCGGCGACGGGCGTCGACTCGATGGCGGGCGAGGCGCGCCACGTCGCGGTGACCCTCGCGACGACGCTCGGCGTCGAGCGCGAGGCGTGGGCGCTCGCGGCGCTCGTCACCCTGTCGCTCGCGCGCCGCTCCCCTGCGTTCGTGCCGCTCGACGAGCAGGATGCGGGCGCGTGGGATGCGGCCCTGCTCGCCGAGGGACGTGCGCTGCTCGCGCGTGCGCAGGGCGACGGACTGCCGGGTCGGTTCGAGCTGGAGGCGGCGATCCAGGCCGTGCACTGCGCGCGGCGCGAGACGGGTGCGACGGACTGGGCGGCGCTCGAGACGCTCTACGACGCGCTGCTCGTCGTCGCTCCCACGACGGGCGGGCGGGTGGCGCGCGCCGCGGTCGTCGGTCGCCGCCACGGCGCCGACGCGGGGCTCGCGGCGCTCGGCGACGAGCAGCCGTTGCAGGCGTGGTGGGCCGTGCGGGGGCGGCTGCTCGCCGACGCCGGTCGCGCCGACGAGGCGCGCGACGCGTGGCTGCGCGCCGCGACGCTCGCCGGCGCCGACGACGTGCGCGACCATCTGCTCTCGCTCGCGCGCGGCTGAGCCGGCGTCGGCTGGGCCGCTCAGCCCCAGAAGCGGTCGTCGAAGACCTTGCGCGCGAGTCGCGTCGCGCGCAGGTACTCCTCCTCGAGCGCGCCCGCGCTCCCCGCGGGGCGTCCCATGAGCCGCGCGACGGTCTCGAGCTGCCCCCGATCGGTCGGCAGCAGGTCGATCGTGCGTGCCTGCGCGAGGGCGAGCGCGTTGCGCAGCCGCGACGCCAGCAGCCACGCTCGGCGCAGGATCGCGGCATCGCGCGCCGAGATCGCCTCTGCCTCGACGAGCCCGGACAGCGCCTGCAGCGTCGTCGCGTGCCGGGCGCGCGGATCGTCCGCGGGCTGCTGCAGCTGCAGCAGCTGCACGAGCCACTCGACGTCGCTGAGCGAGCCGCGACCGAGCTTGAGGTGACGGGTGCGATCCGCGTTCTGCGGCAGGCGCTCGGCCTCGACGCGCGCCTTGATGCGACGGATCTCACGGGCGTCGGCCGTCGAGAGCCCGCCGCGATCGCGCACGCGCGCGACGACGGCGAGCAGCGCGTCGGCGAGCGCCCGGTCGCCGGCGAACGGCGCGGCCCGCAGCAGCGCCTGACGCTCCCACACCTCGCCCCAGCGCTCGTAGTACGCCGCGTAGGAGGCGAGCGTGCGCACGAGGGGGCCCTGACGCCCCTCCGGTCGCAGCCCAGCGTCGAGCTCGAACTTCACGAACGGGTCCTGCACGACGTCGCTCGCGGCGCGCACGGCGCGCATCGCAGCGTCGAGGTCCCCCTCGTCGCGGCACACCCACAGCACGTCGACGTCGGAGCCGAAGCCGATCTCCCGCCCGCCCGTGCGTCCCATGCTCACGACGCCGATCGCGACGTCGCCGCCGACGAGGTCGAGCGCGGCGTCGATCGCGACGGCGGCGATGCCCGTGAGGCGCTCCCCTGTGGCGAGCACGTCGTCGAGCCCGAGCGACGAGGCGAGTGCGGCGCGCAGCAGCTCGCGCCGCCGCAGGGTGCGCAAGGCGGTCTGCGCCGCGTCGCGGTCGTCGCGATGCCGTTCGACGATCGCGCGCGCCTCGTCGGCGAGCGTCACGGGCGCGAGCGCCTGCAGGCGCGTCTCGTCGGCGAGCCAGTGCGCCGCCTCCGGGATGCGCTCCAGCAGCGTCGCGATGAGCCTCGACGACGAGAGCACCGCCATGAGCCGCTGCGCCGCGAGCTCCGAGTCGCGCAGCATCCGCAGGTACCAGGGCGACTCGCCGAGCGCCTCCGACAGCCTGCGGAAGGCGAGGAGCCCCATGTCGGGGTCGGGGCCCTCCGACAGCCACCGGAGGAGCACCGGCAGCAGCACCCGCTGGATCTGCGCGCGGCGCGTCACGCCGTTCGTCAGCGCGGCGATCTGGTCGAGCGCGCCCTTCGGGTCGCGCCAGCCGCTCGCCTCCAGTCGCGCCCTCGCCGCCTCGCTCGTCAGCTGCGTCGAGCCATCGGGCAGCGAGGCGACGGCCGCGAGCAGCGGACGGTAGAAGAGCCGCTCGTGGAGCCTGCGGACCTCACGCTTCGTCGCGTTCCAGCGCTCGAGCATCGCCGCGGCATCGGCGAAGCCCGCGGCGCGCGCGATCGCCCGCTGCGCATCCTCGCCCGAGGGCATGAGGTGCGTGCGCGACAGTCGCGCGAGCTGCGCACGATGCTCGAGCACGCGCAGCAGCCGGTAGTCGTCGGCGAACTCGCTCGCCTCGAGCCTGCCGATCATGCCGGCCTCGAGCAGCGCCTCGATCGCCTCGAGCGTGCCGCGCTGACGCACGTGCTCGTCCGTCGCGCCGTGCACGAGCTGCAGCAGCTGGATCGTGAACTCCACGTCGCGCAGGCCGCCCGGGCCGAGCTTCAGCTGCCAGTCGACCTCGTCGGCCGGGATGTGGTCGGTCACGCGCTCGCGCATGCGCTGCACCGACTCGACGAAGCCCTCGCGGGACGACGACTGCCACACCATCGAGCGCACCGCCCGCTCGTAGGCGGCGCCCAGGTCGGCGTCGCCGGCGACGGCGCGCGCCTTGAGCAGCGCCTGGAACTCCCACGACCTCGCCCAGCGCTCGTAGTAGGCGACGTGGCTCTCGAGCGTGCGCGTGAGCACGCCGTCCTTGCCCTCGGGGCGGAGGTTGGCGTCGACCTCCCACAGCATCGGCTCGCGCGACGGCTCCATGCAGCCCGCGGTCGTCTCGCGAGCGAGGGCCTGCGCCACCATCGCGGCGCGCTCCTCGCCGATCGCGCCGTCGCCGGCGTGCACCCAGATGACGTCGACGTCGCTGAGCACGTTGAGCTCGCGCGCGCCGGTCTTGCCCATGCCGATGATCGCGAGCCGCGTCGCAGCGACGTCGTCGGCGCCGAACCGGGCGGCCACCGTGCGGCGCGCGACGACGAGGCTCGCCTCGAGCGCCGCGGTCGCGGCGTCGGCGAGCGCGGCGCTCACCGCCTGCACGTGCGCGACGGGATCGGGCTGCGCGAGGTCGAACGCGACGATCTCGGTGAGGTGCCAGCGGTAGCGGCGTCGCAGCGCGACGATGGCGTCGGCGCGCGGCAGCCCGGTGTCGGCCACGGCGTCGAGCATCCGCTCGCGCAGCGTCGTCGCATCCGGCAGCGCTCGCGGCACGAGCGCCTCGAGCAGCTCGGGCGCGCGCTCGATGCAGGCGGCGAGGCCCGTGGACGCGCCGAGCACGCGCAGCAACGACGCACCCGCCTCCGCATCGTCGAGCGTCGCGGCGAGCGGCACGCCCGACCGGTGCAGGCGCGCGAACGACTGCAGCGCGCGGTCGGGGTCGGCCGCGAGCCGCAGGTCGTCGACGCGGGGACCGAGCACGCCCGCGACCTCGTCGAGCAGCGGCGCCGCCTCGCTGGGCGAGCGGAATCCGAGGCGCGCGAGGCGCGAGGTGGTGGTCTCGGCGCGCACGGGTCAGCGTCCCGTGTCGCGTCGCAGCCGTGCAGGGGTCACAGCAGGGTGAGGTTGGCCTCGAGCTCGTACTGCGTCACCTGCGCGCGGTAGCGACGCCAGTCCTCGCGCTTCGACTGCAGGAAGAAGTCGAAGACCTGCTCGCCGAGCGTCTCGGCGACGAGCTCGGAGTCCTCCATGAGCCCGAGCGCTCGGTCGAGGCTCGACGGCAGCGGCTCGTAGCCGAGTGCGCGGCGCTCCTTGTCGGTGAGGCTCCACACCTCCGTCGTCGCCTCCTCCGGCAGCTCGTAGCCCTCCTCGATGCCCTTGAGGCCCGCGGCGAGCATGACCGAGAACGCGAGGTACGGATTCGCGGCCGCGTCGATGCCGCGGTACTCGACGCGCGCCGACGACGGCTTGTTCGACAGCGGCACGCGCACGAGGGCCGAGCGGTTGTTGTGGCCCCACGAGATGTGGCTCGGCGCCTCGTCGCCTGCCCACAGGCGCTTGTACGAGTTCACGAACTGGTTCGTCACCGCGGTGAACTCCGGCGCGTGGCGCAGCAGCCCGGCCACGAACTGCCGCCCCGTCTTCGAGATCCGGTACTGGCCGGCGGGGTCGTGGAACGCGTTCTGCTCGCCCTCGAAGAGCGACATGTGCGTGTGCATGCCGGAGCCGGGCTTCGACTGCAGCGGCTTCGGCATGAAGGTCGCGTGCACGCCCTGCGCGATCGCGACCTCCTTCACGACCGTGCGGAACGTCTGGATGTTGTCGGCCGTCGTGAGCGCGTCCGCGTAGCGCAGGTCGATCTCGTTCTGGCCGGGGCCCGCCTCGTGGTGGCTGAACTCGACCGAGATGCCGAGGTCCTCGAGCATCCGCACGCTCGCGCGACGGAAGTCGTTCGCGGTGCCGCCGGGCACGTTGTCGAAGTAGCCGGCCTGGTCGACGGGCACGGGGTTCGTCGGGTCCGCATCGCGCAGCAGGTAGAACTCGCACTCGGGGTGCGTGTAGAACGAGAACCCGCGGTCGCCGGCCTTGGCGAGCGCGCGCTTCAGCACGTTGCGCGGATCCGCCGCGGCCCCCTCGCCGTCGGGCGTGAGGATGTCGCAGAACATGCGGGCGGTCGGGTCGATCTCGCCGCGCCACGGCAGCACCTGGAACGTCGACGGGTCTGGGCGGGCGATGACGTCGGCCTCCGACGCCGTCGTGAGCCCCTCGATCGAGGAGCCGTCGATGCCGAGACCCTCGGCGAACGCGCTCTCGACCTCCGCGGGGGCGATCGCGACCGACTTCAGCGTGCCGAGCACGTCGGTGAAC
This sequence comes from Agrococcus sp. SGAir0287, assembly GCF_005484985.1. Classification (NCBI taxonomy): domain Bacteria; kingdom Bacillati; phylum Actinomycetota; class Actinomycetes; order Micrococcales; family Microbacteriaceae; genus Agrococcus; species Agrococcus sp. SGAir0287. Next base: position 1,678,560 of record NZ_CP027942.1, read on the forward strand.
CAGAGGCGCACGAACTTGACGCCGCGCTCCTCGATCGTGCGGAGCACGAAGTCACGCTGCTTGTCCATCGGGTCCCTTCCCTCGCGTGTGCTCCAGGCTATCGGGGCGCAGGGCCCTCGGCGTCCGTCGGCAGGGCCGCGTCGAGCTCGGCGAGCCAGGCGTCGGCGCTCGCATCCGACGGCATCCGCCAGTCGCCGCGCGGCGACAGCGAGCCGCCCGCGACGACCTTCGGCCCGTTCGGCAGCGCCGACCGCTTGAACTGATGCTGGAAGAAGCGGCGGACGAAGACCTCGAGCCAGCGGCGGATCGTGGGCAGGTCGTACGCGACCCGCTTCGCCTCCGGATAGCCCACGGGCCACGCACCACGGGTGGCGTCGCCCCACGCGTGCATCGCGAGGAACGCGATCTTCGACGGACGGTAGCCGCGTCGCAGCACGTGGAAGAGCGTGAAGTCCTGCAGCGCGTACGGCCCGATCGCGTCCTCGGTCGACTGCAGCGCGCCCGCATCCGTCTGCGGCACGAGCTCGGGGCTGATCTCCTGGCCGACGATCTCGGTCAGCACGCGGCCGACCTCGTCGCCGAACTGCCCCGTGTCGACGACCCAGCGGATGAGGTGCTGGATGAGGGTCTTCGGGATGCCGCCGTTCACGCCGTAGTGGGACATGTGGTCGCCGACGCCGTACGTGCACCAGCCGAGCGCGAGCTCGGACAGGTCGCCCGTGCCGAGCACGATGCCGCCGCGCTGGTTGGCGATGCGGAACAGCAGGTCGGTGCGCAGCCCCGCCTGCACGTTCTCGAACGTCACGTCGTACACGGGCTCGCCGTCGCCGGCCGGGTGCCCGATGGCCTGCAGCAGGCTCGTCGCGACGGGACGGATGTCGAGCTCCTCCCACGTGACGCCGAGCGCCTCCATGAGCGCGATGGCGTTCGTGCGCGTGCCCGCGCTCGTCGCGAAGCCCGGCATCGTGAACGCGAGGATGTCCGTCACGGGCCTCTCCAGCCGCTCGAGCGCCTTCGCGGCGACGATGAGCGCGTGCGTCGAGTCGAGGCCGCCGGAGACGCCGATGACGATGCGCGGTGCGAACGCGTCGGTCGTCAGCGCGCGCAGGCGCTGCTCGAGCCCGGAGACCTGGATGTTGTAGGCCTCGTAGCAGTCGAGGGCGAGGCGCGCCGGGTCGTCGGGCACGAACGGGAAGCGATCCACGGCGCGCCGCAGGCCGATGTCGGCGCTCGTCGGCTCGAGCTCGACGTGGATCTCGCGCACGCCGGGCACGCCGATCATCGCGCCGTTCTGGTCGAACGAGCCCTGCCGCATCCGCTCCTGCCGCAGCCGGTCGAGGTCGACGTCGACGATGGTCTCGGCGGGGCCGGACGGGAAGCGCTCGGACTCGCCCAGCAGGTCGCCCATCTCGTAGACCATCGTCATCCCGTCCCACGACAGGTCGGTCGACGACTCCCCCTCGCTCGCCGCCGCGTACGCGTAGACGGCGTTCGCGCGCGCCGAGGCGGAGCGGGCCAGGAGGTGCCGGTCCTCGGCGCGGCCGACGGTGATGGGCGACGCGGAGAGGTTGAGCAGCACGGTCGCGCCCGCGAGGGCGGCGAGCGACGACGGCGGCACCGGCACCCACATGTCCTCGCAGATCTCGGCGTGCACCGCGAGGCCTGGCACGTCGTCGGCGACGACGACGAGGTCGGGTCCGCAGGGCAGCTCGCCGTCGTCGTCGGCGCCCGGCCAGTGCGGCCGCTGGATGACGGCCGGAGCGCGGGAGCCCTCCGCGAACCAGCGCAGCTCGTAGAACTCGCGGTAGTTCGGCAGCGACATCTTCGGGACGACGCCGAGCACGACGCCCCGATGCAGCAGGACGGCGCAGTTGAACACGCGCGAGCCGATGCGCAGCGGCGCACCCACGGCGACGATCGGCGTGCAGTCGGCGGTGGCCTCGGCGAGGTCGACGACGGCGCGGTCGACGGCGTCGAGGAGCACGTCCTGCAGGTGCAGGTCGTCGAGCGCGTAGCCCGAGAGCGACAGCTCGGGGAAGACGGCGACGGCGACGCCCTCGGCGTCGAGCGCGCGGACGCGCTCGGCGATGCGCTCGGCGTTCGTCGCGGGCTGCGCTAGCGCGACCGGGAGCGTGCACGCGGCGACGCGCGCGAATCCGTGGGCGTAGGCGCTCGTGAACGCATCCATGGGTCGATCCAAGCAGACGACGCCGCGCAGCCGGCAGCGAGGATGCGCGGCGTAGGCTCGTCGGCATGCCAGAGGAGTCGAGCCCCTACGGGGGCGCCCCGCAGCCCAGCCCCGCCGCCGGTCGCAAGCGGGTCCGCACGCGGCACTTCCGCCAGGCGAAGGCCGACGGCGTCAAGATCACGGGCCTCACGAGCTACGACACCCTCACGGCGCAGATCTTCGATCGCGCGGGCATCGACTTCCTGCTCGTCGGCGACTCCGCCGGCAACACCGTGCTCGGCTACGACACGACGCTGCCCGTGACGGTCGACGAGCTCATCCCGCTCACGCGCGCCGTCGCGCGCTCGTGCCAGCGTGCGCTCGTCGTCGCCGACATGCCCTTCGGCTCGTACGAGGTCGACGCGTCGGAGGCGCTGCACACCGCGATCCGCTTCATGAAGGAGACGGGCGCGCACGCCGTCAAGCTCGAGGGCGGCGAGCGCTCGGCCGACAAGATCCGCCGCATCGTCGAGGCCGGCATCCCCGTCATGGGACACGTCGGCTTCACGCCGCAGTCGGAGCACGGCCTCGGCGGGCACGTGATCCAGGGTCGTGGCGACGAGGGCGCAGAGCAGCTGCTGCGCGACGCGCGCGCCGTCGAGGAGGCCGGCGCCTTCGCCGTGGTGCTCGAGATGGTGCCCTCGGATGCCGCGGCCGCCGTCACGGAGGCGCTGTCGATCCCGACGCTGTCGGTCGGCGCCGGTCCGCACTGCGACGGGCAGCTGCTCGTGTGGACCGACTGGGCCGGGCTCACGACGGGGCGCACGCCGCGCTTCGTGAAGCAGTACGCGCAGCTCGCGCAGACCCTCACGGAGGCCGCGCAGGCCTTCAAGGCCGACGTCGAGTCGGGCGCGTACCCGTCGGCCGAGCACGAGTACGAGTAGTCCCGTGGCCCGCATCGTGCTGCTGCTGCGCGGCGTGAACGTCGGCGGCGTGACCGTGCGCTCGGCGGACCTGCGCGCCTTGCTCGGCGACGCGGGGCTCGGCGAGGTGCGGACCGTGCTCGCGAGCGGCAACGCCATCGTCGACGCGCGCTCGGTCGCGGCGGGCGTCCGGACGGCCGAGGCGGCGCTCGAGGAGCGCTACGGCCGACGGATCCGCGTGCACGGCCTGACGCTCGCCGCACTGCGGACGATCGTCGACGCGTACCCGTTCGCCGAGGACGACGCGCATACGCCGTACGTGGTCTTCCCGCTCGAGGACGGCGTCCTCGAGCGCATCGCCGAGACCGAGACTGACGAGGATGTCGCGGTCGCGGGCGGCGTGCTGCACTGGTCGAACCCGAAGGGGCACACGATCGACTCCCCCATCGGCGTCGCGCTCGCCCGCGTCGGCAAGGACGCCACGACGACCCGCAACCTGCGGACGCTGCGGCGCATCGTGGACGCCGGCTGAGCGACGCACGAGGACGCGGAGCCGGCACGCGGGTCAGAACGGAAGCGACGACGTGGGCGGGTCGCGCGTGCGCGCGGAGGCGCGTCCCTCCACCGTGGCGTCGGTGAAGGTGGGTCCGGTCGGTGGTGGTCGGTCGAGGTAGGTCTGTCCGCGCGGTGATCGCCAGTGCAGTTCGCCGGGTCGGGGTTGGTGGACGGTCCAGGCGGTGGCGTGCTTGAGGGTGTGGTGGCGTCGGCAGAGGTGGGCGAGGTTGCCGATGCTCGTGGTGCCGCCGTGGTCCCAGGCGATGGTGTGGTCGAGGTCTGCGGTGCGGGCGTGGGATGCGCAGCCGGGGAACCGGCAGTGCTGGTCGCGGGCGATGAGGAGCCGACGCTGCGCTGCGGTCGGCTGATAGGTGTCGACCTCGACGACGGTGCCGCGGATCGGGTCGGTGAGCAGCCGCTCCCAGGTCGCTGCGACGCCGGCGAGGATGCGGGCGGTCTCGGCATCGATGGGCTGGGCGCCGTCGAGCGTGCCGGGTGCGTCGTCGTGTCCGGTGAGGGTGGTGACGGGGATCGTGACCTGCACGACCGGGCGGATCGTCGAGAGCAGCCTCGCGTGCTCGGTCGCATCGTCGGCGCCGACGCTCTGGGTGGCGCCATCCGGCGCTCCGCTACCGGTGAGGAGGAGCTCGCAGAATGCGTCGGCGCGCCATTGGTCGATGGTGCGCGGGTCGTCCTTGGGCTTGGCGCGGGCGCCGACGCGGAGGCGGTGGTCGATGCCGTGCGCGAGGACGGCGGGGACGTAGGCGCCGATCCACGCCATCCCGTCGTCGGCGGGTTCGATGGTCACGCGTCGGTCGTCGCGGGCGGCGCGGTGGCGGTCGACGAGCGGCTCCACCAGCTGCGCGTCCGCTGCCTTCCGTGCAGCCTTCGCGACGCGGGCCGGCGTCGTCGTCTCGGCGAGGGCGACCATGGCGGTCTCGTACGCGGTCCGCTGCTCGGCGGTGACGTCGGTGGAGGCGAGGACGGAGCCGGCCTCGGTGATCGCGCGCACGTGCCCGTGGCCGATGCGGCCGTCGGCGAACGCGTCGAGCACGAGCGGCCATGTGTCGACCAGGTGCATCGCGTCGCCGATCTGCCGCTCGATCGCGCGATCCGACACGCGTGCGTGCACGCCGATCTCGGCGGCGATCGCTCGCAGCTCCATCGTCGACCGCTCGCTCGACCCACTACCGGCACGCTCGAGCGCGAGATGGCCGAGGGAGGCGAGCAGGCGCAGCTCGTAGGCCTCGAGCGCCTGCCTGCCGGAGCGGAGCGCGGCGAGCTGGGAGAGCGCGTTGGCCTCGATCGCGGCCAGCGCGGCAGGGTCGGGACCCTGTGCCGTGCCGTCGATCTCCTGCGCCATGACCCGACTCTGCCAGCGACCACCGACACGGAGTCCGCGCGTGGATGGCCGGGTCGGGAGGGTCCGGTGCTCCTTTCGAGGCTCGCTGCGCTCGCACCTCAAGGAGCGGTTGGGAGAGACGGCACGGGTCAGGCGGGTGGCCGGAGCGGGAGGGTCCGGTGCTCCTTTCGAGGCTCGCTGCGCTCGCACCTCAAGGAGCGGGTGGGAGAGACGGCACGGTCAGGCGGGTGGCCGGAGTGGGAGGGTGCGGTGCTCCTTTCGAGGCTCGCTGCGCTCGCACCTCAAGGGGCGGTTCAGGAAGGGCGTGCTCGGATGAGTCGGATGGCTGGGTCGGGAGCGTCGCGTGCTCCTTTCGAGGCTCGCTGCGCTCGCACCTCAAGGAGCGGGTGGGGACGCTCCTGCGCAGCCATGCGGGCGGTCGCGTCGGGCGGGCTCGTCGCGTGGTCTCGTGACGGCTCCTCGCCCAAAGGCTCGGGGCCTCCTCGACCGGCTGGTGGGGGAACCGCCCGCGATGGGGATGCCGCCCGCCCGCAGCTGGTCGAGGAGCGCGCGAGCGAGAGCGAGCACGCGTCACGAGACCACGCGACCGCCGCTCCCACGCAGCCATGCGCGTGGTCGCGTCGCGCGGGCTCGTCGCGTGGTCTCGTGACGGCTGCAGCCTTCGGCTGCGGCCTCCTCGACCAGCTGGCGGGGAGCCACCCACGATGGGGATGCCGCCCACCCGCCGCTGGTCGAGGAGCGCGCGAGCGAGAGCGAGCACGCGTCACGAGACCACGCGACCGCCGCTCCCGCCCAGCCATGCGCCTGGTCGCGTCGAGCCGGTGCGTCTGGGGCTCCCTTCGCGGCTCGCTGCGCGGGTCCTGAGGAGCGAGCGCAGCGAGCGTCTCGAAGGGCGCGCCTCGAGAAGCGGTTCGGGAGGCGGGCGCGAGTCGATCAGAGGGCCGGGCCGCGGTGGTCCCTCCGCAGCGTCCCGAGGAGCGAGCGCCGCGAGCGCCCCCGAAGGGTGCGCCCCGCCTGCGGATCAGTCCTCCGCGGCGTCCTCCGCGGCCCATCGGCGCGAGCGCTCCTCGATGATCTCGGGCGCGCGCGCAGCCTCCTCGGCCGTGGCGAAGGGACCGGCCCGATCGACGCTGGGCGAGACCATGCCCTCCTCGACGGCGCCGGTCTCGAGGTTGTACCAGTACTCGGCCATGATCGTCCCCTCTTTCGTATGCTGGAGCCTATGCCCAAGGACGCGACCGGTCACCTGGTGCCCGGCGTCGTCGGGCCCGCTCCCGTCGTGCCCGCGAGCATCCCGCGGCCCGAGTACGTGGGGCGTCCCGCGCCTGCGGCGCACGTGGGCGGCGACGTCTACGACGCGAAGACGATCGAGCGCATCCGAACCGCGGGTCGCGTCGCCGCCGGCGCCCTCGACGCGGTCGCTCGCGCGGTCGAGCCGGGCGTCACGACCGACGCCCTCGACCGCATCGCGCACGCCCACCTCGTCGATCACGGCGCGTATCCCTCGACGCTCGGCTACCGCGGCTACCCGCGCTCGTCGTGCACGAGCGTCAACGAGGTCGTCTGCCACGGCATCCCCGACGACACCGTGCTCGAGGAGGGCGACATCGTCAACGTCGACGTCACCGCGTACCTCGACGGCGTCCACGGCGACACGAACCGCACCTTCCGCGTCGGCGCCGTCGCCCCCGAGGTCGACGCGCTCGTCGATCGCACCGAGGAGGCACTGCGCCGCGCGATCGCCGTCGTGCGCCCAGGGCGGCGCGTCAACGTCATCGGCCGCTCGATCGAGTCCTACGCGGCGCGCTTCGGCTACGGCGTCGTGCGCGACTTCACGGGGCACGGCGTCGGCACCTCGTTCCACTCCGGCCTCGTCATCCCGCACCACGACTCCGACGAGTACGCCACCGAGATCGTGCCGGGCATGGTGTTCACGATCGAGCCCATGCTCACACTCGGCGGCGCAGCCCACGAGACGTGGGCGGACGGCTGGACGGCCGTGACGCGCGACCGCAGCATCACGGCCCAGTTCGAGCACACGATCGCCGTCACCGACGACGGCGCCGACATCCTCACCCTCCCCACCACGACGACGTAGGAACGAGCAGGACCAGCGCATGAGCAAGGACAAGAAGTCGAAGGCGCCGAAGCAGGCCATCGGCGTCGACATCGGCGGCACCGGCATCAAGGCGGCGCTGGTCGACGTGCGCTCGGGCGAGCTGCTGAGCGACCGCATCAAGCTGCCGACGCCCGACGGCGGCGAGCCCGAGGCGATCGCCCAGGTCGTCGTGGAGCTCGTGGGCCGCCTCGACGACGAGCGGACCACGCCGGTCGGCGTCACCTTCCCTGCTATCGTGCGCCACGGTCGCACGCTCAGCGCCGCGAACGTCTCCAAGCGCTGGATCGACTTCGAGGCTGAGGCGTTCTTCGAGCAGCACCTGGGTCGACCCATCCACTTCGTCAACGACGCGGACGCCGCCGGCATCGCCGAGGACCACTGGGGTGCGGCGAAGGACGTCGACGGACTCGTCATCCTCACCACGCTCGGCACCGGCATCGGCGGCGCCCTCATCTACAAGGGCGTGCTCGTGCCGAACGCCGAGCTCGGCCACCTCGAGCTCGACGGCCACGACGCGGAGTCGCGCGCGTCGAACCGCGCACGCGAGAGCGAGGGGCTGTCGTACGAGGAGTGGGCGACGCGGCTGCAGCGCTACTACGCGCACCTCGAGTTCATCTTCTCCCCCGACCTGTTCGTCGTCGGCGGCGGGGTGTCGAAGTCGTCGGACAAGTTCCTGCCGCTGCTCGACCTGAAGACGCCCATCGTGCCGGCGACGCTGCGCAACAACGCGGGCATCATGGGCGCCGCGGCACTCGCGGTCGGCCTGTAGCGGCTCGACGGCGTCGACGACGAGCCGGCGCTACTCGACGAGGCCGGCGATCCGGCCGCCGACCCGCGCGAGCAGCGCCGTCTCCGGCATGCCGGTGCGCTCCTCCCACGCGTCGGCGGCGCCGAGCATGCGGTACATCGCGTGCACGCCGACGAAGCGGAGCGGCTCCGGCTCCCACGTGCCGCTGTCGTGGTCGTTCCACGGCAGCGCCGTGCGGGGAGTGGAACGGCCACGGATGCGATCGAGCAGCGTCTGCGCCGCGAGGTTCGTCGCCGTCACGCCGTGACCGGCGTAGCCGTACGCGTGACCGATGCCGGTGGCGTCGTCGACGTGCACGCGCGCGCACCAGTCGCGCGTGACGCCGATGACGCCGCGCCAGGCGTGGGCGACGGGCATGCGGACGCCGGGCAGCATCGCGCGAAGTCGACCGTGCAGCGTGCGGATGACCGAGACGGGCATCGCGCCGTCGCCCGGCAGCCCGGAGTCGTACGCGTAGGGCGAGCCGCGACCGCCGATCGCGATGCGACCGTCGTCGGTGCGCTGGGCGTAGACGAAGGCGTGCGCCGCGTCGCCGAGGCACTCCCGACCCTCCCAGCCGATCCGCGCCCAGTCCTCATCGGCGATCGGCGTCGTGACGATCATCGACGAGCGCACGGGGATGAGGGCGCGCTCGCCGACGAGCGGGCCGGAGTACGCCTCGGTGCACGCGATGGCATGGCGCGTGCGGACGGGGCCGTGGCTCGTGCGCACCAGCCGGGGCTCGAGCGACTCGGCGCGAACCCCTTCCACGATCGTGCCGCCGCGCGCCTCGACGGCTGCGGCGAGCCCCGCGACGAGCGCGGCGGGCTGCACGCGCGCCGTCGCCGGCAGGAGGAGGCCGCCGAGCGCTCCCTCCACGGCGATCCGGGCTCGCGTCTCGCCGGCGCCGAGCAGCACCGCCTCGTCGGGCTCGAGACCGTATCGCAGGTGGGCGAGGCGCTCGGCCCGCAGGCGCGCGAGCCCCGCCGGGCCCGTGGCGACGCGCAGCTGCCCGCCGCGCACCGCGCCCGCCTCGATGCCCTCGCGCGCGACGATCGCAAGCGTGTCGTCGATGGCGCCGAGCATGGCGCGCTGGAACGCGCGGACGGCGTCGACGCCGCGCGAGCGCTCGTAGACCGCGCGGTTGCCGGGGACGAGCGGCGACAGCCAGCCGCCGTTGCGTCCGGAGCCGCCGTAGCCGACCCGCTCGGCCTCGACGACGAGCACGCGCGTCGAGGGGTCGTCGACGAGCGCGTGGTAGGCCAGCCAGAGCCCCGTGAGCCCTGCGCCGACGATGAGGAGGTCGACGTCGCCCGCCAGCGCCGCGGCGGTGCGCAGCGCCGGCCGCGGCGTCACGTGCGCCCAGTGGGAGATCTCGCCGTTGCGGTACGTCGTCACGCGTGCTCCTCGTCGCGGATGGATGCCTGCCGCCATCCTGTCGCGCTCGCGCCTCGATCGCATCGAGACGCAGAATCTGCGTTTGTCTTTGCTTTGCTGCGTTCACCTGCTATCGTCGTGCCCACGACCGAGGAGGCTCGATGCTGGCAGTGCAGCGCCGCGACGCCATCGCCCAGCGCATCCGCGCGGAGGGCCGCGTGCTCGTCACCGAGCTCGCCGCCGAGCTCGCCATCACGCAGGAGACGGTGCGCCGCGACCTCGACGCGCTCGAGGAGGCCGGCATCGCCCGGCGGGTGCACGGCGGCGCGGTGAGCGCGGAGCGCGTGAGCCTCGTGGAGTCGGCGGTCGACGACCGCGTCGCGCGGAACGCGTCCGGCAAGCGCCGGATCGCCGACCTCGCGGCCACGCGACTCGTCGCGCTCGGCGCGACGAGCGTGCTCGTCGACGCCGGCACCACGACCGCCGCGTTCGCCGAGGCGCTCGTGCAGCGCTGGCCGCAGCACGTCGGGGCGCGCCTCGTCGTCGCGACGCACGCCCCCGCCGTCGCCGCCATCCTGTCGCGGCATCCCGCCATCGAGGTGCACGTCATCGGCGGACGCCTGCGGCAGCTCACCGGCGCCGCCGTCGGCGCCCAGACCCTGCTCGCCATCCAGGCGATGACCCCCGACGTCGTCGTGCTCGGCACGAACGGCCTCGACGCCGACGGGCTGACGACCCCCGACCCCGAGGAGGCGGCCGTGAAGGCCGCGATCGTCGCCGCCGGCCGTCGCGTCGCGTGCCTCGCCGACGGCTCGAAGGTCGGCGCCTCGACGCTGTGCCGCTTCGCCGTGCTCGGCGACCTCGACGTCGTCGTCACCGACGCGCAGCCCGACCCCTCGCTCGCCAACGCCCTCGGCGCCGCCGGCGCGGAGGTGCACGTCGCATGATCCTCACCATCACCCTCCACCCGTCGATCGATCGCACGGTCGAGCTCGGTGCCGCCCTCGAGGTCGGTGGCGTCGCACGCGCCCGGGGACGCGCCACCGAGGAGCCCGCCGGCAAGGGCGTCAACGTCACCCGCACGCTCCTCGCGGCGGGCACCGCTTCGACCGCCATCGTCGTCGCCGACCAGCACGACCGGCTCGTGGCCGCGCTCGACGGGCTCGACGTGCCGACGCACGCCGTGCACGTCGACGCGCCCGTGCGGCAGAACCTCACGATCGTGGACCCCGACGGCACGACGACGAAGGTCAACGAGTCCGGCGGCGCCGTCGACGGCCGCGTGCGCGAGGCGCTGCTGGATGCGGTCGACGAGCTCGCCAGCACCGCCGCGTGGGTCGTGCTCGCCGGCAGCCTGCCGCCCGACACCGACGCCGACGTCGTCACGGCGATCGTGGCCGCCGTGCGCCAGTCGGACGGCGCGCGCATCGCCGTCGACACCTCGGGTGCGGCGCTCGCCGCCGCGATCGACGCCGGCGTCGACCTCGTGAAGCCCAACGAGGCCGAGCTCGCCGAACTCCTCGGCCTCGACCAGCACGCGCTCGACGAGCCGGAGGCGGCGATCGCCGCGGCACGCGAGCTCGCGCGGCGTGTGCCCACCGTGCTCCTGACGCTCGGCGCCCACGGCGCCGCGCTCGTCACCGCGGACGGCGGCTGGCGCGCCGCTCCCCCGCCGACGGTCGTCCGCTCGACCGTCGGAGCCGGCGACGCGACGCTCGCGGGCTACCTGCACGCCGAGCAGCGCGGCCGTGACCATGCGGCTCGGCTCGCACAGGCCGTCGCCCACGGATCCGCCGCGGCAGCACTGCCGGGCACCGGCATCCCGACCCTCGGCCAGGCCGACGCGACCCGCGTCGACGTCCACCCCATCGGCCACCAGGCCACCACCCGCTAGGAGCAGCGTTGCCCGTCATCACCCCGCAGCTCGTCTCGTTGGACCGCCCGCTCGGCGCCGCGAAGGACGAGGTCATCACGACGATCGCCGGCCTCGTCGCCGCGGCCGGTCGCGCCGGCGACGCCGACGCACTCGCGGCCGACGTCCTCGCCCGCGAGGCGCTCGCGCCGACCGGCATGGGCGGCGGCATCGCCATCCCGCACGCCAAGACCCCCGCCGTGACCGAGCCCGGCCTCTTCTTCGCGCGCCTCGCGCCCGCGGTCGACTTCGGCGCCCCCGACGGGCCGGCAGACGTGCTCTTCATGATCCTCGCGCCGGAGGGCGCCGCCGACACGCACCTGCAGGTGCTGTCGCGGCTCGCCGGGTCCCTCGTCGACGACGAGTTCACCGCGGCGCTCCGGACGGCGGCGACGCCCGAGGAGGTCGTCGCGCTCGTCGACGCCGCCGTCGCCGACCGCGACGAGGCGGATGCGCCCGTCGACGTGGGCGGACGCTCGCTCGTCGCCGTCACCGCGTGCCCCACGGGCATCGCCCACACGTACATGGCCGCCGACGCGCTGAAGGCCGCCGGCGAGCGCGCCGGCGTGCGCGTGACGGTCGAGACGCAGGGATCGGCGGGCTCGAAGCCGCTCGACCCCGCGATCATCGCGGCCGCCGACGCCGTGATCTTCGCCGTCGACGTCGACGTGCGCGACAAGGGCCGCTTCGCAGGCAAGCCCGTCGTGCAGGTGCCCGTGAAGCGCGGCATCGACGAGGCGGATGCGCTCGTGACCCGCGCGCTCGCGGCCGCGGACGACCCGGCCGCGCCGCGCGTGGCCGGCGGGGCCGCTGCTGCAGCCGCGGCACCGGCGGCGAACGAGTCGCTCGGCGCGCTGCTGAAGCGCGTGCTCCTCACGGGCGTCAGCTACATGATCCCGTTCGTCGCGGGCGGCGGCCTGCTGCTCGCGCTCGGCTTCCTCATGGGCGGCTACGAGATCGCGTTCGCGAGCGACGTCGCCGGCCAGAACGTCGCGCAGCACACCGCGCTGACGTACCAGCTGTGGAACCTCCCCTCGGAGGGCCTGCTGTACTACCTCGGCTGCGTGGCGTTCACGATCGGCGGCGCCTCCATGGCGTTCCTCGTGCCTGCGCTCGCCGGCTACATCGCCTACGGCCTCGCCGATCGACCGGGCATCGCGCCGGGCTTCGTGGCGGGCTCGATCGCGGGCTTCATGGGCGCCGGCTTCCTCGGCGGCATCGTCGGCGGTCTCCTCGCCGGCGTCGTCGCCCGGTGGATGGGCACGTGGAGCGTGCCGCGCTGGCTCGCGGGCCTCATGCCCGTCGTGCTCATCCCGCTGCTCGCCTCCATCGTCGCGTCCGGCCTCATGGTCCTCGTGCTCGGCGGTCCCATCGCGGCGCTCTCGACCGGCCTCGGCGACTTCCTGAACTCGCTCTCGGGCACCGGCGTCGTGCTGCTCGGCATCATCCTGGGCGCGATGATGGCGATCGACCTCGGCGGACCCATCAACAAGGTCGCGTACTCGTTCGCCGTGGCGAACCTCGCGAACGGCTCGCCCGAGAATCCCGGACCGTGGATGATCATGGCGGCCGTGATGGCCGCCGGCATGGTGCCGCCGCTCGCGATGGCCCTCGCCACCGTGCTCGACCGTCGCCTCTTCTCGGCCGCCGAGCGCGAGAACGGCAAGGCGGCGTGGCTGCTGGGCGCCTCGTTCATCTCGGAGGGCGCCATCCCCTTCGCGGCCGCCGACCCGCTGCGCGTCATCGGCGCCTCGATCGTCGGCGCCGCGACGACGGGCGCGATCGCGATGGCGTCGGGCGTCGTGAGCCAGGCACCGCACGGCGGCGTGTTCGTGATGTTCGCCATGGACGGCACGTGGCCGATGTTCCTCGTGGCCATCGCCGTCGGGGTCGTCGTCACGGCAGGGCTCGTCATCGTGCTGAAGCGCTTCGTGCGACGCACCCCCGTGCCCGCGGCCGTCGAGGAGCGCGAGCTCGCGACCGTCTGACGCACGAGCAGGTCAGGGGGCGGGGCGCTGCGGCGTCCCGCCCCTCATGCGTGCGCGAGCGTCGGCGTGCGCACGGAACCAGCGACGGGACTCCGGCGTGCGCAGCCGCTGCCGGGCCCATCCCTGCAGCCCGATCATGAGCACGTCGCGATCGAGCGGGCCGCCGTAGATGCGGAACGCGATCGCGGATCCGCGCGCGAGCGCCGTCACGCCGACGAGCGAGGCCACGCCGGCGATCAGCACGATCGCGCCGACGACGATGCCGAGGACGACGTCGACCTCCCGGGCGAGCAGCCAGCCGCCGGCCGTGCCGACGAGGATCTGCGCGGCGCCGGCGACGGCGCCCTGCACCACGACGGCTCGGACGCCGCGCGGCATGTCGCCGGGCGGCATGCCCGGCCGCCGCGCCGCCGCACCGCTCGGCTCGATGGCGCGCTCGCCGCGGAACCATCGCAGATCGTCGTCGCGCGTCTCCTCGGTCATGGCGACACGGTACGCGAGCGCTCTGCGCGATGGTGGGACTGGCCGGCCGATACGCCGGGTTCTGTCGTGGACGGCCATCTCTCTCGGGCGGACGTTGCCGTACGCCTCCAGCGACCTACCCGAAGGCGGGACGAGCAGCCCCATGGCCTTCTGTCTGGTCTTGCTCCAGGTGAGGCTTGCCTAGCCGCCGTGCTCGCACACGACGCTGGTGGTCTCTTGCACCACCGTTTCACTCCTGACCGACCGAGGTCGGCGGACCTGCTCTCTGTTGCGCTTGCTCGCGGGTCACCCCGGGTGGACGTTATCCACCACCTTGCTCTGCGGAGCCCGGACGTTCCTCGGCACCCGAAGGTGACGCGGCCGCCTGGCCGACCAGTCCCGCTCACGAGGATAGGGGATGCGGTGGGCTCGTCCGCGCCGGGGAGGGGTCACTCCCTGCCGCTCGGAGCGGCGTGTCGCGGCATCCGGTGACCCGTCAGCGCACGCAGTCGACCCCTCCCGGAGGGAAGCGACCGGGCCGGTGCGGGGCCGGCTCAGTGGCGGCGCTCGAACGAAGCACCAGCGTCCATGGCCTCGTTGGCGATGCGGTCCGCGCGCGCGTTCTCGGCGCGCGGCACCCACGTGAACCGCACCGGCACGCCGCTCAGCAGCTGCCTGGCCTCCTGGGCGAGCTCGGCCATCGAGGGGTGCTTGATCTTCCAGCGGCCCGACATCTGCTCGACGACGAGCTTCGAGTCCATGCGCACCTCGAGGGCGGCGTCCGGGTCGATCGCGAGGGCCGTGCGGCAGCCCTCGATCATGCCGCGATACTCGGCGAGGTTGTTCGTCGCGATGCCGACGAACGTGCCGACCTCCGCGAGCAGCTCGCCGGTGGCCGGATCGATGACGACGGCGCCGGAGCCCGCGCGACCCGGGTTGCCGCGCGATCCCCCATCCGCCTCGACGACGAGCGTGCGCGTCGCGGTGCCGTTCGTCACAGGCCGGACTCCTCGGTGCGCACGAGGATCGCCGACGACGACGGGCACAGCAGCACGGCATCCGGCGCGGCACGGCGCACGTCGGCGAGCTCGGCCGACGTCAGCTGCACGCCGCTCGCCGTCGACATGCCGCGCTCGAGGTGGCTCGCGCCGAGGCCGTAGCGGGCGCGCTGCCGCTCGTAGAGCGCGAGGAGGTCGGCGGGGATCGTGGCCTCGACGGCCGCGCGGTCGCTGCGGGCCGCCTCGAGCTCGACGCGCACGCCGGCGAGGCCCTGGTCGCGGGCGGCGGCGAGGCGCTCGCGGCGCTCGCGCTCCGCCTGCGCCGCGTCGCGAGCGGCCTGCAGCTCCGCCTCGGCCGTCTCGAGCCGCTCCATGACCTCGAGCTCGATGTCCTCCAGGTCGCTGCGGCGGGCGTCGAGCGTCGCGATCTCGTGCTCCATCGCCGTCGCCGTCTTGGCGTCGGACGTCTGCTGGAGCCGCTCGCGGTTGCGTGCCGCGCGCGCCTCGACGACGGCGACGTCGGCCTCGATGCGCCGGACCTCGGCTTGGAGGTCATCGACGGCGCCGAGGCGCTCGAGCACCGTGCGGTCGAGGCCGACGAGCGCGTCGTCGGCCGCCGCGATCTCCGGGTCCGACTGCAGCGTGCGCTCCTTGTGCTCGAACTGGCGGATGCGCGTGTCGACGTCCTGCAGGTCGAGCAGCCGTCGCTGATCCTCGGGGCTCGCAGTCAGAGCCATGCGTCCTCCTTCGCGCGACGGGTCGTCGCGGTGCGTGATGCGGTCGTGGTGCTCACTGCGGCACCTGGAAGTCCCACGGATCCGTGCGGAGGTCGCTCACCGCGACCTCGACGCCCGGCAGCTCGGCGCGCAGCTGCTCTGCTGCGGCGTCGAGCCAGAGCCATTCGCTCGCCCAGTGCGACACGTCGACGAGGGCCGGCCCCATGCCGAGCGCGTGGCGCTCGCGCGCATCGGATGCCGGATGGTGCCGCAGGTCGCTCGTGACGTACACGTCGGCGCCGACGACCGCGGGCTCCGCCAGGAGCGAGTCGCCCGCGCCGCCGCACAGCGCCACGCGCTGGACGGGCCGGTCGAACGCACCCGCGACGCGGATGCCGCTCGCGGTCGACGGGAGGGCGCGTGCGAGCGCCTCCGCGAGCCGGCCGAGCGTCGTCGGCTCTGACAGCATGCCGACGCGCCCGAGTCCCGTGTCGCCGCCCGGGGCGCTCGCGACGATCGGCTGCTGGTCGACGAGCCCGAGGATGCGGGCGAGCTCGCCCGACGTGCCGCGCTCCACGACGTCGGCGTTCGTGTGCGCGGCGAGCAGCGCGCAGCGCGCGCGCACGAGGTCGGTGACGATGCGCCCCTTGCCGGTGTCGGCG
This sequence comes from Agrococcus sp. SGAir0287, assembly GCF_005484985.1. NCBI lineage: Bacteria > Bacillati > Actinomycetota > Actinomycetes > Micrococcales > Microbacteriaceae > Agrococcus > Agrococcus sp. SGAir0287. Next base: position 1,694,589 of record NZ_CP027942.1, read on the forward strand.
GCGACGCTCGTGACGCCGCGCAGGAGGAGCGGGTGATGCACGAGCAGCAGGTCGGCGCCCGTCGCGACGGCCTCGGCGGCCGTGTCGAGCACGGCGTCGACCGCGAGCAGGATCCGGCGCACCTCGTCGGCGGGATCGCCCGCGACGAGGCCGACGGCATCCCAGTCCTCGGCGCCGGATCGGGGCCAGAGCCGCTCGACGGCGGACTGCACGTCGGCGACGGTCGTCATGCCCTCGAGTCTAGGCGTCGGCGTCGGCCCCGGCTGCCGGTGCCGACACCTCGCGCGGCGTCTCGAGCGCGGACGGCGCGGCGAGGTCGCGACGCCGCTGCGCGTGCTCGGCGAGCCCGAGCACGACCTCGGCGAGGCGCGTCGGCTCCAGCGACGTCGGGAAGAACTCGTCGACGCGCGCGCGCAGCGCGAGCACCGCGTCCTCGAGCATCGCGTCGTGCGTCTGCACGACGATGCCCACGTGGGCCGCGACGCGTCGCACGGCGCGCACGACCTCGCGGTCGGCGACGAGCGAGGCGTCTCCGAGGACGACGTGCGGAGCGTTGGCGGCGGCGAGCGCGACGAGCGCGTCGACGTCGTCGACCTCGAGCACGCGCAGGGACGGATCGTGGGCGAGGGGCGCCGCGAGCCGGCGTCGAGCATCCGCATCCGAACCGACGATCATCGTCAAGAACGGAGCATTCGTCATGAATCCGGATGCTAGGGCCACGGGGGACGGACCGGCAGCCGATAGCACCGCTCTCAGCTCGTCTTGTCCCCCGGACGGTCCTCGTCGTCGAGCGTGGGCAGCCGCATCTCGAAGGTCGTGCCGACCCCCTCCTCGCTGTGCGCCGAGAGACGGCCTCCGTGCGCCTCGACGATCGCTCGCGTGATGGTGAGGCCGAGGCCGACGCCCTTGACCGCCTGCCGCGTCGCCGTGGTCGAGCGGAAGAAGCGCGTGAAGAGCCGCTGCATCTCGTCGGCAGGGATGCCCATCCCCGTGTCGACGACCGCGAGCAGCGCGTCGTCGCCGTCGCGCCTGAGGTCGAGCGTCACCGTGCCGCCCTTCGGCGTGAACTTCACGGCGTTCGACACGAGGTTGTCGACGGCCTGCGCGAGCCGCGTCGCGTCGCCGTGGACGCACGCGTGCGACGCGTGCACGTCGACGACGATCGCGACGTCGCGAGCGGAGGACTGGGGCAGCGCCGACTCCGCCGACGCGCGCACGATCGACGTGAGGTCGACGCGCGTCGGCTGCATCGGGAACCGTCCCGCGTCGACCTGGGCGACGAACAGCAGGTCGCCGACGAGGCCGAGGAGCCGATTGGCGTTGCGCTCGGCGACCGCGACGTAGTGCCGCTGGGTGTCGCTCAGCCCGGCCTCGTCGTCGCGCAGCAGCTCGAGGTATCCGAGGACCGAGCTGAGCGGCGTGCGCAGCTCGTGCGAGACCGTGCCGACGAACTCGTCCTTCAGCCGAGCGGCGTCGTGGGCCTGGGTCATGTCGTGGGCGACGAGGATGTAGCCGCGGGCCACGCCGTCGCGATCGAGCCGGCGGGAGTAGGTCACGTCGACCGGCACCGTGCGACCGTCCGCTGCGCGCAGCCGCAGCCCGTCGGCGACCGTGCCCTCCTCGGCGAGCCCCACGAGCTCCTCGAAGCGCAGGTCGCCCGCCCATCCCGCGTGCCCGGGACGCAGGAACTCGACGGCGAGCCGTCCGCGGGCCTCGTCCCGCGAGACGCCCAGCAGGCGCTCGGCGCCGGGGTTCCACTCGACGACCCGGCCCTCGAGGTCCGTGATGACGACGGCCTGGTGCGTCACGGCGAGCCAGACGCTGCGGGTGAACGCCTCCGCCTCGCGCAGCTCGTCGACGGCTCGCGCGGCTCGCGCCTCGCCTCGCTCGGCCTCGGCGAGCATCGCGGCGCGCTCGTCGGCGATCGCGCTCGCCTCGGCAACCTGCTGGCGCGCGCGGCGCGCGAGCTCGTTGACGACGCCGGCCATGAGGGCGAAGACGAACGGCGCGAAGAGGACGCGCACGACCTGCGCGTCGCGCACCGACTCGGCGCCGACGACGAAGGGCAGCGCCATCGCCAGCGCTGCCGCGGCGGCGCACACCGCGACCATCGAGCGCCCGCGCTCCGCGGCGATCCACACGATCGGCAGGATGAGCAGCGAGCTGAAGACGGACTGGGATCCTCCGGTGCCGAGCCGCAGCAGCGCGAACGCGGCGAGCGAGACGAGCGGCAGCACGAGCACCCAGCGCTCGTGCCAGCGATGCCACGGCAACGCGAAGGCCGCGACGGTCGCGACGGCGACGACGATGGTCGCGGCGAGCACCTCGGCGGGATCCGACGTGGTGCCGGGCGCGAGCCAGAGGGCGACGAGGGCGACGGCCATGCCGATGGCGGAGCCGAGCTGGCGCACGCCTGGACGGGTCGTGTCGAGCATCGCACCGCGACGGCCGGGCAGCGGCATCATGGCGCACCGCCCGCATCCGCCATCCGCTCCCGCACGCGCGCGAGCAGCGCACGCACCTGCTCGCCCGTGAACGGCTTCGGCAGGGCGAGCTCGCCCTCGGGATGGTCGGCGGCATCGAGCACGGAGGCGAAGGCGACGATCGTGGACGGCGAGCGCTCGCGGATGCGGTCGGCGACCGCCCAGCCGTCGTCGCCGGGCATGAGGAGATCGACGATCGCCGCGTCGATACGCTCGCGGCGCAGCGCGGCGTCGACGGCGTCGAGGTCCCCGCACGTGCGGACGGTGCAGCCGGCCTGCTCGAGGTGCGTGCGCAGCAGCTCGCGCTGGTCGGCGACGTCGTCGACGACGAGCACGGCGAGCGCGGCGGTCATGTCAGCAGCCACTCGCGCACCACGACCAGCACCACGACGAGCGCGAGCGCGACGAGCGCCTGCGGCACGAGGCGTCGCTCGGCCCGCCGGTCGGCCTCGAGCTCTGCGCGTGCCTCCGCGAGATCCTGCTCGGTCATCCCAGCACCCTGCCCGTCTTCTCGGTCTTGTCCCACGTCCGCGCCGCGCCGCGCGCCTCGGCGACGTAGGCGGCGAAGGTCACGGCGCACAGGATGGGCCCGAACCCGACGACGTAGGTGAGGAACGGCGTGAGCCTGCTGCCGATGCGCGTGCGGTCGAGCAGGCGCAGGCCCCACGCCGCGAGCATGCACAGCGAGATCCAGGCGAACGACGCCAGGTCGATCGCCATGAGGAGCGCGGGGCTCGGCGCGACGCCGAGCACGCCCGGCAGCCACTCGCCGAGGATGCCGGGGAAGAACGCCGAGAGCATCACGACGAGCGAGATCGCCCCGGGGAACAGGATGATCTCGCGCCAGCTCGTGCGGCCCGTCTGCGGATCGAGCTGCGCACCGTAGAGCATCCCGTAGACGTAGGAGGCGCCGACGACGATCCAGAGCGACCGGAAGACGAGCGAGGCGAGCGTGGAGTCGATGAGGTAGAGGCCGATGAGCCCGACGGACGCGGCGATCATGAGCGCGGGCAGCAGGAAGACGGAGAACCAGAACAGGCCGAAGGCGATCGAGCCGAGGCCGTGCCCGCGCGCGGGCCGGAACCACAGGTGGCGATACCGGCGCGTGAGCTGCACGTTGCCGCGCGCCCAGCGCAGCCGCTGCCTCCAGAGCCCGTCGATGCGGTGCGGCTCCTCCGCGAGCACGATCGCGTGCGGCTCGAGCACGACCCTGCGGCCCGCGAGCTGCGTCTCGAACGTCGTCACGGTGTCCTCGGCGAGCGAGGACGTGTCGATCGCGCCGCCCAGGTCCTCGATGTTGCGCCGCGAGTGCAGCTGCGCGCCGCCGGCCAGGCACGCCATGGCGCCCAGGACGCTCTGCGAGCGGCGGCTCGCGAGCTGCGCCAGCACGTACTCGAAGCCGATGAACCGTGCGAGGAAGTTCTTCCTCGCGCTGCCCTCCTTGATGTACGCCGTCACGGCGCCCACGCGCTCGTCGGCGAGGTGGCGCGCCATCTTGCGCAGCGACGTCGGCTCGTAGACGACGTCGGCGTCCATGATGAGCAGCGCCTCCATCCAGCCGTCGGCGAGCACGTGCCGGATGCCGTGGTTCAGCGTGTGCGCCTTGCCCTCGCCTCCCTGCTCGCGGCGCAGGTGCACGACTCGCCCGGGGTGCCGTCGCACGCGCTCGCGCACGACGTCGGGGGTGTCGTCGGTCGACGCGTCGTCGACGACGACGATGCGGAGGCGGTCGGCCGGATACTCGAGGCGCAGCAGGCGGTCGATGGAGCCGCCGACGACGAGCCCCTCGTTCCACGCCGGGATCACGACGACGATGCGGGGCGTGTACGGCGCGGCGCGGTCGTAGTGGTTGATCCACGCGTGCAGCGGCAGCACGAGGAACTGGAACGCGGTGACGAGGGCCGGCACGGCACCGCAGGCGACAAACGCGACGAGCACGACGGTGAGCGCCGTCGTCGCGACGTCGAGCGGGCTCACCGATCGGCCTCGTCGAGGATGCGGGCGACGGCGTCGTACCTGCCGACGTCCGCCGCGACGTGCGCGTCGGTCGACGCGACCACGCGCGCTCCAGCATCCCGCGCGGCGCGCACGGCGCGCGGGCGGGGGCACGCCCACTTCTCGTTGACCTCGACGAGCGTGCCGGTCTCGGCGGCCTCGACGGCCCAGCGGCGCAGGAGCGCATCCGGGATGGCCGCCTCGTCGACGCCGACCTTCGGCAGGATCGAGAAGGGATGCGCCAGCTGCGCACGTCCGGGCAGGCGCCGCATCGCGCCGATCGTCGCCTCGACGACCCAGCCGACGACGGCGTCGGCCGTGAGGCCAGCCGCCATCGCCTCCTGCGTGCGCCGCGGGCTCCACGGCCCCTCGGGCGTCGGCACCTGATGGTCGGCGACGACGACGGCGTCGACGCCGCCCGGCCCGACGACCAGGTCCAGCGGCACGTCGAGCGCGCCGGTCACGTCGAGCAGCTTCGCCTCGACGCCCGTGCGCACGACGAGGCCCGGCGGCACCGACAGCGCGGCGACGGCGGCGAGGAAGTCCGGCACCCACGTCGTGTCGTGACGCACGTGCTCCGTGCATCGCAGCTCGCGCACGCCCGCGGCATGCGCGGCGGCGACGATCTCGTCGAGCGTCGAGCGCGCATCGTCGGAGAAGGTCGAGTGCACGTGCCAGTCGCCGTGCAGCTCGGCGCGCATCAGCCCGCTCCGAGGATGGCGTCGACCGGCACGACGACGTCCTCGAGGTAGCGGACGCTCGCGACCTCCTTCACGTCGACGCGCTCGGGCAGCGGGCGACCGAGCGCGAGGTCGAGCGCGAGCGACGGCAGGTCGGCGCCCGCGGCGATGACGAGCGGCAGCCCGCCGGAGAAGCGCGGGTTGATCTCGAGCAGCATCGCGCGACCGACCGCGTCGCGGCGCAGCTGCACGTTGGCGACGCCCACGATGCCCGCGGCGCGCGCGCACGCGATCGCGGCGTCCTCGAGGTCCGGGTCGCGGACGGTGCGGCCCGCGACGGCGACGCCCGAGTCGACGCGCGCGCGCAGGCGGGGCACGGCGACGACGGGGCCGCTCGGCCCGACGAGCACGTCGACCGAGAACTCGTCGCCGGGCAGGTGCGCCTGCACGATGCGACCCTCGTCGCGCGGCATCGACTCGAGCACGGCGCGCGTCGCCACGATCTCGACGCCGCGCGAGCCGGCGCCCTCGCGCGGCTTCACGACGACGGGGAACGCCCAGTCGCGCCCGACGCCGGCGTCGTCGAGCAGCGCCGTCTCGGGAGCGCGCCCGGTGTCGGCGCAGGCCTGCGCGAGGTGCCACTTGTCGAGGCAGACGTCGAGCGCCGCATCGTCGACGCCGAGGAACGTCGCCGCCACCTCGTCGCGCCGACCGCGCACGGCCCGCAGCTCGGCGTCGACCGTGAGCGCCACGACGTCGATGCGGTCGGCGTCGACGAGCGCGGCGAGCGCCGGCACGAACCCCTCGGCCGCACCCGCCGGCACCAGGCGACGGGCGTCCGCATCGACGAGGTACAGCCCGCTCGCCCAGCCATCCATGTCGGCTGCGACGACGTCGACGTCGTCGCGCCGCAGGAGCGAGCGGATCGCCGCGACGCCGGCCGGTCCCCCGGCGCCGGTGACGAGCACGCGGATGCGCGCGCTCACGCGATCGCCTGCTGGTCGCGCGCGAGCGACGCGGAACGGTCGTCGGCGCCGATCGCGCCGGCGTCCCGCACGACCTCGAGCGGCTCGATCCAGGTCCCGTCGCCGAAGCGCCCCCAGTAGCGGGCGGTGGCCTCGATGAGCTGCGGATCGAGGTAGGGACGGATGCCCTGCTGCGACGCGAAGCACGCGAGCAGCCGCTGCTTCGCCTCGAGGTGGCGGTCGATCGTCACGAAGCGCGTCGGGCGGAACTCGATCGTCGTCGAGGGGCTCTGGTAGCACGCGACCTCGGCGACGCCGCGCGTCGCCACGAGCGTCGCGGCGTGCACGGCGCGGTGATCCTGGTGGCGATCGTGGCTCGAGTGCGTGTAGACGACGCTCGGCGACACCTGCTCGACGACGCGCTCGATGATGCCGACCGTCGGCTCGGCGTGCGCGATGCTCGTGTCGGCGAGGTCCTCGAGGAAGAGGCGGGCGCCGAGCAGCTCGGCGGACGCCATCGACTCGGCCTGACGGTGGTCGGCGTCGCCGCCGCGGGCGCCGCGCGAGAGCGTGAGCACGACGACGGCGTCACCGGCTGCCACGTGCGCGCTGAGCGTGCCGCCGACGCCGAGCTCGACGTCGTCGGGATGCGCGCCGATCGCCAGCACCGTCCGCCGCCGCTCGCAGCGCTGGGCGCGCAGCGCGGCGAGGCGTTCGACGGTCGCGATGAGCGCGGCGGTCGCGAGCGGCTTCTCGAGGAACTCGTCGACGTGATGGCGCAGGGCGCGCACCGCGTAGTCGACCGAGGCGTGCGCCGTCATGACGACGACGGGCAGGTCGGGATCGAGGGCCTTCGCGACCCGCGCGAGCTCGAGCCCGTCGCGGTCGGGCAGCTCGACGTCGGTCACGAGCACGTCGGGCCGATGCTCGCGGATCGTCTGCTCGAGGTCGGCGCCGTCGAAGCGCAGCAGCACCTCGAGCTCGCCGCTGCGCTCGAGCACGACGCGCACGAGGTGCGCGACGTCGTGATCGTCCTCGATGACGAGGATCCTTCGCTGTGTGGCCATCGATGAGGATGCTATCCGCGCCCCCGTCGAATGCTGGGAGGCGCGTCCGCGCGGCCGACATGCGTCCTGGGCGTCGTCCAGCGCACGATGGCACGCTCGACGACATGCATCCCGCGCTCGTCGTGCTGATCGTCGCAGTCGGCCTCGCCGCGATGGGGGCCTTCTGGGCCATCCTCGCGCGTGCCCTGCGGTCGCCGCTGCAGCCCCACTGGCATCGAACGATCGGCACGTGGCAGCCGTGGCAGCCGCTGCGGCGGCAGCACCTGCGCTACGAGGTCGGCGGGCGGTCGTACGTCTGCGTCGACGACAGCTCGCGGAGCCTGCCGCGGCGCGGCACCGCGTTCGTGCGCTACGACCCCGAGGATCCGGCTCGGTCCGTCGTCGACGGGCAGGTCGGTCCGGGCGATGCCCTCCTCATCGTCGCGATCCTGTGCTGGGTCGTCTCCGGCGCGCTGCTCGTCCTGGCGGCCCTGCTGCCGTGGCTCATGACGCAGGCCGCCTCCTGGGCGCCGGCCTGATCGCCGCGCGCGGGACCTGCGCGCACGAGCGCTGCGGGGTCCGTCCAGCGACGTCCACGAGGATCGTGCGCGTGACGACCGACGCCCCCGCAGCAGCATCCGACTCCGCGACCGACGCCGCCTTCCCGCGTCCCGACGCGCCGGATCCCGCGCGGCCCCTGCCGCCGTGGCGTGCGCGGCTGCGCGCGCTCGTCGAGCATCCCTGGTTCCAGCGGTCGATCGTCACGCTCATCGTGCTGAACGCGCTGCTCATCGGCGCCGAGACGTATCCGGGCGTCCACGACGCCGGCGGCGGCATCCTGCACGTGCTCGACGCGGCGATCCTCGCGATCTTCACGATCGAGCTGCTGCTGCGCATCGGCGCCTACGGGTGGCGGTTCTTCACGAACGGCTGGAACCTCTTCGACCTGTTCGTGGTCGGCGTGTCCTTCATCCCGTCCGGCGGTGCGCTGCAGGTGCTGCGCGTCCTCCGCGTCCTGCGGGTCCTCCGGCTGCTGTCGCAGGTGCCCGCTCTGCGCCGCGTCGTCGGCGCGCTCGGCTCGGCGATCCCCGGCATCGCCGCGATCGGCGGGCTGCTCGTCATCATCATGTACGTCTACGTCGTCGCGTGCACGATGCTGTTCGGCACCATCTCGCCCGAGCTCTTCGGCGACCTCGGCGCGTCGACCGTCTCCCTCTTCCGCCTGCTCAACGGCGACGGGTGGGGCGAGATCGTGCCGCCGTTGCAGGCCGAGCTGCCGTGGGCGTGGGCGTTCATGATGGGCTACGGCCTCATCTCGACGTTCGTCATCCTCAACCTCTTCATCGCCGTCACGTGCGAGGCGCTCGAGAACCAGAAGGAGGAGGAGACCGAGCTGACGATCAAGGAGCGGCAGCTCATGGACGAGGTGCTCGAGCTGAAGGCGATGGTGCGCGCGCTCGCCGAGCAGCGCACGGCGCCGCGGCCCTAGCGCCGACCGCCGAGCACGCATCCCGGCGCAGCGTGCATCCGCCCACAGCGCATCGGCGTTTCAGGACCGAGTGCAAGAACACTCGTAGGATCGTTCGGTGACCAGACACGCGCCCGCACGGCACGACTCCCCCGCTATCGACGATGCGCCCCCGGGCGGCCCGACGATGCGGCAGCGCCGCCGGTCGATGCTCGCCTCGGCGGTCGGCAACGGGCTCGAGTGGTTCGACTGGAACGTCGCCGTCGTCTTCTCGGGTGCGCTGAGCGCCGCGCTCTTCGACCCTGCCGACCCCACGAGCGCCCTGCTGTCGCTCTTCGCGCTGCTCGGCGTCGGCTTCCTCTTCCGACCCCTCGGCGGCGTCCTGTCCGGCTGGCTCGCCGACCGCTTCGGCAGGCGCACCGTCATGGTGGCGACGATGCTCACGATGAGCGCCGCCTCCCTGTCGATCGCGCTGCTGCCGACGTTCGAGCAGGCCGGCGTGCTCGCCTCGGTGCTGCTGCTCGTCGCACGGCTCGCGCAGGGCCTCGCGCACGGCGCCGAGTCGACGGCCGGCTACGCGTACATCGCCGAGATCGCCCCGCGGCGGCGGCGCGGCCTGTGGTCGTCGACGCTCGCGATGGGCGTGCTCGTCGGCTCGATCCTCGCCTCCGCGATGGGCTTCGGCCTCACCTCGGCGCTGGGTGCGGATGCGGTCGCCGCGTGGGCGTGGCGCATCCCCTTCGCCGTCGGCGCCGTGCTCGCGATCGTCGCGCTCGTGCTGCGCGTGGCGATGATCGAGTCGGACGTGCTGCGCACGGCGCAGGCGGAGGGCGAGGTCGGCCCCGACGCGTCCGCACCCCCGTCGGCCGAGGACCGGCGCGACGCCGTGCGCGCGGGCGTGAAGGTGTTCGGCTTCGTCGCGCTCATCTCGATCGCGTTCTACACGTGGCTCACGTCGGCATCGACGCTCGCGACGGCGCAGCACGGCATGGACCCGGCCGCGGCGTTCGCGTCGAGCCTCGTCGCGCAGCTCGTGTGCGTGGCGGTCATGCCGCTGCTGGGCGCGCTGTCGGATCGCGTCGGCCGCCGCCCGATCGCGCTCCTGTTCACCGTCGGCTTCGCCGTGCTCACGGCGCCGCTCACGCTGCTCATCTCGGACGCGCCCTGGACGCTGCTCGTCGCCCAGTCGCTCGCCCTCGTGCTCGTCGCGGGCGGCAACGGCATCTACTCGGCGCTGCTCTCCGAGCAGTTCCGCACCCGGCACCGCGCCCGCGGCATCGGCATCGCGAACTCGCTGTCCGTCGCGATCTTCGGCGGCACGGCGCTGTACGTGAACCTGTGGCTGTCGTCGATCGGCGCCTCGTGGCTCTTCATCGTGTACGTGTCGCTCGTCGCCGTCGCGGCGTCGATCGCCGTGTGGCGCATGCGCGAGACGCGTGGCATCGACCTGCGGGCGTAGCGGCGCTCAGACGCCGCCGGACCCGAGGCGCAGGTGCAGGATCGGGTACGGCCGTCCTGCGTCGTCGGTCTCGGATCGCCCGGCGACCTCGAAGCCGCGGCGCTCGTAGAAGCGCGCCGCAGACGCGTTCTGCTCGTTGACGTCGACGCGCCGGATGCCGTGCTCGGCGATCGCGTGCGCGAGGAGCGCCGAGCCGACGCCGCGCCCGTGGTGCGCCGCGTCGACGAACAGCATCTCGAGCGCACCGTCGTGCATGCCCGCGAAGCCGACGACGCGGCCGCCGACCTCCGCGACCGCGAGGTGCACTGCGGGGAGGTACGCATCGGCGAGCGCCGCCTCGATCGCGTCGCGATCCTCGCGCGCGAGGAAGTCGTGGGTCGCGTCGACGGCGCTGCGCCACACGGCGACGAGCGCGGGATGCTCGCTCGGCCCCTGCGCGGGACGGATGCGCACCTCGGCATCCGCATCCGCATCCCCGGCCGCCACCGTCCGCGCCGTGATCGCGTGCAGCACCGCGACCATGTCGAGCGCGCCGTCGCCCTGCGCGACCGACTCGGCGTACAGCGCTCGCGCGACGTCGAGGAGCGGGCTCGCGATGCCCGCCTCGCGCGCGGCGTCGACGATGAGGTCCGCGTTCATGAGCACGTCGCGGATGGACGCCTGCGGCGCCCAGTCCTCCCCCACGACCTTCTCGGTCTTCACCCGCGAGATCGGCGAGGCCATCTGGCCGGCGTCGAGCACCTGCCGCAGGGTCGCGAGCGGGAGGCCGTGCTGCTCGGCGAAGTGGAACGACTCGGCGAGGCCCGTGACGAGCGCGATGAGGAAGACGTTGACGGAGAGCTTCATCGTGAGCGCGGCCGGCACGGCGCCGCACACGGTGATCGAGGCGCAGAGGTGCTCGAGGATCGGCGCGACCTCGGCGACCGCATCCTCGGGGCCCGCGAGCATGCCGACGAGCGCACCCTCCTCCGCCGGGCGACGCGATCCCGAGACCGGCGCCTCCACGAGCACGCCGCCCGCCGCCGCGACGTCGGCGGCGAGCCGCTGCGAGACAGCGGGCGCGATCGTGCCCATGTTCACGACGATGCGCCCCGCGACGAGATCCCCGAGGCCGGCGCCCGGCGCGCGCAGCACGGCGTCGATCGCGTCGGCGTTCGCCAGCATGAGGATCACGATCCGGGCCCGCGCGAAGACCGTCCGCGGATCGGGCGCGACCTCGGCACCGACGTCGGCGAGCGCTCGCGCCGCCCGCTCGGATCGGTTCCACACGACGAGCGGCAGGCCCGCGCGTGCGAGCCTCGTGGCCATCGGCTCGCCCATGATCCCGAGGCCCACGAATCCGATCGGCTCGCCCATCTCGCGCACGGCGACACTCTACGAGCGGTGCGCGCCGCGTCCGGCATGCGCTGGTCGCGGCCGCGTCCGTGGGCCCGAGCGGGCTCGAACCGCTGACCCCCTCGGTGTAAGCGAGGTGCTCTGACCAGCTGAGCTACGGGCCCGCGTCGACCCTACGCGACGCCGCGCCCGCGTTCGGCGCTCGCCAGGCGACCGCCGCGACGGGCACGGCGGCGACGAGCACGACGGCGAGCGCGACGACGCAGCCGAGCCATCCGAACGCGGCGAACACCGGGCCGAGCGCCACCGCCGCCACGGCGCCGCCGAGGTAGTAGGCCGTGAGGTAGAGGCCGACGGCCGACGAGCGCGCGACGGTCACGTGTCGCGCGACGAAGCCGGTCGCGCACGACTGCCCCGCGAAGACCGCGACGCACGTGAGCGCGAGTCCCGCCACGATCGCCCACGTGGCACCCGCGTCGCCGAGGCCGGCGAGTGCGAGCCCCGCGACGCCGACGCCCGCGGCGATCACGAACGTCGGCACGAGCCCGATCCGCGCGATGACGGCGCCGACGCGCGGCGTGACGACGATCGCGAGCAGGAAGACGACGAAGACGAGGGAGACCTGCCACTCGGCCAGGTCGTGCGGCGGCGCCACGAGCGCGAGCGCGCCGTAGGTGAACGAGCCCACCTGCAGCGCGAGCAGCGCGGCGCCGACGAGGCACGTGGCGAGGATGCGGCCGTCGCGCAGGTGCCTGCCGAAGCCGCGCACGCCCGCACCGACCGACGCGGACGCCGCGAAGCCGCGGTCGCTCGGCAGCCATGCGGCGACGGCCGCGAGCGCCGCCGCGACGACGAGCGCGACGGCGACGAACGACCACTGCCAGCCCAGCGGCGCAGCGATCCCCGACACGAAGCGCCCGAGGAAGCCGCCGAGCGCCGTGCCGGCGACCTGCAGCGCACCGAGCCGCACGGCGAGCGGACCGGGCCACGCCTCCGGGATCATCGCGATCGACGTCGAGAACACGAACGGCACGAGCATGCCCTGCACGACGCGCACCGCGACGAGCATCCAGAGCGATGGCGCGAGCGCGCACAGCAGCGTCGTCGCGAGCACGCCCGCCAGCGCCCACACGATCACCGAGCGGCGCCCCAGGCGATCGGACACGGCCCCCGCGATCGGCGCCGAGAGCGCCACCCCGAGCGTCGATGCCGCGATCGTCCAAGCGGCGGCCGCCGCCGACGCATCCAGATCGCGTGCGAGCGCGTCGAGGATCGGCTGCGTCGCGTACAGGACCGAGAGCCCGCCCACGCCCGACGCGACGACCGCGATCCGCTCGCGCCGCGTGGCGCCGCGCGCGTCGCCCGCCGCGGACGGATCAGCCAAGCGCGGCGAGCGCCTCGCGGTACGCGGCGAGGTCGCGCGCCTGGCCGGGCTCGGTGCGGAAGGCGGCGGCGACGAGCCCGTGCGCGTCGACGAGGAAGGTCGCGCGCGTCGCGAAGCCGCGCTCGGGCAGGAAGGCCCCGTAGCGGCTCGCGACCTCGCCGTGCGGCCAGAAGTCCGACAGCAGGCGGAATCGGTAGCCCTCCTCCTCGGCGAAGCGCGCGAGCGTCGCCTTCGAGTCGACCGAGATCGCCAGCAGCTCGACGCCCGCGTCGTCGAAGAGCTCCATCGCGTCGCGCAGCTCGCACAGCTCGCCCGTGCACGTGCCCGTGAACGCGAGCGGGAAGAAGACGAGCGCGACGGGCCTCCCGCGCAGCTGCGAGAGCGTCACCTCCTCGCCGTGATGGTCGACGAGCGTGAAGTCGGGGGCGATGTCGCCGACGATGGGTGCCATGGCCCCATCCTGGCACCGCCATGCGGCACCGCCGCCCGGGCGGTGAACGCGGTGCGCGCGGCCGTTGCGAGGTGCGGCTGCTGCACTCGGGTGCGGTTGCATCGGCACCTCGGTGCAGCAACCGCACCTCGCAGCACTGCGGCGATTCCGCCACCGGCGCACCACCCGCGGACGGCATCCGTGCGCGGGATAGGCTGGCTCCGTCGCACGTCGCCGGTGACCCCGGGGCGCGGTGACGCGAGCAGTCCACGAGCCACGCAGGAGTCAGCAGTGCCGGTGAACGACCAGGATCCCTACTCGGTCAACGCGATGGATCGGGATCCCGAGGAGACCGCGGAGTGGCAGGAGTCGCTCACCCAGCTCGTCGAGACGCACGGGCACGAGCGCGGGCGCGAGATCATGCTCAGCCTCCTCAAGCGGTCGAAGGACCTCCACCTCGGCGTGCCGATGGTGCCGACGACCGACTACATCAACACGATCGCGGCCGACGACGAGCCGGAGTTCCCCGGCGACGAGGCCGTGGAGCGCCGCTACCGCCGCTGGATCCGCTGGAACGCCGCCATGACGGTGCACCGCGCGCAGCGCCCCGGCATCGCCGTCGGCGGCCACATCTCGACGTACGCGTCGAGCGCCTCGCTCTACGAGGTCGGCCACAACCACTTCTTCCGCGGCCGCGACCACGAGTCCGGCGGCGACCAGATCTTCTACCAGGGCCACGCCTCCCCCGGCATGTACGCCCGCGCGTTCCTCGAGGGTCGACTCAGCACCGACCAGCTCGACGGCTTCCGCCAGGAGAAGAGCCACGCGGGCGGCGGCCTCTCGTCGTATCCGCACCCGCGCCTCATGCCCGAGTTCTGGCAGTTCCCGACCGTGTCGATGGGCATCGGCCCCATCAACGCGCTCTACCAGGCGCAGGCGAACAAGTACCTCACGAACCGCGGCATCGTCGACCGCTCCGACAGCCGTGTGTGGGCCTTCCTCGGCGACGGCGAGATGGACGAGGTCGAGTCGCGCGGCGCGCTGCAGCTCGCCGCGAACGACGGGCTCGACAACCTCACCTTCGTCATCAACTGCAACCTCCAGCGCCTCGACGGCCCCGTGCGCGGCAACGGCAAGGTCATCCAGGAGCTCGAGTCGTTCTTCCGCGGCGCGGGTTGGAACGTCATCAAGGTCGTATGGGGCCGCGAGTGGGATGCGCTGCTCGACCGCGACGCGGACGGCGCGCTCGTCGACCTCATGAACCGCACCCCCGACGGCGACTACCAGACCTACAAGACCGAGGACGGCGCGTTCGTGCGCGAGCACTTCTTCGGTCGCGACGAGCGCACGCTCAAGCTCGTCGAGGACATGTCCGACGACGACATCTGGAACCTCAAGCGCGGCGGCCACGACTACCGCAAGGTCTACGCGGCGTACAAGGCGGCCGTGGAGCACACGGGCCAGCCGACCGTCATCCTCGCGAAGACGATCAAGGGCTACCAGCTCGGCAAGTCGTTCGAGGGCCGCAACGCGACCCACCAGATGAAGAAGATGTCGCTCGAGGACCTCAAGGGCTTCCGCGACCAGCTGCAGCTGCCGATCACCGACGCGCAGCTCGAGGAGGACCCCTACCTGCCGCCGTACTTCCACCCGGGCGAGGACTCCGAGGAGATCCAGTACATGCACGAGCGCCGCAAGGCGCTCGGCGGATACCTGCCCGAGCGTCGCTCGACGTCGACGACGATCCCGATGCCCGGCGACGACGCCTACGCGCTGCCGAAGAAGGGCTCGGGCAAGCAGGAGGTCGCCACGACCATGGCGTTCGTGCGCCTGCTCAAGGACCTGCTGCGCGTCGACGGCTTCGGCAACCGCATCGTGCCGATCATCCCCGACGAGGCGCGCACCTTCGGCATCGACGCCTTCTTCCCCTCGGCGAAGATCTACAACCCGCACGGGCAGAACTACACGTCGGTCGACCGCGACCTGCTGCTGAAGTACCGTGAGGCGCCCGACGGGCAGATCCTCCACGTCGGCATCAACGAGGCCGGCGCGATGGCGGCGTTCACGGCCGCGGGCACGTCGTACGCGACGCACGGCGAGCCGCTCGTGCCGATCTACGTCTTCTACTCGATGTTCGGCTTCCAGCGCACGGGCGACGCCATGTGGGCGGCCGCCGACCAGATGGCGCGCGGCTTCATCATCGGCGCGACGGCCGGTCGCACGACGCTCACGGGCGAGGGCCTGCAACACGCCGACGGCCACTCGCACCTGCTCGCCTCCACGAACCCGGCGATGGTGTCCTACGACCCCGCGTACGGCTACGAGATCGCGCACATCGTGCGCTCGGGCATCGAGCGCATGTACGGCTCGAGCCCCGAGAACGTCATGTACTACCTCACGGTCTACAACGAGCCGCTCGTGCAGCCGGCCGAGCCCGAGGGCGTCGACGTCGAGGGCATCGTGCGCGGCATCCACAAGGTGTCGACCGGCGGCGAGCACGAGCTGCGCGTGCAGCTGCTCGCCTCGGGCGTCGGCCTGCCGTGGGTGCTCGACGCGCAGCGGATGCTCGCGGACGACTGGGGCATCGGCGCCGACGTCTGGTCGGTCACGTCGTGGACCGAGCTGCGTCGCGACGCGCTCGCCGCCGACGAGCACAACTTCCTGCACCCGCAGGACGAGCAGCGCGTGCCGTTCGTCACCGCGCGGCTGTCGGAGGCCGAGGGTCCGTTCGTCGCGACCAGCGACCACATGCACGCGGTGTCGGACCAGATCCGCCAGTGGGTGCCCGGCGACTACCTGACGCTCGGCGCCGACGACTTCGGCTTCTCCGACACGCGTCCCGCCGCCCGCCGCTACTTCCACATCGACAGCCACTCGGTCGTCGTGCGCGCCCTCGAGGCGCTCGCGCGGCAGGGCAAGGTGCCCCTCGGCACCGTGCAGCAGGCGATCGAGAAGTACGCGCTCCACGACGTGAATGCTGGCACGTCGGGCAACGCGGGCGGCGAGTCGTAGGGCGTCGTTGGAGCGGACGAAGGCGCAGCAGCTCGCCTGGCTGCGCCGCATCGCGGGCGACCTCTCCTCGCAGGTCCTGAAGGAGCTCGAGGAGACGCTGCCGTGGTACGGCACGATGCCGCCGTCGCGCCGCAGCGCCGTCGGCCTCGTCGCGCAGTCCGGCATCACCTCGTTCATCGAGTGGTACGAGGACCCGGAGGCGCAGCCGTGGATCGCGGCGGACGTCTTCGGCGCGGCACCGCGAGAGCTGCTGCGATCGGTGAGCCTGCAGCAGACGCTGCAGCTCATCCGCGTCGTCGTGTCGGTGTACGAGCGTCGCATCGCAGGCGAGGATCCGACGATGCGCGAGCCGATCCTGCTCTACTCGCGCGACATCGCCTTCGCCGCCGCCGACGTGTACGCGCGCGCCGCGGAGTCGCGCGGCCTGTGGGACGCGCGGCTCGAGGCGCTCGTCGTCGACTCGATCCTCACCGGCGAGTACGACGAGGAGCTGCCATCGCGCTCGGCGGCGCTCGGCTGGGCGGGGCACGGCGACTGCGCCGTGCTCGTCGGCGTCGCGCCGCCGCAGGTCGACGTCGACCTCATCCGCCGCGTCGCGCGCCATCACGACGCCGACGTGCTCGTCGGCGTGCAGGGCGCCAGGCTCGTCGTGGTGATCGGCCGCGTCATCACCGAGGAGGAGTCGCCGTACGCGTTCCTCGACATCGCCGCGGCGCTCGAGCCGTCGTTCGGTCCCGGTCACCTCGTGCTCGGCGATCCCGTCGCGAGCGTCGTCGAGGCGTCCCGATCGGCGAAGACGGCGCTCGCGGGCTTCGCCGTCGCGAAGGCGTGGCGCAGCGCACCGCGACCCGCGCGCGCCGACGACCTGCTGCCCGAGCGGGCGCTCGCCGGCGACCCCATCGCCAGGCAGCAGCTCGTGCGCACCATCTACCGCCCGCTCCACGACCACTCGAGCGACCTGCTCACGACGCTGTGGGCGTACCTCGACAACGGACGCTCCCTCGAGGCGACGGCGCGCGAGCTCTTCGTGCATCCGAACACCGTGCGATACCGCCTGAAGCGCATCTCGGAGCTCATCGGCTGGGATGCGACGGGCGCGCGCGAGTCGTTCATGCTGCACGCCGCGCTCATCCTCGGCGCCATCCAGGGCGGCGAGCCGCGCCGATGACGCGGTCGCATGCCGCGCGGGCCATGCGAGCGCTGCGCCATGCCTGCGGCGTCGCGCGCGCTGTGGAAGGGTGGATGCCGTGATCGTCGTCGTGGCTCCAGGACAAGGTTCGCAGACCCCGGGCTTCCTCGCCCCGTGGATCGAGGACCCCGCCGCCCGCACCCGGCTCGAGCAGCTGGGCGAGGCCGCGGGCGTCGACCTCGTGACGCACGGCACCGAGTCGGACGCCGAGACGATCAAGGACACGCAGGTCGCGCAACCGCTCATCGTGGCCGCCGGCATCCTCGCGCTCGACGCGCTGCTCGGCGCGCCCGGCCGACGCGAGGCCGTCGGCGGCATCGCGGGCCACTCGGTCGGCGAGATCACCGCCGCCGTCGGCGCCGGCGTGCTCGAGCCGCTCGACGCCATGGCGCTCGTCGGCGAGCGCGGCCGAGCGATGGCCGAGGCGGCGTCGCAGGTCGCGACGGGCATGGCCGCGGTGATCGGCGGCGACGCCGACGCGCTCGAGGCGCGCCTGGGCGAGACGGGCCTCGCCCCCGCGAACTACAACGGCGGCGGCCAGATCGTCGTCGCCGGAACCGTCGAGGGCATCGAGGCGCTCAGGGCCGAGCCGCCGGCGGGTGCGCGCGTCATCCCGCTGCAGACCGCCGGCGCCTTCCACACCTCGTACATGGCCCCGGCCGTCGAGCGCCTGCGCGCGAAGGCCGCGGACACCGCCGCCGCCGTGCCCACGCTGCGGCTGTGGACGAACGCGGACGGCACCGAGGTCGTCGACGGCCGCACCTACCTCGACCTCATCGTCGGCCAGGTCGCGAATCCCGTGCGCTGGGACGCGTGCATGGACGCCTTCCTCGCCGCCGGCGTCACGGGCGTCATCGAGCTCGCCCCTGCGGGTGCGCTCGTCGGCCTCGCCAAGCGGGGCATGAAGGGCGTGCCCACCGTCGCGGTGAAGACGCCCGACGACCTCGCCGCCGCCATCGAGCTGCTGGAGACCCCATGACCACCCTGCACGTCCCCGCGAGCCGACCCGGCTCGCGCATCCTCTCGGTCGGCGCCGCGCGTGGCGACCTCGACGTCCCGAACGACGACCTCGTCGGTCCGATCGACTCGTCCGACGAGTGGATCCGCCAGCGCACCGGCATCGTGTCGCGCAAGCGCGCGTCCGCCGAGCTGTCGCTGCTCGACATGGCGAAGGCCGCCGCCGACGAGGCGATCGCGAAGGCGGGCATCGAGCCGACGCAGATCGGCGCCGTCATCGTGTCGACGGTCTCGCACCATCTCGCGACGCCCTCCCTCGCCTCGCTGCTCGCCGACCGCATCGGTGCGACGCCCGCAGCCGCCTACGACATCTCGGCCGCGTGCGCCGGCTACGCCTACGGCGTCGCGCAGGCCGACGCCCTCGTGCGCTCGGGCACGAACGACTACGTGCTCGTCGTCGGCGCGGAGCGCATGTCCGACATCATCGATCCCACCGATCGATCGATCTCGTTCCTGCTCGGCGACGGCGCGGGCGCCGTGGTCGTCGGCCCGTCGGACACGCCCGGGATCTCGAAGAGCATCTGGGGATCCGACGGCTCGAAGTGGGACGCGATCCGCATGACCTCGTCGTACGCGGAGGCCGCGCAGACGGGCGTCTGGCCGACGCTGCGCCAGGACGGCCAGACCGTGTTCCGCTGGGCCGTCTGGGAGATGGCGAAGGTCGCCAAGCGCGCGCTCGAGGAGGCCGGCGTCGGCCCTGAGGACCTCGCGGCCTTCATCCCCCACCAGGCCAACATGCGCATCGTCGACGAGTTCGCGAAGCAGCTGAGGCTGCCCGACACCGTCGCCATCGCGCGCGACATCGAGACGATGGGCAACACGTCCGCCGCCTCGATCCCGCTCGCGACCCACCGACTGCTCGAGGAGCACCCCGAGCTCTCCGGCGGCCTCGCCCTCCAGATCGGCTTCGGCGCCGGCCTGGTCTATGGCGCGCAGGTCGTCGTCCTCCCATAGGCTCATAGCCGCTACCGCACTGAAGGAGAAGAACGATGGCACTGACCAACGATGAGGTCCTCGCTGGGCTCGCAGAGCTCGTGAACGACGAGACCGGCATCTCGGTCGAGAACGTCCAGCTCGAGAAGTCGTTCACGGACGACCTGGACATCGACTCCATCTCGATGATGACGATCGTCGTCAACGCCGAGGAGAAGTTCGACGTGAAGATCCCCGACGACGAGGTGAAGAACCTCAAGACCGTCGGCGACGCCGTCACGTTCATCACGAACGCGCAGTCCTGAGCACGCGTGGGGCGACCGGAGCGGTCGCCCCACTGCCATGCAGGCGCGACGCCGCGCCCCAAGACACGAGAGATCCCCTGCATGACGAAGAAGATCGTCGTCACCGGCATCGGCGCGACGTCGCCGCTGGCCGGGACCATCCGCGAGACGTGGGATGCGCTGCTCGCCGGCGCATCCGGCGCACGCTCGCTCGAGCACCCCTGGGTCGCCGAGCTCGAGCTGCCCGTGACGTTCGCCGCCGAGGCCGCCGTGCGGCCCGACACCGTGCTCGAGCGCCCCGTCGCCAAGCGGCTCGACCCCTCGAGCCAGCTCGCCCTCGTCGCCGCCAAGGAGGCGTGGGAGGACGCGGGCTCGCCCGAGGTCGCACCCGAGCGCCTCGGCGTCGACTGGGCCACGGGCATCGGCGGCGTGTGGACGCTGCTCGACGCCTGGGACACCCTGCGCGAGAAGGGCCCGCGGCGCGTGCTGCCCATGACGGTCCCGATGCTCATGCCGAACGCGCCGTCGGCCGCCGTCTCGATGCACTTCGAGGCGCGCGCCTACGCCCGCACCGTCGCCTCCGCGTGCGCGTCGTCGACCGAGTCGATCGCGATGGCCTACGA
This sequence comes from Agrococcus sp. SGAir0287, assembly GCF_005484985.1. NCBI lineage: Bacteria > Bacillati > Actinomycetota > Actinomycetes > Micrococcales > Microbacteriaceae > Agrococcus > Agrococcus sp. SGAir0287. The sequence continues at coordinate 1,714,892 of NZ_CP027942.1, forward strand.
GCACCTGCAGGCCGGTCTCGCCGACGTCGTCATCGCCGGCGGCTCGGAGTCGGCCATCCACCCCATCACGATCGCGTCGTTCGCGTCGATGCAGGCCCTGTCCCGTCGCAACGACGACCCGGCGCACGCCTCGCGGCCCTACGACGTCTCGCGCGACGGGTTCGTCATGGGCGAGGGCGGTGCCGCGCTCGTGCTCGAGACCGAGGAGCACGCGCTCGCGCGCGGCGCACGCATCTACGCGGAGCTCGCCGGCGCGGGCGTCACCGCCGACTCGTACCACATCACCGCGCCCGAGCCCGAGGGCCTCGGCGCGAGCCGCGCCGTGCACGCCGCGCTCGCCCAGGCGGGCGCGTCGGTCGACGACGTCACCCACGTCAACGCCCACGCAACCTCGACGCCCGTCGGCGACGTCGCCGAGGTGCGCGCCCTCGAGCGCGTGTTCGGCGAGCGCGCGCGAGAGATCCCCGTCTCCGCGACGAAGGGCGCGCACGGCCACCTGCTCGGCGGCACGGGTGCGCTCGAGGCGGCGTTCACGGTGCTCGCGCTGCACCACCGCGTCGCGCCCCCGACGATCAACGTCGAGGAGCAGGATCCCGAGGCGCCGCTGTCGATCTCGTCGACGCCCGTCGAGCTCGGTGCGGGACCGCAGCTGGCGATCTCGAACTCGTTCGGCTTCGGCGGCCACAACGCCGTCGCCGCGTTCCGCAGCGTCTGACGCCACGCGCGCGAGGGCCCCGCCGTCTTCGGCGGGGCCCTCGGCACGTCGTGCGCTCCCTTCGAGGCTCGCTTCGCTCGCACCTCACGGAGCGGTCGAAGGAGGGAGCATCGCAGGAGCTTCGGCTCAGCCCGCCTTGTGCAGCCAGATGACGGGGCTCGCGTCGCTCGCGTGCCGGAACGCCTCGAGCTCGTCGTCCCAGTCGGTGCCGAGCGCCGTGCGCAGCTCGCGCTGGAGCGCCTCGACGTCGCGACCCGCGAGCTCGATGGCGGCCCGCACCCGGTGCTCCGAGACGAGCACGGTGCCGAGCGCGTCGACGGTCGTGCGGGTCATGCCGAGGCTCGGCGTGTGCATCCAGCGCGAGCCCTCGACGCCGCCCTCCTCGGTCACCTCGAAGCGCACGTCGGGCCAGCCGCGGAGCGCGCTCGCGATCGCGGCGCCCGATCCCTCGGCGCCCTCCCAGGCCATCTCGGCGCGCCGGGCTCCCGGCAGCACCGGCTGATCCTCCCAGCGGATGGCGGCGGGCTCCGCGAGGGCACGACCGATCGCCCACTCGATGTGTGGGCACAGCGCCTTCGGGGCAGCATGGATGAACACCATGCCGCGGGCAGCGACTGCTTGCAGCGCACTCATGACTCGACCTCCGTTCGATGCGGCTTCCCCTCCGACCGAACGCGTCGACGGCATCAGTATGCGCCCAGGGCGCGTCGAATCACAACCCTGTCATGCCGCTGTGCGGCATCGATGCGACGGCGGACGTCGCCTCAGGCGGCGGCCGCGTCCGCGAAGCGCGGCCGCTGCTCCCCCGCCCGGATCGCGAACGGCAGCCGGTTCTGCGCAGGCGGCAGGGGGCAGTCGAACTGGTCGCTCATCGCGCACGGCGGCACGATCGCACGGTTGAGGTCGAGCTCGACCGAGCCGTCGCGCCTGGGCCGGACGAAGAGGAATCGGCCCACGCCGTAGGTCTCGTCGCCCGTCGTGGCATCCGCGAAGACGATCTGCAGCGCATCGCCGTCCGGCATCGCGAGCAGCGCCACCTCGTGCCCTTGGATCGTCGCGCGCACGGTGCCCGCCATCCGCTCGACGCGCTCGCCGCCCTGGCTGCGGCCCACGGTGGCCTCCACGCTCCCGGGCTCGAAGCGGCCCTCGACGACCCAGGCCGGATCGTGGTCGTACGTGGCGAAGCCCTCGAAGCGGGCGATCGCGTCGGACTCCGCGTCCCAGATGCGCACGCCCACGCCGCGGCCGCGTTGGATGACGTAGCCGGTGCGGGTGTCGTCGAAGCGCACCCGGCTCGGCGTCATGCCGTCGTGGGGATGGACGACGACGGTGCCGTCGACGACGCGACCGTCGACGGTGATCTCGTCGGCCTCGGTCGCGGTCAGGGCGACGCCGTCACCCGCAGGCGTCGGCGCCCAGGTGCCCGGGACGCCGTCGATCGTGGTCGGCCGCTCGATCCACGCGGTGGTGACGAGGGCGAGCGCTCCCTGCGCGGCCCGCACGCTCTGCTCGCGGCGGCGTCGGAACGCCGCGTGGTCCTGCTCGGAGCTCATGCGACCAGCCTAGGCGCGTGCGAGGGCCATGTCGGGCACCGCGCGGTGCGCGTCAGGCGACGTGCGCGAACCAGAGCGCGAGCACCGCGAGGACGACCGTGACGGGTGCGACGACGACGCTGAGCAGCATGTAGCGACCCCACGCGAGCGTGACGCCCATCGCGGCGAGCCGGTCGTGCCACAGCAGGATCGCGAGCGACGCCCACGGGGTGACGAGCGCGCCCGCGTTCACCCCGACGAGCAGCGCCGCCATGCGCTGCGGATCGGTGGCGAGCGGCTCGAGCGCGAGGTAGGCGGGCAGGTTGTCGACGCCGTTCGCCAGCAGGGCGCCGGAGCCCGCGAGCCGCAGCAGGTCGCCGAGCCCGTCGCCCGTCCCCACGACCGGCGCGAGCGCCGCGGCGAGCCCGCGCGCGTGCAGGGTCTCGACGACGAGGAAGAGCCCGACGGCGAGGAGCACGATCTGCCAGGGCACCAGGCTCCAGCGCACGGCGGAGCGTCGACGCACGGCGACGAGCACGAGCAGCAGCGCGGCGGCGACCGAGGCGGGGATCCACACCTCGATGCCGCTCACGAGCGCCGGGACGAGCAGGGCGACGACGACGCCCGCGCCGATCGTGAGCACCCGGTCCGGCTCGGCCTCGACGGTCTGCCGCTCGAAGCGCACGGCGAGGCTCCGGCGATGCACGAGCGCGACGGCGACGACGGGCACGGCGATGCCGACGATCGCCGCCGGCGCCATGAGCGCCGCGAAGGCCCCGGGGCCGAGGTCCAGCCGGTGCTCGGCGAGCAGGTTCGTCAGGTTCGAGACGGGCAGCAGCAGCGAGCCGGTGTTCGCGAGCCACACCGTCGTGAGCGCGAAGGGCAGCGGGTCGAGTCGCAGATGCCGCGCGAGCAGCACCACGACGGGCGTCAGCAGCACCGCGGTCGTGTCGAGCGAGAGCATGATCGTCGCGACGGTCGCGAGGGCGACGACGAGGAGCCAGACGACCCACGCCCTGCCTGCGCCGATCGTGCCGAGCCGCTCGGCGATCGCGTGGAAGACGCCCGCCACGGCCGCGAGCTCCGCGACGATCGTCGCGGCGACGACGAACAGCAGCACGGGCCAGGTCCGCTCGCCGATCTCGATCGCGGCGTCCGACGGCAGCACGCCCGTCGCGAGCAGCCCCGCGCCGACGACGACGAGCACGGCGCCGACGATGCCGATCCACGGCGCGCCGTGGAGGCGCTCCCTCATGGGCCGTCGTGCCGAGCCGACGTGCTCGACGTCGTCACGCACGAACGCATCGTACGCCCGAGCGGGCGCGACGAGCGGCGCGGCTCAGCGACGCGGGTCGACCTGCTCGGCGGCCGGCTCGACCACCGACGCGTCGGCGACGGGCACCGACGCCGTCTGCCCGGCGTACTGCGCCGAGAGGATGCGGTACGAGCGGGTGAGGAAGGCGGCCGCGCCCAGCAGCATCGTGAGGACGCCGGTGACGAGGAAGACGAAGGCGATGCCGCGCGCCGCGCCCTCGCCGAGCAGCCAGCCGAACGTCTCCCGACCGAGGTCGGAGTCCATGTACGGGATGATCGCGAACTCGGCGATCGGGGCGATGAGGAACGACGTGATCGGCGCCGCCGCCGCCTCGAACGCCTGCGCGAAGCCGAACACGCGCCCCTGACGCTGGAACGGCACGACCTTCTGGATCACGGTCTGCTCGGCCGCCTCGACGGCGGGCACGAGCGCCATCCACATCCAGATGCCGACGGCGTAGAGCAGCCACCACTCGCGGATCGTGAAGAGCGCGCCGAGGATGCCCATGCCGACGACGAGGAGCAGCATCGTGCGGATCGGGTTGCGCCCGAGGCCCGTCCTCGCGATGACGGCGCCGCCCACGATGAAGCCCGTCGAGGCGACGCCGAGCACCAGGCCCCACAGCTCGACGGGGAAGAGCTCGAGGCCGTACGGATCCATGAGCGCCATGTAGACGCCGCCGAAGAGGTTGTTGAAGGTCGAGAACAGGATGAGCGCGAAGAGCCCGGGCGCCGCTCGCACGGCCGTGATCGCGCCGCGCAGGTCGACGGCACCCCGCCCCTCGCCGTCGGGCTCGGGCTGCGCCTCGGGGATGCGCACGACGAGCAGGTGCGCGAGGGCGAGCCCCGTCGCGACGACGGCGATGCCGAGCGTGATGCCCATGCCGAGCAGGCCGATCGCGAGGCCCGAGAAGACGCTCGTGATCATGAAGGCCACGCCCTGCACGGTGCCGACGAGGCCGTTGGCGTTCGCGCGACGCTCCTCGGGCACGAGGAGCGTCACCGTCGTCGACAGCGCGATGTTGCGCATGTTCTCGACCACGGCGCCGAAGAGGACTATGCCGGAGAAGAGCCAGAACCACGGGCCGCCGAGGTCGAGCAGCGCGGACTCGGGGAAGAGCAGGTACAGCACGCCCGCGATCGAGAACGAGGCGAGCGTCACGACGCTCGAGAGCACCATGACGCGGTGCTTGCGGTGCCGGTCGACGATCGTGCCGAAGAGCATCGCGAACAGGGCGACGAGGAGCATGTAGGCGCCGCCGATGATGCCCGTCGCGAGCACGGATCGCGTCTCGAGGTAGACCCAGAAGGTGAGGGCGAACCAGAGGAAGCTCGTCGTGACGTTGGCGACGAGCGTGTTGACGAGCACGTGGCCGAAGCGGCGCATGCCGTCGGCGGGCACGACGGGATTCGTCGTGGGCGGCGTCGCGGCTCCGCCAGGCTCGGGCTCGCTCATGCGGGAAGCATAGGCGCGGCTACCGACGCGCGCAGGGGTGCCGGCGGGATCAGGCGCCGAGATCGGCGAGCACCGCGCGCGCCACGCGATCGCCGGACACGAGCGCGCCCTGGATCGAGGCCGTGTCCCGATGGTCGCCCGCGACGTACATGCGCTCGCCCACGCGCGCGGGGCGCGTCGTGCGCAGCGGCGGCGGCTGCGCGGGCAGCGCGTGGCGCACGTCGTCGCGGCGCAGCAGCCGCCACGCGTCCACCTCCGCGCCCCACACGTGCCGCAGCTGCATCCGCACGTCCCGCTCGCTCGCGTCGCCGAGCAGGCACGTCGCCTCGACGAGGAAGCGACCGCGAGGCGCGTACGAGGGCGCGGTGCCCGAGACGACGGCCGTGTGCAGCACCGGCCCCGAGCGCGTGCCGTCGAGATGCAGCATGCGCGAGCGCGTCGGCGAGGCGGGCGCGTCGAGCCACCAGGTCTGCAGACCGTGCGTCGTCGGCGGCTGGACGCCGGCGAGGGATGCGGCGCGCTCCGGGCCGACGGCGACCACCACCGCGTCCGCGCGCAGCGGATCGCCGCCTGCGACGTCGACGCGCACGCCCTCGCCGTCGTGCGTCACGCGCTCGGCGTCGTGCGCGAGCCGGATGCGCGCTCCCACGGTGCGCGCGCGCTGGGCGAGCTGCTCGGGGAGCGCCTGGATGCCGGCGGCCGGCAGCCCGGGGCGGCCGAGCGCGAACATGCGCACGAGCAGGCGCACGAAGGCGTCCGACGTCGTCCCGTCGCCCTCGGCGACGACGCCAGCCAGGAAGGGCTCGAGCACCTCGCGGCGCAGCGGCCCGCGCACGCCGAGCCGATCCCACTCCTCCGCCAGCCGCGCGTCGTCGCCGTCGCGTGCGGCGCGGATCGCGAGGCGCGGCGCCGCGATGGCGCCGCCCGACCACGCCGCGAGGGCGGCGAGCTCCCGGGCGTCGAGCAGACCGCTCGCGAGCGTCGCGCGCAGCCGCGAGGGGTGACGGGCGGGGTGGGCGAGCTCGACGAGCCCGTGCGTCCTGCGCACGCGCACGCCGACGGGGAACGAGGCCATGTCGAGCGCGTCGACGTCGACCCAGCGGCGCACGGCCGGGTATGCGGGATTCAGGACCTGGAACCCGCGGTCGAGCAGGAAGCCGTCGACGCGGTCGGTGCGCTGGCGTCCGCCCACGCCATCCTGCGCCTCGAGCACGACGACGTCGAGGCCGGCGGCGGCCAGCACCGTCGCGGCGCGCAGGCCCGCGAGGCCGGCGCCCAGCACGATGACGTCGTGGCGGTCCATGCGTCGACGCTACGGGGCCCGCATGCGGGGCGCGAGGGGTGGCGCCGTCAGCCCGCGAGCGCGAGCGCGAGCCGGACGTACGCGCGCGCGGCGATGCCGAGGTCGGCGATCGCGACGTGCTCGTCGGGCTGATGCGCCTGGCCGGTGATGTCGCCAGGCCCCAGGATGATCGTCGGGCACCCGTGATGCTCGGCGACGAAGCCGCCCTCGCACGCCGCCGTCCATGCCTCGACGGCGCTCGCACGCCCCTCGGCGGCGAGCGCGTCGACGGCGGTCGCGACGAGCGGATGCGTCGCATCGGTGACGAAGCCGGGCATCGCCATGAGCGTGCGTCCCTCGATCGTGCAGCCGAGCGCCTCGACGCGGGGGCGGACGCCGTCGAGGAGCGCCTGCAGGACCGTCTGCGCATCCTCGCCCGGCATGAGCCGACGATCGACGAGCAGCGCGCACCGATCGGGCACGATCGAGGTCGCGTGCCCGCCGTCGATGCGGCCCACGCTCCACGACGCCGAGCCGAGCAGCCCGGACGCGCCCGCCCGCAGCGCGGCATGATCGGCCTGGATGGCGTCGACGACGGCCGCGGCGCCGACGATCGCGGATGCCCCGTCCTCGGGCCTGCCCGCGTGGGCGGCGCGCCCGTGGACGACGATCTCGTGGTTGGACGCGCCGCGGCACGCGACGACGGTCGCGAGGTCCGTCGGCTCGGCGACGATGCACGCGCGGTACGGCCTCGGCGGGTGCCGCAGGTGCGCGGCCATGCCGATCGCGAGGTCCTCCTCGTCGGCGGTGACGAGCAGCTCGAGCGGCAGATCGGGGCGCACGCGGTGCACTGCCGCGAGCGCCTGCAGCGCAGCAGCGAGGCCGCCCTTCATGTCGGTCGAGCCGCGGCCGACGAGCCGGCCGTCGACGACCGTCGGCGCGAACGGATCCTGCGTCCAGCCGGGTCCCGCCGGCACGACGTCGCTGTGCCCGAGCACGAGCAGGCCGGCGCCGCCCGCCGCATCCTCGTCGGGTCCGAAGCGCACGGAGACGTTCGGGCGGTCGGGTGCCGCATCCTCCATCGCCACGCGCCCGCCGAGCCGCGACGCGATCGCCGCGAGGGCACGCGCGGCGCGCGCCTCGGTGCCGCCGGGGTTCTCCGACGGCGCGAGGATGAGGCTCGAGGCGTCGGCGACGATCGTCGCCTCGTCGACGAGCGCGAGCGCGCGCGCGAGGTCGTCGGCGCGCTGCGGCCCGCTCTCGGCGCTCATCGCACCACGAGCTCGCGCGGCACGTGCGTGAGCAGCTCGACGCCGGACTCGGTCACGGCCACCGACTCCGACAGCTCGCAGCCGAATCCCGTCATCCACATGCCGGCGATCACGTGCAGCGTCATGCCCGGCTGCAGCGGCGTCTCGTCGTCGCCGCGCACGGAGACGGTGTGCTCGCCCCAGTCGGGCGGGTAGCCGATGCCGATCGAGTAGCCGAGCCGCGACGCCTTCTCGTAGCCGGCCCGGTGCAGGTGCGCCTGCCAGATGCCGTGGACCTCGGCGAGCGTCGCCCCCGGCACCATGCCGTCGAGCACGAGGCTCAGCCCGTCGGCGGTCATGCTCGCGAGGTCGCGCAGCGCACGCGACGGCTCGCCGAGCGACACGGTGCGGGCGAGCGGCGCGTGGTAGCGCTGCGAGACGCCGGCGATCTCGAACGACACCGCCTCCCCCGCCTCGAGCACGCGTCCCGAGTAGGTCATGTGGGGCGTGTCGGCCGACTCCCCCGTCGGCAGCATCGGCACGATGGCCGGGTAGTCGCCCGCGACGCCGTCGACGCCCATCGCCTGCGCGTGCGCGACGACCGCGGCGAGCTCGTGCTGCCCCATGCCTGGCCGGATGGCGTCGAAGCCCGCGAGCATCGCGGCGGTGCACACGCGACCCGCCTCCCGCATCCGCTCGAGCTCCGCGGTGCTCTTCACGAGCCGCACCCAGTTCACGAGCTGGTGGTCGTCGACGAGCCTCCACTCGGGCGCCGCCTCGCCGAGCGCGAGGTACGAGCGCACGGTGAGGAAGTGCGCCTCGGTCTCGACGCCGACGCGTCCCGCGCGCACGAGACCGCGCTCGCGCAGCGCCGCGACGATCCACGCGAACGGATGCCGATCCGCCTGGTGCACCCACGACTCCGGGTACCCGAGGATGCGGGACGTCGGCAGCTGCGCCGTGCGGTGCGCGCCGTTCGCGTCCATGGCGCGCAACGCGAGCACGGGCTCCGCGTCGTGGGTGACGAGCAGCACCTGCGGCATGTAGAACGACCAGGCGTCGTAGCCGGTCAGGTAGTGGATGTTCGCCGGGTCGGCGACGAGCAGCGCGTCGAGCCCCGCCTCGGCCATGCGCCGCCGTACGGCGACGAGGCGGGCGGCGAGCTCGTCGGGGTCGAAGGACATGCGGGATCCTCTCGAAGCAGCGGATGCCGTCACGCTACCGGCGGCTCGGGCCGTACGGCGGCGCGGGGGGCCGCACGGCTCGTGATCGAGGACCCGACGCGCCCAGCGTTCCCGCATCCGGGCGCACGAGCGAGGAACGGGATCATCCGCAGGGATGACGCGGAGCGACCGAGCGGCCGACGACGACGCGCACCGGCGCGACGGAGGCTGAGGGCATGACGCGAACCGCACTGCTCGCAGCGCCCGAGCTGCACGTCGACCTCGACGCGCTCGGCGCCAACGCGCGCACCTTCCGCAGCCGCTCGCGCGGCCTCCTCGCCGTCGTCAAGGCCGACGCGTTCGGGCACGGCGACGTCGCCGCACACCTGCTGAGGCACGGCGCCGACTGGCTCGGCACGACCTCCCTCGACGAGGCCGTGGCGCTGCGCGAGCGCACCGGAGCGCGCACGCTCGCGTGGCTCGCCTCCCCCGCCGCCGACTTCGATCCGGCCGTCGCGGCGGGCGTCGACGTCGCCGTGCCCTCCGTCGACCACCTCCGCGCCGTCGTCGCGGCGGCGAGGGCGACGGGCACGCGTGCCCGCGTCCATCTGCACGTCGACCTCGGCATCGCTCGCGACGGCGCGCCGCGCGCTGCGTGGCGGGAGCTCGTGACGCTCGCCGGCGGGCTCGCGCACCTGGGCGTCGTCGAGGCCGTGGGCGTCATGGGCCACCTGAGCCACGCCGCGCACCCGGACGACCCGCACAACCGCACCGAGCGGATGCTGTTCGACAACGCGGTGCGCACGGCGATGCGGCGCGGCTTCGTGCCCCAGGTGCGCCACGTCGCCGCGTCCGCTGCGGCGCTGCGGGGCGTCGGCACCGACTGCGAGCTCGTGCGCGTCGGCGCGGGCCTCTACGGCATCGACCCCGCGGGCGGCGACGGGCTCGAGCCGGTCATCGCGCTCACGGCGCCCGCCGTCGTCGTGCGGGACGTCGCCGCCGGCACGGGCGTCGGCTACGACCACGCGTGGGTGGCCGAGCGGGGCACGCGGCTCGCGACCCTCCCGGTCGGCTACGCGGACGGCATCCCGCGCGTCGCGTCGGGTCGGGCGGAGGTGCTCGTGCGCGGACGGCGGGCGCGCGTCGTCGGGGCGATCTCGATGGACCAGATCGTCGTCGACGTCGGCGACGCGGGCGTCGAGCCCGGCGAGGCGATCACGCTCGTCGGCACGGAGCCCGGCGCACCGACGCTCGGCGAGTGGGCAGGATGGTCGGGCACGATCGCGCACGACGTCGTCACGCATCTCGGCGCCCGCTGGCGGCGATCGTTCACGGGAGGCTCGGCATGCGCGTGATGGTGGTCGGCGGCGGCATCAGCCACGAGCACGACGTGTCGCTCGCGAGCGCCGCCGCGGTCGCGGACGCCCTCGCGTCGCGGCACGCCGTCGTGCGCGCGACGATCGCGCATGACGGCACGTGGAGGGTCGACGGCGAGCCGCTCGCTCCTGCGGCGCTCGTCGACGCGCTCGCGGCCGTCGACGTCGTCTTCCCGGCGCTGCACGGCGCCGGCGGCGAGGACGGCGCGCTGCAGGGCTTCCTCGCGACGCTCGGCGTGCCGTTCGTCGGCTGCGGCGTCGAGGCGAGCGCCGTCTGCATGCGCAAGGACGTGACGAAGGCCGTGCTCGCGGCGCACGGCGTGGCCACGGTCGAGGGCCGCGTCGTCGCCACGCCCGCGGAGGCGGATGCGGCGGTGGCGGCGCTCGGCGCGCCCGTCGTGGTGAAGCCGCTCGCCGACGGGTCGAGCGTGGGGCTGCGCGTCGCGTGCACGGTCGAGGAGGTCCGGGCGGCGTGCGCCGACGGTCCGATGCTCGTCGAGCGGTACGCGGGCGGCATGGAGGTCGACGTCGCGATCGTGGAGCTCGACGGCGTGCTGCGCATCGGCTCCCCGCTCGAGATCGTGCGCGAGGTGGGCGGCGTGTTCGACGCGTCGGCGAAGTACGGCGGCGAGCCGCCGTTCGTCGTGCCAGCCCGGCTCCCGCCTGCGGTGCGCGAGCGGCTGGAGGGCGAGTCGCTGCGCGTCTTCGCGGCGCTCGGCTGCCGTGGCCTCGCGCGGGTCGACTGGTTCGTCGACGGCGACAAGCTCGTGTGCAACGAGGTGAACACGATGCCCGGCATGACCGCGCGCAGCCAGCTGCCGCGGATGCTCGCCGACGTCGGCGTGCCGTTCGAGGACCTCGTCGACGGCCTCGTGCGCGGCGCGACCGGCTAGGGCTCGAGGTCGACGATCTGCCGCAGCGCCGTGCCGTCGGCGAGCGCATCCATGCCCGCGGCGACGTCGTCGAGGCGGATGCGGCTCGACACGAGCACCCCGACGTCGAGCCGGCCCGCGCGCCACATGTCGGCGTATCGAGGGATGTCGCGGGAGGGCACCGCCGAGCCGAGGTAGCTGCCCACGAGCGAGCGGCCCTCGCCGACGAGCGCGGCGGGCGACAGCGACAGCCGCGCGTCGGGATGCGGCAGGCCGACGGTGACGGTGCGACCGCCGGGTGCCGTGAGCGCGACGGCGGCCTCGAGCGCCGGCACCGCGCCGGCGGCCTCGACGACGCTCGCGAGCCGCTCCCCCGAGTCGACCAGGTCGTCGGCGGTAATGGCGCGGGCACCGAGTCGCTCCGCGAGCGCGCGCTTCTCGGGCACGGGGTCGATCGCGACGACCTCCACGTCGGGCACGCCGAGCGCGACGAGCACCGCCGCCATGCCGACGCCGCCGAGGCCGACGACGCCGATGGTCTCGCCGGGCTGCGGACGGGCCGCGTTGAGCACGGCGCCGCCGCCCGTGAGCACGGCGCAGCCGAGGAGCGCCGCCACATCTGCGGGCACGTCCTGCGCGACCCGCACGACCGACCGGTGGTCGACGACCGCGTGGGTCGCGAAGCCCGAGACGCCGAGGTGATGATGCACGGGCTCGCCGCCGAGGCCGAGCCGGCGCTCGCCCGACAGCAGCGTGCCGGCCGCGTTCGACGCCGAGCCGCGCTCGCACGGGCTCGCGCCGTCCGAGGCGCAGCCGCGGCAGTCGCCGCAGCGCGGCAGGAACGTCATGACGACCCGGTCCCCCTCGGCGAGGCCGGGCACGTCGGCGCCGACCTCCTCGACGATGCCCGCCGCCTCGTGGCCGAGCAGCATCGGCACCGGGCGCGCTCGGTTCCCGTCGACGACCGAGAGGTCGGAGTGGCACAGGCCCGCGCACTCGATGCGCACGCGCAGCTCGGTGGCGCCGGGAGCGGCGAGCTCGAGCGTCTCGACGCGCAGCGGCCGCGACCGCGCGTAGGGGCGCTCCGCGCCGATCTCGTGCAGCACGGCCCCGCGGATGGACGTCGTCGTCATGCCGCCAGTCTCGCAGGCCGCCTCAGAGCCGCGGCGTGCGCGGCGGCTCGGTGCGCCGGTCGCCCGTCGCCTCGAACGCGGCGCCCAGCCGCAGCAGCGCCGTGTCGTCCCATGCGCGACCCGCGAACGTCAGGCCCACCGGCATGCCGATGTCGGCCATCGTGCCCATCGGCACCGTGACCGTCGGGATGCCGAGGTGGCGGATGACGAGGTTGCCGTTCGCCACCCACACGCCGTTCCTCCAGCCCGCATCCGCCGACGCCGGGTTCGCGTCCATGTCGGCAGGCCCGACGTCGGCGACGGCGGGGAAGACGATCGCATCGAGCCGCAGCTCGTCCATCCACGCCTCGAGGTCGATGCGCCGCGTCTCCTCGAGCCCGCGCAGGCCGTCCTCGAGCTCGGGCATGTCGCGCCAGGTGACGCCGGGATGCTCGGCGACCCACGCGGGGTAGGCGGGCACGTCGTCGTCGAAGCCGTCGTAGCGATCGGGCAGCGCACCGGCGGGATGCGGGGCGATCGCGGCGCCGTCGACGCCCGCGAGCGTCGAGAGCGCCGAGTCGCCGTTGGCGGCGAGGAAGTCGTCCCACGACCACGCCGACAGGTCGAGGATCTCGCGCCGCAGGTACGCGGGGCTCACGAGGCCGCGCGTCGCGATCGTCGGCGCGCCGGGTCGGTCGCCCTCGTAGCGCGTCACGACCGGCAGGTCGACCTCGACGACCGTCGCGCCCGCGGCCTCGAGGTCGCGGCGCGCGGCCGCCCAGAGGTCGAGCGACGAGCGCCGCGGGCGGATGGCGCGCCCGGTGGGTCCGCCGATGCCGCCGTCGGGGTTCGTGCCGGCCTCCGGGTCGGTGCCGAGGTACATGCGCGGCACGCCGAGCCGCACGCCCTCGAGCGCGCGAGGGCCGTCGGCGGCGAGCGCGACGTACGAGACCGGGCGCACGGCGGACGCGGCGGGGATCGGCACCCACGGCTGCGTGCGCCAGAGGTCGCCGCGCGTGTCGGGGTCGTCGGCGACGACGACGTCGAGCACCGCGAGCAGGTCGGCCATCGTGCGCGCGTGCGGCACGACGACGTCCATCGTCGGCACGAGCGGCCAGTTGCCGCGCGTCGAGATGACGCCGCGCGAGGGCGTGTAGGCGCACAGGGCGTTGTTCGACGCCGGCCCGCGGCCGCTCGACCACGTCTCCTCGCCGAGGCCGAAGGCCGCCATGCTCGCCGCCGTCGCCGTGCCGGAGCCGTTCGACGAGCCGGAGGCGAACGGCGCCGTGAGCCAGTCCGCCGAGTACGGCGACTCGGCGCGGCCGTAGAGGCCGCGCTGCATGCCGCCGTTGGCCATCGGCGGCATGTTCGTGAGCCCGAGGCAGATGGCACCGGCTGCACGCAGCCGCTCGATCGTGAAGGCGTCGCGCTGCGCGACGAGGTCTGCGAACGCGGGGCTGCCAGCCGCCGCCGTGAGCCCCCGCACGAGGTACGAGTCCTTCGCCGTGTAGGGGATGCCGTCAAGCGGGCCGAGCGCGGCGCCGCGCGCCCGGCGCGCATCCGACGCCGCGGCCTCTGCGAGCGCATCCGGGTTGCGCACGACCACCGCGTTCAGCCGTGTCTTCGTCTCGGGACCGTCGTAGGCGTCGAGGCGCGCGAGGTAGGCCTCGACGAGCTCGACCGCGGTCGTCTCGCCGCTCGCCAGCGCCGCGCCGAGGTCGGCGATCGTCGCCTCGACGACGTCGACGCTCATCGCTGCGCCGCCGGGCGGTCGTCGCGCGGGAGCGCGGGCTGCTGCTGCGTGATGCAGTGGATGCCGCCGCCGCGCGCGAAGATCTCGCGCGCGTCGACGGTCACGACCCGGCGGCCGGGGTATGCGTCCTCGAGGATGGCGCGCGCCTCGGCGTCGGCGCGCTCCTCGCCGAACCCGCACGCGACGACGCCGTCGTTCACGACGAGGTGGTTGACGTACGACCAGTCGACGAAGCCCTCGTCGTCGCGGAGCGTCGCGGGAGCGGGGAGGTCGACGATCTCGAGCCTGCGGCCGGCGGAGTCCGTCTCCTCGGCGAGCAGGGCGCGCAGCTCGGCGCTCACGGCATGGTCGGGATGCGCGGCGTCGCGCTGCGCGTGCAGCAGCAGCCTGCCGGGCGAGGGGATGGTCGCGACGATGTCGACGTGCCCCTTCGTGCCGAAGCGGTCGTAGTCGCGCGTGAGGCCGCGCGGCAGCCAGATCGCGTGGGTCGCGCCGATCGTCCGCGCCATCTCCGCCTCGACCCGCGCGGCGTCGGCGTAGGGGTTCCGCTCGGCGCCGAGCTGCACGGTCTTCGTGAGCAGCACGGTGCCCTCGCCGTCGACGTGGATGCCGCCGCCCTCGTTGACGAGCACCGACGAGACGAGCTCGGCGTCGACGAGCCCCGCGACGATGCGGGCGATCTCGTTCGAGCGCTCGGCGTTCGCCCAGTCCGGGGCGCCCCAGCCGTTGAAGATCCAGTCGACGGCGCCGAGCACGCCCGGGCGCTCGTCGTCGACGACGAACGTCGGCCCGAAGTCGCGCATCCAGAACTCGTCGAGCGGCGCCTCGACGATCTCGACCGCGGAGCCGAGCATGCGCCGTGCGCGCGTCGTCTCGGTGGGGTCGACGACCATCGTCACGGGCTCGAACTCGGCCGTCGCGAGCGCGACGTCGGTCCACGCGCGGTAGCCCGCCTCGCGCTCCGCGTCCGTCTCGCCGAGGGTCACGCCCTCGCACGGGAAGGCCATCCAGGTCCGCTCGTGGGGTGCGGTCTCCGGGGGCATGCGCCAGGCCATGGATCCTCCGTCGTCTCGGCCTCGTTCTATTGAACGAGTGTTCAAAGCAACGCTACGACGCAGATGCGGCCGTCGTCAACGATCGATCGCCGCCTGCGGCCGCAACCACGCCTCCACCGACGCGACGGCGTCGGCGATCGACGGCCGCGCTGCGTCCTCGCGCACGAGCGACTGCGCGTTGAGGCCGTCGACGAACGCGAGCACGCGCCACGCGGCGCGGTCGACGTCGTCGACCGCGAGCGCGCCCGCCGCGACGCCCTCGGCGATCGTCGTCGCGAGGAGCGCGTGCCACGCATCCATCTGCTCGCGCACGGCCACCGCGAGCGCGGGATTGGCGCGGCCGAGCGCCCATCCCTCCACCCAGAGCACCGTCACCTCGTCGCGCGAGCCGTCGAGGACCGTCTCGAGCAGGGCGCGGATGCGATCGGCGGGCGATCCGGCTGCGGCGACGACGTCGCGCACCTCGGCGACCTCGGCGCCGACGACGTCGCGGTAGACGCGCGCGACGAGCTCGTGCACGGAGGGGAAGTAGTGGGCGACGAGCCCCTGCGTCACGCCCGCGCGCTCGGCGACCGCGCGGACCGTCAGCGCGGCGAGCCCCTCCGCACGCGCGAGCCCGGTGGCCGCGTCGAGGATCTCGGCGGCGCGCTCGCCCGCCGACTTGCGGGTGCGGCGGGGGCGGTCGTCGGGTGCCATCGCTCGTGACACTACCCGCGCGCGCCGGACGGCCCCTCGCGACCGCGCAGCGCGGACCACTCCCCCGCAGCGCCTCGTTCGGCATACGCTCGCCCCGTGGAGCCGACGAGCGAGCGAGGAGCACGCGAGGGCGCGCCGACGACGCGCCGCGACTTCCTGCGCGCCTCCGGCCTCGGCGTCGCGGGCCTCGCGATCGGCTCCGTCGCCGCGGCGAGCGGCCGGTCGGGCACCGACGCCGAGCACGGCTTCGCGCCGCTGCCCGCGCGCCCCGAGCCCGGCTTCGACCACGTCGTCGTGCTCATGTTCGAGAACCGCAGCTTCGACCACATGCTCGGGCGCCTCTACGACGACGAGCATCCGCCGCCGCGCGGCCAGTCGTTCGAGGGGCTGCAGACCGGCTCGTACGCGAACGCCGCGCCCGACGGCACCGTCGTGCCCGTGCACGTCTACGCCGGCAGCACCGATCGCATCATGAGCCAGCCGGATCCCGATCCGGGCGAGTTCTACTCGCACGTCAACACGCAGCTGTTCGACGTCGTCGACCCCGCGACGAACGCCGACCTCGTCGCGCACGGCCTGTCCGCGCCGTGGAACGCCCCGCCCGAGGGCGCGACGCCGACGATGTCGGGCTTCGTGCGCGACTACGTCACCGCCTTCCGACTCGAGCGCGGCGTCGATCCGACGCCCGAGCAGTACGCGGCGGTCATGGGCGGCTTCTCCCCCGAGATGCTGCCGGTGCTCTCGACGCTCGCGAGCGGGTTCGGCGTCTACGACCACTGGCACTGCGCCGTGCCGTCGCAGACCTTCTGCAACCGGTCGTTCTTCCATGCGAGCACGTCGCACGGCTTCGTCACGAACGTGCTCGACGGCGGGCAGTCGAAGTGGCTGGATGCCGATGCCGTGCCCACGATCTTCGACCGGCTCGAGGACGCCGGGCGCACGTGGCGCGTCTACTACGACGCCGAGCAGGTCGTCTCGCTGACCGGCCTGCTGCACGCGCCGTCCCTCGAGCGCTTCTGGAAGACGAACTTCCGCGGCATGGAGCAGTTCCACCGCGACGCCGCGAACGGCGACCTGCCCGACTACGCCTTCATCGAGCCGCGCATGGTCTTCGACCACAACGACATGCATCCGCCGGTCACGACGCCGCGCGACTCGGCGGCGCAGCAGGTGCGCACGACCGAGGCCGCGGCGTCCGACGTGCGCGCCGGCGAGGCGCTGCTCGCCGAGGTGTACACCGCGATCCGCACCTCGGCGAGCCCGACGGGATCGAACGCGATGAACACGGCGCTGCTCGTCACGTTCGACGAGCACGGCGGCATCTACGACCACGTGCCGCCGCCGTCCGCCACGCCGCCGCACGCCTCCGCCGAGCCCGGCGAGATGGGGTTCCGCTTCGACCGGCTCGGCCCTCGCGTGCCGGCGATCGTCATCTCGGCGTACACCGAGGAGGGATCCGTGCTGCACCACCCCATGCACCACGGATCCGTCATCCGCACGCTGTGCGAGCAGCACGGCCTCGCACCGCTCACGCGCCGCGACGCCGACGCGCCGAGCCTGCGCACCGCGATCACCCTCGACCGGCCGAGGCAGCCGGCGCTGTGGCCGCAGGTGCATAGGCCGTACGTGCCGCCGAACCCCGAGGCGGGTGGACCGGCCCCCACCGACGACGAACGACGGCATCGGCCGCTGACCCCGCCCGCCCTCGGCCTCATCGGGCTGCTGCTCGCGCGCTACGAGCCGGGAGCGCCGCTGCCGTCGGACTACGGCGACGCCTACGAGGTGCTGCACCGCCACGGCGACGGCCTCTTCGGCGTGCGCGACTGACATGGGATGGCTCGACGGGCTGCCGATCCCGCTCCTCGCGTCGATCGGCGCGCTGGGCACGATGCTCGAGGGCGTCGGCCTGCCGCTGCCGGGCGAGACGGTGCTCGTCGCGATCGCGCTCGTCGCGCAGCCGCACGGCGTCGCGGCGATCGTCGCCGTCGGCGTGGCCGCCGCCCTCGGCGCGCTCGCGGGCGAGACGGCGGGCTACCTGCTCGGGCGGCGCTTCGGCGATCGCCTGCTGCGCGCCGTCAGCAGACGGCTGCCGTGGCTGCTGCCCGCCGCGAGCATCGACGCCGTCGCCGAGCGCATGCGGCAGCACGCGACGAGCGCCATCGTGCTCGGCCGCTGGGCCGCGGTGCTGCGCGTGCTCGTCGCCCCGCTCGCGGGCGCGGTCGGGGTGCCGCCGCTGCGATTCGCGCTCGCCGCGCTCGCCGGCACGACGCTGTGGACCGCCGCGATCGTGACGCTCGTCGGGCTCCTGGGCGCTGCGGCGCGCTCGTGGCTGCACGTCGGCGCCTGGTCGGTGCTGCTCGTCGCAGCCGTGGCGGCCGTCGTCGGCGTCGTGCTGGTCGCGAGGCGGACGGGCGACGGCGGCGCCGGGCGCGCCGCCGCCGTCGCCGCGCGGGTGCTCGGCGTGGTGCGCCGCGTGCCCTTCACCGTCGGCCTCGTCGTGCTCTTCCTCGCGATCGGGGCGGCGACGGGCGCGCTCTGGACGCGCGCGCCCCGGCTGCCGTGGTTCGCCGACGTCGCCTATGGCGTGCCGCAGCTCGAGCGCGGCGCGTGGTGGACGCCGATCACGGGCTCGCTCGTCGCGACGGAGCCGCTCGACTACGCGACCTTCCTGCTCGTCGCCCCGCTGGCGGTCGGGCTGCTCGAGCTGCGCCGCGGCACGCTGCGCGCCGCCGCGACCGTCGTGCTCGGGCAGCTCGGCGCGATCCTCGGCGCGTTCGCCATCCTCATGCTCCTGCAGCCGACGGGCTGGCAGTGGCCCGTCGAGCTCGCATCGCAGCTCGACGCGGGCCCCTCCGGCGGATACCTCGCCGCGCTCGTCGCGCTCGCGGCGACGCTGCAGGAGCCCTGGCGGCTGCGGATGCGGGCGGCGGTCGTGGCGCTGTTCGTCGTGCTGCTCCTCGGCCAGGGCACGATCGCCGACCTCGAGCACCTCGTCGGCGTGCTCGCGGTCGCCGTCATCACGACCCGCACGCGACGTCGGCCGGCGATGCGGGAATGGCGGCTCGTCGCCGGCATCGGGCTCGCGTCCCTCGCGGCCGCGCAGCTGCTGAGCCTCGCCACGAGCGGCCCCGCGCTCGCCACCGACCCGTACGCGCCGCTCTGGCTCGACCTCGGCATCGACCTCCTCCTGCTCCTCGTGCTCGCCAGGCCGCTCCTGCAGGGGCTGCGCGCGGCGTGGTGGGGCGCGGTCGCGCTCTCGCTCGTGTCGATCGTGCAGGCCGGCCTGCTGCTCGCGCTGCTCGGCGACGACCTCGCGGCATCCGTCTCCCTCGAGACGGCGCTCGCCGCCGGCGCGCTGTGGATCGTGCTGCTCGTCGTGCTCGTCGTCGGCCGACGCGCGTTCCAGGCGCCCGTCCGCATCGGCGAGCGCCACGCGGACGCGTCGCGCGCCGCGCGGGATCGCGCACGCGCGACCGTGCGCGCCGTCGGCGGCGGCACGCTCTCGTGGATGGCGACGTGGCCCGACATGGCCTACCAGGAGGTCGACGGCGGCGTCGTGGCGCTGCAGCGCCACGGACGCGTGCGCATCGTCCTCGGCGATCCCATCGTGCCGGCGGCGGGTCTCGGCGGGGCGCTCGCCGCGCTCGACGAGGCCGCGACGACCGACGGCGTCGTGCCGTGCGTCTTCTCCGCATCCGAGGCGGCGCGCCGTGCCGCGCCGGACGGCTGGCGCTCGCTGTGGCTCGCCGACGACGTGATCCTCGACCTCCCGATGCCGGAGCCCGTGGGCAAGCCGTGGGCGTGGGCGCGCACCGCCCTCAACCGCGCGGCGCGCGAGGGCGTCGAGGTGCGGATCACGACGCTGCGCGACGAGCCCGGCGCGATCCTCGACCAGGTGCGCGCGATCTCCGAGTCGTGGGTGGAGGACAAGGCGCTGCCGGAGATGGGCTTCACCCTGGGCGGCGTGCGCGAGGCGCTCGACCCGGAGGTGCGGGTCGCGCTCGCGATCGACGCCAACGGCGTCGTGCAGGGCGTGCTCAGCTGGCTGCCCGTCTTCGCGCCCGGAGGCGGCGTGCGCGGCTGGACGCTCGACCTCATGCGACGTCGCGACGGCGGCTTCCCGCCCGCGATCGACCTGCTCGTCCTCCGCTCCGCGCAGCTGCTGCACGACGAGGGTGCCGCGTTCCTCAGCCTCTCGGGGTCGCCGCTCGCGACGGAGCCCGGCGTCGAGCGCGAGCGCACGGCCGTCTCCGCCGCCCTCGAGCGCGTCGCGTCCCTGCTCGAGCCCGCCTACGGGTTCCAGTCGCTGCACGACTACAAGCGCAAGTTCCAGCCGCGGTACGAGCCGATGTGGCTGCTGTACCGCGACGAGGGCGACCTCGCGGCGATCGGCGTCGCGATCGCGCGCGCCTACCTGCCGGGCGCCTCCGCGACCGATCTCGTCCGAGCGGGGCTCGAGCTCGGGCGCTGAGGCAGCATCCGCCGCACCGGTCGGTGCGCGCGCGTCAACGGCCGACGCGACGCAGGATCGCGTCCGCCATCGCATCCGGTGCCTCGAGCGGCACCACGTGTCCGCCGGGCACCTCCTGCAGCTCGACGTCGGTGAACCAGTCCGGCAGCGCATCCGCCCACGCGATCGGGAACAGCGGATCCTCGCGCGGCCAGAGCATCGTGGTGGGAACGCTCGACGGCCTGCCGCCGGCGTAGCCGACGTTGTCTCGGTACCAGGCGATCGAGGCGGCGAACGCGCCGGGTCGGGCGTAGGCGCGGACGACGGCGTCGAAGCGCTCCCCCGCCGCGAGGTCGGCCGACGGCGACCATGTCTCGAGCAGGAAGCCGAGGTGCTCGCGGATGGCGTCCTCGCGTCCGTCGACGAGGCGCTCGGCGAGCGGTGTGCGATGGAAGTGCTGGTACCAGAATCGATCGGCGAGCTCGGGTGCTGCCGCCCTCGAGCCGATGCCTGGGTACCCCGGCGTGAGCACGGCGCCGACGACGCGCGTCGGCGCCGCCCGCACGATGGCCTGCGCGATGCGGCTGCCGATGTCGTAGCCGACGACGACCAGATCGTCGTCGTGCGGCAGGCCGGCGAGCACCCGCCGCGCGTGCGCATCCGTCGAGGCATCGCCGGGTGCCAGCGGGCCGTCGAAGCCCTCCCCGAACCCGACGAGCGCGGGCACGACGTGCCGGGTGCGGCCGAGTCGCTCGACCACGAGGTCGTAGTCGGACGGGAGCCCCGGCCAGCCGTGCAGCAGGACGACGATGGGCTCGGACATCGCACCAGCATGCCGTGCATGCCTGTGAGCGTCAGGCGTGCGCGAGCGACTGCAGCCCGATCACCGCCAGCCCCAGCACGGCCTCGGCCCCGAGCACGAGGAGGCGCTGCCACCACGCGATGCGCGCGCGGCGCACCGCGAGCCAGCCGATGACGACGAGCGCGACGATGAGCGCGACGGCGGATGCATGCAGCGCACGAGCCGGCTCCCACGCGCCGATCGCCGCGAGGCCGAGGAAGACGAAGGGCAGCGCGACGCCGCCCAGCGCGCCCACGAGCGTGCCGACGATGTGACGCAGCTCGTCGGTGGTCGGCAGCGACTCGTGGACGACGACGTGGCTCACGACGTCGGCGGTGAAGACGGCGAGCACCGTGCCCGCGAGCGTGATGCCGAGCGTCGCGAGGGCCTCCTTCGCCGTCGGCTCGCCGTGGCCGGCGAGGGCGAGCACGACCGCGAGGGAGGCGAAGGTCAGGTAGATGCGCTCCTTGAGCACGGCCGCGCGCTCCTCGCGGCCCGCCGCGGAGTCGTCGCGTGCGCGCATGGGGTCACGCTACGCCAGCGCCAGCCCTTCCCCCGCGCTGCGCGACCTGGGGAGGATGGAGGCCCGACCCGCAGGAGGAGTCTCGCCATGCCCGACATCGATCGCTACGACGTCGTCGTCATCGGCGCCGGCCCGGGCGGCACCGCCGCCGCGCTGCGCGCCGCCGACCTCGGGGCGCGCGTCGTCGTGCTCGAGGCGGCGCGGCTCGGCGGGACGTGCGTGAACTCCGGGTGCGTGCCCACGCGCGTGCTCGCCCGTGCGGCGCGCCTCGTGCGCGACGCGCGGTCCGCGCGCGAGCACGGCGTCGTCGTCGGCGACGTCACGCTCGACTGGCGCGGCGTCGTCGAGCGCGTCCACGCGCGCGTCGACGAGGTACGGGCGATGAAGCGCGAGGCCGAGCGCTTCGCCGCCGCGGGCGTCGACCTCGTGCAGGAGGGCCGTGCGCGCTTCGTCGATCCGCACACGCTCGAGCTCGACTCCGGCCGGCACGTCGCGGGCGACGCCGTGCTCGTCTGCGTCGGCGGGCACGCGCGCCGGCTGCCCATCCCCGGCGCCGAGCTCGCGATCCTCCCCGACGAGGTGCTCGACCTGCCGGCGCTGCCGCAGCGCGTCGCCGTCATCGGTGGCGGCAACACGGGCGCGCAGCTCGCGACGGTGCTCGACGCGTTCGGCAGCCGCGTCACGCTGCTCGACCTCGCCCCGCGCATCCTCATGGCCTCCGACGCCGCGATCGCCGACGAGGTCACGGCCGCGTTCGTGGCGCGTGGCGTCGACGTGCGGGTCGGGATCGACGGAGTCTCGCGGTTGGCGCACTCGGCGGACGGCGCCATCGACCTCGTGCTCGTGGAGGACGGCGCCGAGCGCACGATCGAGGTCGACGCCGTCATCATGGCCACGGGCTGGCCCGCCGACGTCGACGACCTCGGCCTCGAGCACGCCGGGCTGCGCGTCGAGCGCGGCGCGATACCCGCCGACGAGTACCTGCGCACCGCGGTGCCGCACGTCTTCGCCGTCGGCGACGCGAACGGTCGCGACATGCTCGTGCAGGCGGCGCAGTTCGAGGGAGAGGCGGCAGCGGAGAACGCCGTGCTCGGCGCCTCCGTGCGCGCGCCGCATCGGCTGCTGCCCGCCGGAGGCTTCACGGATCCCGACTACGCCGGCGTCGGCTTCACCGAGGAGCAGGCGCGGGCGCGCGATCCCCGCTGCGTCGTCGCGACGATCCGCTACGACGCGCTCGATCGCGCCGTCATCGACGACCGCGACGTCGGCTTCCTGAAGCTCGTCGTCGACCGCTCTCGCTCGACGGTGCTCGGCGCCCACGCTGCGGGCGAGAGCGCCGTCGAGGTCGTGCAGGCCCTCACGACCGCCATGGCGGCCGGCGTGCGCGTGCAGACCCTCGCCGAGGTGCGCTTCGCCTACCCGACGTACTCGGCGATCATCGGCATGGCAGCGCGGGCGGTGCTCGCGGCGTCGTGAGAGGGTCGGTCGCGACCGACCGGACGCACTCGTAGGGCGGACGGGACTTGAACCCGTGACCGACGGATTATGAGTCCGCTGCTCTGACCGGCTGAGCTACCGCCCCGCGCTCGAGCCTACCGAGGCTCGCTCGTGCGCTCGTCGGCGTCGTCGAGCACGGCGCCGTCGGCGTCGAGCTCGATGCGCCCGGAGTCGGTCTCGAGGTGCGGCAACTCGGTGACGGGGTCGACGACGTCCTCGCCGCGGTAGAGCGCCTCGAAGGTCTCGAGCGTCGTCTCGATGTCGTGCGGCTGCACCATCTGCAGCGACCGGTGGCGCATGCGCAGCCACTCCTCGTCGCTCGCGCGCAGCACGCGCTCGAGCTTGTCCGCCAGGTCGCGCTCGTCGTCCGGGCGGAAGAGGTACCCGTTGCCGTCGACGAGGTGCGGCAGCGCGATGGCGTCGGCGGCGACGACGGGCAGTCCCGACGCCATCGCCTCGAGCGTCGCGATCGACTGCAGCTCCGCCGTCGAGGGCATGACGAAGACCTCGCCGCCGGTGAGGCGCGCGCGCAGCTCCTGCGTGGAGACGAGTCCCGTGAGCTCGACGCGATCGCCGACGCCGAGCTCGCGGGCGAGCCGGCGGAGCTCCTCGACGAGGTCGCCACCGCCGACGATCTGCAGCCGTGCATCGAGGTCGCTCGGCAGCAGCGCGAGGGCGCGGATGGCGACCTCGATGCGCTTCTCGCTCGTGACGCGGCCGACGAAGACCATCGTGCCGCGGTTGCGCGCGGGCGAGACGGTGTAGTCGGAGGCGCGGATGCCGCACGAGATCGCGTGCACGTGACGCAGGCCCGTCATCTTCTCGAGGTAGTCGGCGCTGCGGCGCGTCGGCGTCGTGACGACGTCGCACCGCCCGAACACGCGTCCCGCATCCGCCCACAGCGCGCCGATGAGCGGCTTCTGCGCGGGGCCGGGGATGTTCGAGTGGTCCATGAGGTTCTCGAACATGATGTGGTTCGTGCCGACGAGGCGGATGCCGCGCGCCCGAGCCGCCGCCGCGAAGCCGCGGCCGACGACGAGGTGCGACTGGAAGTGCACGACGTCGGGCTGCAGCGCATCGAGCAGCGAGCCCGCGTTCTGCACGATGCGCCACGGCTCCGCGAAGCGCAGCCACTCGTGGCGCGGGTACCTCAGCGACCGCAGGCGGTGCACCGTGAAGCGCACCCCCTCGTGCTCCTCGACGCGCGTGCCCTGCTTCCCGCGACCCGTGGCGGACGCCACGACGTGCACCTCGTGGCCGCGTCGCACGAGCCCCGCCGCGAGCTGCGTGGCGAACGTCGCCGCGCCGTTGACGTCGGGCGCGAACGTGTCGCCGGTGATGAGGATGCGGAGCGGGTCCGTCACGCGTCGTCCTCCGTGCGGGTCGATGCCTGGAGCTGGGGGTGGTGGCGCGCGAGCTGGAAGACGCCGAACACGGCGAGCCCTCCCGCGAGCACGAAGACGATGAGCGCCCACGGGGGCGTCTGCGCGGCCTCGCCGAGGACCGTGACGCCGATGAGGACGGCGACGAGCGGGTCGACGACCGTGAGCCCGGCGATGACGAGGTCCGGCGGGCCCGACGCGTGCGCGAGCTGCACGAAGTAGCCGCCGAACGCGAGCGCGCCCGCGACGCCGAGGAGGCACAGGATCGTCAGCCACTCGAAGTTACCGGTCGTGATGCGGTTCAGCACGACCTTCATCAGGGTCACGACGAAGCCGTAGAGCACGCCGGCGGCGATGACGTAGAAGATCGCGCTCGCCCGGTCGCGCCACCGCCACCACGCGAGCCCGAGGCCGATGCCGACGACGAGCAGCAGGCTCAGCACCGTGAGCAGCTGCTGGTCGCGGATGGGGTGCTCGACGGCGAAGACCGCCGCGACCGTGACGAAGATGCCGATGCCGACGAGGCAGAACGCGATCGAGTTGATCGTCGGCCGGTCGAGACGATGCCTGGCCACGCGGGCGTTGACGATCGCCGTGACGACGAGCGCCACGGCGCCGAGCGGCTGCACGACGATGAGCGGCGCGAGCGACAGCGCCCAGAGCTGCATGAGCGCGGCGAGGCCGAGCATCACGGTGCCGATCACCCACGACGGGCGGCCGATCAGGAGTGCGAGCTGCCGGAGGTCGAGCGACGCGCCGGACCTGCCCGTCCTTCCCTCCACGAGCGAGACGCCGCGGTGCTGGAACTGCGTCCCGAGGGAGAGCACGATCGCGCCGACGAGCGCGATCGGGATGCCGAGCGCCTGCAACGGCGTCAGCGAGATCTGATCGGTCAGATCGGTGATGTCAGCCAGCCGCACCACTCGACAGTACCGGCCCTGCGCCGTCGATAGCCTTGGCGACATGGCCGTCCTCCCGATCCGCATCACCGGCGACCCGGTGCTCCACGCCCGCGCCGACGAGGTGACCGCGATCGACGACGCGCTGCGCACGCTCGTCGCGGACATGGTCGAGACGATGCACGCGGCGCCCGGCGTGGGGCTCGCAGCGCCCCAGGTCGGCGTCGGCAAGCGGCTCTTCGTCTGGTCATGGACGGATGCGGACGGCGTCGAGTCCTCGGGCGTGGCGATCGACCCGACGCTGTGGATCGCGCCCGTGCCGATCGACGAGCCCACCGAGGACGACGAGGAGGGCTGCCTCTCGATCCCCGGCCCGCGCGAGGCGCTCACCCGATCGCCCGCCGCGATCCTCGAGGCGACGGACCTCGACGGGCAGCGCTTCCGCATCGAGGCGACGGGATGGCTCGCTCGGATCTTCCAGCACGAGTACGACCACCTCGACGGCGTGCTCTACGCCGATCGCCTCGCGCACCGCGAGTGGAAGTCGCTCGAGAAGGCGATCAGGAAGGCGCGCTACGGGCGGCCCGGGCTCTCGTGGACGCCCGGCGTCGACGACGTCGAGGCCTGACGCGGAGGCCCCGCGTGGTTCGAGTCGACCGCGCGAGGGTGCTAGGCTAGCCGGGCTGTTCCCAGCATTCCTCGATAGCTCAATTGGCAGAGCAGCCGGCTGTTAACCGGCAGGTTGATGGTTCGAGTCCATCTCGGGGAGCAGCAGAGGGCCCCACCGTTCGCGGTGGGGCCCTCGTCGTTCCCGGCCGCTGCCGCGCATCCCCTGCCCGCCGCCGTCCCACCTCCCGACCGGGCCACCAAGGGCAAGCACCCTCCCCTCCAGCACGGTGGCCACGAAGGGCGAGCATCGGCCACGAAAGGCAGCCACTCCTGGCCACCGTGGGACCCCGCGTGGCCACTCGCGATCCCTCGTGGTCAGTCAGCGTGACGCGCGACCTTGCGCAGCCCGCCTGCCGAGCCTGCCGGGCCTGCCCCGCCCGCCGGCTCCACCAGCACGGTGGCCAGGAAGGGCGAGCATCGGCCACGAAGGGCAGCCACTCCTGGCCACCGTGGGACGCCGGCGTCAGGCGGCCGGGCGCTCCGCGCGGGCGAGCGCCTCGACGTAGGGATGGCGCGGGTCGGCGAGCAGCGCGTCGATCGCGCCCGCGCCGACGACGCGTCCGCGGTGCAGGACGATCGAGGAGCCGCCGATCGCACGCGCCTGATGCGGCGTGCGCACGACCGCGACGACCGCACGCGTCCTGGCGAGCTCGCGCAGGCCCTCGAGCACGTCGGGCGCGACGACCGGGTCGAGGCCCGAGATCGGGTCGTCGACGACGAGCGCGCGCGGGTCGAGCACGAGCGCACGGGCGAGCGACACCCGCTGGCGCTGGCCTCGCGAGAGCTCGAACACGTGGCGGTCGAGCATGCCGAGCGGCAGTCGCACGGCGTCGAGCGCTCCGGCGACGGCGATGCCCGCCTCCGCGCGATCGAAGCGGGGGTCGCGGTCGAAGATGGGGCTCGCGACGACGTCGCCGACCGTCAGCGTGCCGTCGAGATGCTCGGAGCCGCGCTGCTGCGCGTGCCCGACGAAGGCGAGCAGCCGTGTCCTGGCTCGCGGGCCGAGGCCGCGCACGTCGTGCCCGAGCACGGCGATCGAGCCGCCGTGCAGCTCGGGGCCGCCCTCCTTCGGCGTTCGCAGCGCGATGGCGTCGAGCAGCGTCGACTTGCCGGAGCCCGTCGGCCCGAGCACCGTGATCGGCGCGCCCGGCTCGGCGACGAGCGACGCGCCTCGCACGACGAGGCCCGTCGCGCCCGCGTGGGCGAGGGATGCGTCGTGCACGCGGATCGCCGCGTGGGTCGGCTCGGTCATCGCTGCTCCTCCATCCGCGCCCGCTCGGCGTCGAGCTCGTCGATCCTCGTGGCGATGCGCCGCGCCGCCGCCGGATCGCCGTCCCGCAGGCGGTACAGCTGTCCGAGCAGCTCGCCCTTCTCCCTCAGGATGTCACGCAGGATGAGCGTGACGACCACGCCGCGCACGCTCGCCTCCACCCCGCGCGGACCCGCGACCATCGGCGCGATCGCGAGCTCGCGCACGAGCGGCGCGAGCGGCTCGGGCACCGCGGCCGCCACGCGCTCGGAGAACGTGGGCTCGGCGATGTGGTCGAGCTCGGCGAGGATGCCGTCGCGGACGATGCGGAGCGAGCCGTCGCCGACGTGCGCCGACGCGCCGCGCGCCCGCATCTCGACGGGCACGTGCCCGCCCTGCTGCAGCATCGCGACGATCGCCTCGCGCTCGAGGATCGTCGCGGGATCCTTCGGCAGCTGCTGGAGGGTGACGCGCGGCTCGGCGGGAGCGGCGGGCGGCGCCGCGGCGCCCTGCGCCGCCTGGCCGGCCGGGCCGCCCGGCCGCGCCGGTGCGCCGAGCGCGCCCTGCGAGCCCGGGCGCGACTGCTGGCCGCGCGCGTCCTGCTGCCGCGCCTGCTGGGCTCGCCATCCCTGCAGCGCCCGCTGCACGTCGCGCGGCTCGACGCCGAGCCAGCCCGCGACCTGCCGCTGGTAGCCGTCCGCGAGCGCTCGATCGCGGATCGTGGCGAGGACGGGCGCCGCGGCGCGCGTCGCCTGCACGCGACCCTCGACGGTCTCGAGGTCGAACGCGTCGACGACGCGGCGCAGCATGAACTCGAACATCGGCCTGCGCGTCTCGACGAGCCGCCGCACGGCGTCGTCGCCCCGCTGCAGGCGCAGGTCGCACGGGTCGAGCCCGTCTGGTGCGACGGCGACGAACGTCTGCGCTGCGAACCGCTGCTCCTCGGCGAACGCACGGCTCGCGGCCTTCTGCCCCGCCTCGTCCGGGTCGAACGTGAAGACGACCTTGCCGAGCGAGGTCGTGTCGGTCGTGGACACGTCGCCGAGCACGCGCCGCAGCACCTTGATGTGGTCGACGCCGAACGCCGTGCCGCAGGTCGCGATCGCGGTCGTCACACCCGCGAGATGGCACGCCATGACGTCCGTGTAGCCCTCGACGATGACCGCCTCGCGCTGCTTCGAGATGTCGCGCTTGGCGAGGTCGAGCCCGTAGAGCACCTGCGACTTGTGGTAGATCGCCGTCTCGGGCGTGTTGAGGTACTTCGGGCCGGGGTCGTCGTCGAGGAGCCGCCGCGCGCCGAAGCCGACGGTCGCGCCCGTGACGTCGCGGATGGGCCACACGAGCCGGCCGCGGAAGCGGTCGTAGGGCCCTCGCTGCCCCTCGGAGAGCAGTCCGGCGCGCAGCTGCTCGTCGTCGGTGAATCCCAGCCCGCGCAGGTGGGTGCGCAGCGCCTCGAACGACTGCGGGGCGAAGCCGACGCCGAAGCGCTGCGCGGCGGCGAGGTCGAACCCGCGCTCGCCGAGGAAGCGCTGGCCCGGCTCGGCGGCCGGCGTGAGCAGCTGCGCCTGGAAGAACTCCGCCGCCGCCTTCGAGGCCTCGAGCAGCCGCAGCCGCGAGCCGGCCTCGATCTGCGGCGCCCCGCCGTCCTCGTAGCGCAGCGTGATGCCGAGCTGCGCGGCGAAGCGCTCGACCGTCTCGGCGAACGACGTGTGGTCCATCGCCATCACGAAGCCGATGACGTCGCCGTCCTCGCCGCAGCCGAAGCAGTGGTAGCGGCCGATGGCGGGGCGCACGTGGAACGACGGCGTGCGCTCGTCGTGGAAGGGGCACAGCCCCTTGAGGCTGCCGACGCCCGCGGACTTCAAGGTGACGTGGTCCGACACGACGTCGACGATCGACATGCGGCTGCGGACCTCGTCGATGTCCTCCCTGCGGATGCGGCCGGGCATCAGACCACCTGCTGCGCGTGCCAGGCGACGGCCGTCTGGTCCGAGAGGCTCGCGACCTGGTCGACGACGACGCGCATGCGGCCTGCGTCGTCGGATGCCTCGCGCCAGTCCTCGGCGAAGGTCGCGTCGAGCGCCCCCTCCCCCATCTCGAGCAGCCGGTCGGCGAGCTCGCCGAGGATCTCGCGCTGCTGCTCGTAGATCGGCTGGCGATGCTCGACGTCCATGACGTACGCCGCGACGGTGCCCTTCAGCACGGCGATCTCGGCGCGCACCTCGCTCGGCACGACGACCGAGCCGCCGAAGCGCGCGAGCGGCCCCGAGTACGCCGCACGGGTGGCGGCTGCCGCGGCCGTCGCGAAGCGCCCGATGAGGCGGGAGGTGAGGTTCTTCAGGCGCGCCTGATCGCCGCGGCCACCGTCGAAGCCGTCGAGCCACGTGTCGAGGTCGTCGAGCCGGTCGAACGCGGCGAGCAGCTCGTCGCGCGGCACGTCGCCGACCCAGCGCTCCATGCGGTCGACGAGCTCGTCGTGGTCGGCGCGGGCTGCGAGCGCGCGCGGGTCGATGAAGCCGTTGACGATCGCGTCCTCGAAGTCGTGCACCGAGTAGGCGATGTCGTCGGCGAGGTCCATGACCTCCGCCTCGATGCAGCGACGCCCCTCGGGCGCGCCCTCGCGCGCCCATGCGAAGACGTCGCGGTCGACGGCGTAGAAGCCGAACTTCACGCGCCCGGATCCCGCGTCGAGCACCTCCTGGTCGGCGGGCCACGGGTACTTCGTCGCGGCGTCGACGCTCGCGCGCGTGAGGTTGAGCCCGTAGGGGCGGTCGGCGACGATCTTCGGCTCGAGACGCGTGATGACGCGCAGCGTCTGCGCGTTCCCCTCGAAGCCGCCGATGGCCGCCGCCCACGCGTTGAGCGCGCGCTCGCCGTTGTGCCCGAAGGGCGGATGACCGATGTCGTGCGCGAGGCAGGCGGTGTCGACGACGTCGGGATCGAGTCCCAGCGCGCCCGCGAGCTCGCGGCCCACCTGCGCCACCTCCAGCGAGTGCGTCAGCCGGTTGCGGGCGAAGTCGAGGCCCGACGTGGGCGAGACGACCTGCGTCTTCTGCGCGAGGCGGCGCAGGGCGCTCGAGTGCAGCAGGCGCGCTCGGTCGCGCGCGAAGTCGCTGCGCCGCGTCGAGTGCGTCTCGGGCAGCCAGCGCTCGCGGTCGTGCCCGACGTAGTCAGCCGCCACGCGTGTCGCTCTCGTCCTCGATGAGGGCGGCGCGCTGCGCGGGGGTGAGCTCTGGGCTGTCGAGCCAGCCGTCCGGCAGCGCGGGGCGCTTCGGGCTGCCTGCGCGACCGCGCTGGCCCTCGACGCCGGCGGCGTCGTAGGGCGCGTCCGGGAGCGTCGCCACGAGCTCGTCGATCTCGGCGATGCTCGACACGGCTGCGAGCGCACGGCGCACGTCGCCGCCCATCGGGTAGCCCTTGCCGTACCAGGCGACGTGCTTGCGGATGTCGCGGCAGGCGCGGTCCTCGTCGCCGAAGTGCTCGACGAGCAGCTCGGCATGCCGGCGGAAGACGGCGAAGACCTCGTGCAGCGACGGGCGGAAGCGGTCGTCGCGCCCCTCGAACGCGGCGACGAGGTCGCCGAAGAGCCAGGGGCGCCCGAGGCAGCCGCGACCGACGACGACGCCGTCGCAGCCGGTCTCGCGTATCATGCGCACGGCGTCCTCGGCCTGCCAGATGTCGCCGTTGCCGAGCACGGGCACCGTCGTCACGGCCTCCTTGAGGCGTGCGATGGCATCCCAGTCGGCGGTGCCCGAGTAGTGCTGCGCGGCGGTGCGTCCGTGGAGGGCGACGGCCGCGACGCCCGCCGCCTCGGCAGCCCGACCCGCCTCGAGGTAGGTGAGGTGGTCGTCGTCGATGCCCTTGCGCATCTTGACCGTGAGCGGCAGGTCGCCCGCGGCGCGCACGGCGCGCTCGACGATCGCGCGGAAGAGCTCGTGCTTCCACGGCAGCGCCGAGCCGCCGCCGCGGCGCGTGACCTTCGGCACGGGGCAGCCGAAGTTGAGGTCGACGTGGTCGGCGAGGTCCTCGTCGACGATGATGCGCACGGCGCGCTCGACCGTCGCCGGGTCGACGCCGTAGAGCTGCACCGAGCGCGGCGTCTCCGACTCGTGGTGCGACAGGAGGCGGTAGGTCTCCTCGCCGCGCTCGACGAGGGCGCGAGAGGTGACCATCTCCGCGACGTACAGCCCCGCGCCGTGCTCGCGGCACAGCCTGCGGAACGCCGTGTTCGTGATGCCCGCCATCGGCGCGAGCACCACGGGGGCCTCGAGCTCGATGGGGCCGATCCGCAGCGCCGGCGCCCGCGTCGCGGAGAGGCTCTGCGTGCCGGTCATCTCAGGCTCCGACGAGCGCCTGCGCCAGGAAGCCCTCGAGCTCCGCGATGGCGACGCGCTGCTGCTGCATCGTGTCCCGCTCGCGCACCGTGACCGCCTGATCCTCGAGCGAGTCGAAGTCGACGGTGATGCAGAACGGCGTGCCGACCTCGTCCTGACGGCGGTAGCGCCGGCCGATGGCGCCGGCGTCGTCGAACTCGATGGCCCAGTGCTTGCGCAGCCCCTGCGCGACCTCGCGCGCGAGCGGCGAGAGCTGCTCGTTGCGCGACAGCGGCAGCACGGCAGCCTTGACCGGCGCGAGGCGCGGGTCGAGCCGCAGGACGGTGCGCGTGTCGGTGCCGCCCTTCGCGTTCGGCACCTCCTCCTCGTCGTAGGCCTCGATGAGGAAGGCCATGAGGCTGCGCGTGAGGCCGAACGCCGGCTCGATCACGTACGGCGTGTAGCGCTCGTTCGCCGCCTGGTCGAAGTACTCGAGCTTCTTGCCCGAGTGCTCGGAGTGCGTCGTGAGGTCGTAGTCGGTGCGGTTGGCGACGCCCATGAGCTCGCCCCACTCGCTGCCCTGGAAGCCGAAGCGGTACTCGAGGTCGATCGTGCGCGCCGAGTAGTGCGCGCGCTCGCCGTCGGGCACGTCGAGGTGGCGGATGTTCTCGGGGCGAAGGCCGAGGTCGTGGAACCACGCCTCGCAGTCGGCGACCCAGCGGTCGAACCACTCGGGAGCGTCGGCCGGCGGCACGAAGAACTCGATCTCCATCTGCTCGAACTCGCGCGTGCGGAAGATGAAGTTGCCGGGCGTGATCTCGTTGCGGAACGACTTGCCGATCTGGCCGATGCCGAACGGCGGCTTGCGGCGGGCGGTCGTGACGACGTTGTTGAAGTTCACGAAGATGCCCTGCGCGGTCTCGGGCCGCAGGTAGTGCAGGCCCTCCTCGTCGTCGACGGGGCCGAGGTAGGTCTTCATGAGGCCCGAGAACGCCTTGGGCTCGGTCCACGCGCCGGGCTGGCCCGTCTCCGGGTCCTTGACGTCGGCGAGGCCGTTCGCGGGCGGGTGGCCGTGGTTGGCCTCGTACGCCTCGATGAGGTGGTCGGCGCGGTAGCGCTTGTGGGTGTGCAGCGACTCGACGAGCGGGTCGGTGAACGTCGCCACGTGGCCGGAGGCGTGCCACACCTTCTGCGGCAGGATGATCGACGAGTCGAGGCCGACCATGTCGTCGCGACCCTGCACGAACGTCTTCCACCACTGACGCTTGATGTTCTCCTTCAGCGCCACGCCGAGGGGTCCGTAGTCCCATGCGGAGCGCGAGCCGCCGTAGATCTCACCGGCCTGGAAGACGAATCCGCGACGCTTCGCGAGATTGATGACCTGGTCGAGCCGACTTGCGGGCATGGATGCTCCTGGATCATGCGCGCCGGAGTGCGCGCTGGGCTTCGTGGGGACAGTCGATCCTACCGGCGACCACCGCGCGCGCGGTGCACGGGAGGCACGGCTCACGGGCAGGGCACGCGCACGTGGTCGGCCTCGCCTGCGACCGAGAGCGCGAGGTCGCGCAGCACGCTCAGACGCGGCACGTCGCCGGCGTCGCACATCGCGAGGAACGACGCCTCCGACGTCGACTCGACGTACTCGACGTCGATGTGGCGATCTGCGTAGAGCGCGGCGTAGTCGGCGCATTCGTCGAACTGCCCGCACTCCTCGGTGACGACCATGTCGAAGCCCGCGTCCGGCCCCGCCTCCCCCGCCTCGAGGGCGTTCTTCTGCGCCGCCCAGAGCCCGGCGTCGTGGATGGCGGCGACGAGGTCGGCGGCGAGCGCGAGGTTGCCCTCCATCGTGAGTCCCTCGAAGCGCGTCCACGAGTCGAGGTTGTCGAGCTCGACGGCGTCGTAGCCGGCGTCGGCGCAGCCGGCGATCCACGGCTGCACGATGGCGGCAATCGCGGCGCGGCGATCGGCCGTGGAGGTGTCGAGCGCCATCTCGTCGGGCCAGCCGGGGTCGATCATCGGCTCGCCGGCGTCGTCGCGCAGCAGCAGGTCGGGGTGCTCGTCGAGCCACCACGCGGCGTCGCCCGGCTGCGTCTGGAAGCCGTTGAGGTAGCAGATCGAGAACGCGCCGTCTGCGGGCGGGTCGGATGCGTCGCGCGCGACGATCGTCGTGCCCGGGTCGGGCTCGTACGCGCCGCCGAGCTGGTAGTCGATCGTGCCCTGCGACGCCGCCTCCCACCGCTCGGCGGCGTCGCCGCCGGCCTCGACGGGCCCGGGTCCGGCGGTCGCGCAGCCCGCGAGCGACGCGGTGGCGACGACAGCGACGACCAGGCGACGGATGCGCATGGTCGATCGTCGCACGCCGCGCGGTGGGTGCGTCGTGCCTGCACGCACGACGAGGGCGCCCCGTCGAGGGGCGCCCGCGTCGGTGCGATGCGTCAGCGGCGCGCGAGGCGTCGCGCGACGAGGCCGCCCGCGACGAGCAGCCCGGCGACGAGCGCCAGCCACCCCGCGATCGCGCCGCCGGTCTGCGGCAGCGACGGCCCTGCGGCAGCGGGTGCCGACGGCGCGGGGGCCGAGGGCACCGGCGCCGAGGGCACGGGCGCCGCGGCGACCTCGACCGCGGCGGTGTCGGTCAGCTCGCCGAGCGTCGCGGTGATCGTGCGCCCGCCCGCTGCGCCGAACGTGACGACGCGGCCGTCCACGACGTCCGACGCGTCGGACGACGTCAGCGTCGCAGCCGAGACGTCGGCTGCGTTGCCCTCCGCGTCGACGCCGGTGACGACGTACGTCTGGCTGCCGCCGGTGCCGATGGCGAGGGTCTCGGGCGTGAGGGCGATGCTCACCGCTGGGCCCGCGACGACGTCGATCGTGAGCTCGAGCACGGCATCCGGCTCCACGCCGTTCGAGGCCGTCAGCGTGACCTCCACCGCGCCGACGCCTGCCGTCGGCGTGCCGGCGAGCACGCCCGTGGCGGGGTCGATCGAGAGCCACGCCGGCAGGCCCGAGGCGGTGACGGTCGCGGGCGGCGATCCCGGCTGCAGCTGCGGGTCGTAGGTGAAGGGGACGCCGATGGCCGCGTCGGTCGACGTCGCTCCTGCGAAGCCGGCGCGCGCCTCGACGACGATCGTGTACTCCGCCTCCTCCGAGGTGCCGACGTCGTCCGTCGCGGTCGCGGCGAACACGAACGTGCCGGCCTCGCTGGGAGTGCCCGAGATCGAGCCGTCCGCCGCGAGCGTCAGCCCGTCGGGCAGGTCGGCGGGATCGACCGCGGCGTAGGTGACCGAGCCGGTCGATCCCGTCGCCGCGGGCAGCTGCGCGTCGTACGCGTCGCCCACGATGCCGTCCGCGAGCGGCGCGGTCGACAGGGTGGGGCCGACGAGGGTGACCTCGAGCGTGGCGGAGAGGAAGCAGAGCGGATCGGCGCCGCCGTTGTCGGTGATCTGCAGCGACCAGGCGCCGCCGGCGGCCTGCCCCGCGAAGGTGGACAGCGGCTGCTCCGGACGGAAGGTGCCGGATGCCGGCGCCTGGCCCGTGGACGAGAGCGGGAGGGCGGCTGCGTCGTCGAAGACGACCGAGACCGGTCCCACGGGCGTCTCCCCCGGGTTCGTCCCGCCGTCCACGAGCGTCACGGTGGTGCCCTCCGGCGAGGTGAGGTACAGCTCGGTCTCGTGGTGATGGGCGTTGTTGCCGGTCGGGGCTGCGCAGGTGCCGCTGGTCTTCAGCCAGTCGACGGCGATCGTGACCGAGGCCACGTCGCGATCGGTCGTGATCTGCAGGTCCCGCGTCGCGCTCGACTCGTCGACCTCGGCCGGGGTCGAGTTGGTGGCCGTGAGGGTCACGGCGGCGGAGGCGAGCGCGGGGGCGCTCAGCACGAGGCCGCCCGCGAGGGCGGCGGCGGCAAGGGCGGGGAGGATTCGGCGCACATCGCCGACGGTACTGCCCGCGGGCGTCGTTCGATGGCGGCGCGGCGTCGACCGTCACCCGACGGCGAGCATGGCTCCCTGCGTCGCTCGATCCGAGGGGTCGGAGTCAGACGCTCGGCGCGTCGATCGCGCCGCCGAAGCGGCGCTCACGCCCCGTGTACTGGTCGATCGCGCGCCACAGGTCGGTGCGCGAGAAGTCGGGCCAGAGCGTGTCGAGGAAGACCATCTCGGCGTACGCGCCCTGCCAGGTGAGGAAGTTCGAGATGCGCTGCTCCCCCGACGAGCGCACGTACAGGTCGACGTCGGGCACGTCGGGCAGGTACATGCGGCTGCGGATGACGCGCTCGGTGACCCCCGACGGCGACAGCCGGCCCGCGGCGACGTCCTCGGCGATCGAGCGCACGGCATCCGTGATCTCGAGCCTGCCGCCGTAGTTGATGCACATCGTCAGCGTCATGCGGTCGTTCGCCTCGGTGAGGCGCTCGGCGACGCGCAGCTCGTCGATGACGGAGCGCCACAGCCTCGGCCTGCGGCCGGCCCAGCGGATGCGCACGCCCCAGTCGTGCAGCTGGTCGCGCCTGCGGTGCAGCACCTTCCGGTTGAAGCCCATGAGGAAGCGCACCTCGGCGGGGTCCCGCTTCCAGTTCTCCGTCGAGAACGCGTACACGGACAGGTGCCGCACCCCGGCCTGCAGCGCGCCCGCGACGACGT
The DNA here is from genome assembly GCF_005484985.1 of Agrococcus sp. SGAir0287. Taxonomy (NCBI): domain Bacteria; kingdom Bacillati; phylum Actinomycetota; class Actinomycetes; order Micrococcales; family Microbacteriaceae; genus Agrococcus; species Agrococcus sp. SGAir0287. Next base: position 1,750,925 of record NZ_CP027942.1, read on the forward strand.
CGAGCAGCACCTCCTCGCCCGCCTGATGCCCCTCGATGCGCGTCTTGCCCTGCCGGTTCGCCCACCGTCCGTTGCCGTCCATGATGATCGCGACGTGGCTCGGCACCGTGCCGGGCTCGTAGGCGGGCGGCTGCTGGCCGGTCCAGTCGATCGGCCTCGACGCGACGGCGTCGGGATGCCTCGGGATGCGTCGCTCGCTCATCGATGACGAGGCTACTGCGGCGCGGCCGCGCCCGGCGCACGCGAGCGGTCGACGTGCTCGAGGCTGCGCAGGCCGCGCTCGAGGTGCCACTGCACCCACGCCCCGACGATCCCGGAGGCGCGACCGCGGGCTCGCTCCCCGGTCGCGTCGGCCACGGCCCAGTCGCCCGTGAGCAGGGCTGCGAGCAGCCCGACTGTCTCGGCATCGAGCCGTGCGACGCCCGGCGGTGCGTGGCCGTCGGCGACCATGCCGCCGAGCTGCGGCACGAAGGCCGTGTGCGGTCCTGGCTCGCCCGAGACGGCGCAGTCGCCGAACGTCGGCGCCCAGCCCGCGATCGCCATGGCGCGCAGGAGGTAGGAGTCGAGCGTGAGGCCGGGGTCGTGCTCGCCGCGCGAGAGGGAGCGCAGCGCGCCGACGAGCAGCAGGTACTGCTGCACGGAGGCGTCGTGGTCGGTGAGCCGGTCGGCGGTCTCGACCATGGCGGCGGCGGCCGTGTAGCGCGGGTAGTCGACCATGATCTGGTCGGCGTAGGCGCCGAGCGTCTCCGCCTGCGTCACGATGTCGAGGCTGCGGCCGACCGCGAGCTGCAGGTCGGCGACCATGAACGGCTCGAGGCGTGCGCCGAACCTCGAGGAGGTCCGGCGCACGCCCTTCGCGACGGCGCGCACCTTGCCGTGCTCGCGCGTCAGCAGCACGACGATGCGGTCGGCCTCGCCGAGGTGGTGCGTGGTGAGCACCACGCCCTCGTCGCGGTAGACCGGCACCGTGCGCGACCGCTCAGGCGGATGCCGCGCCTGCGCCCGCGGCGACGCGCCCGCGCAGGCCGCGGTTCACGGCCGACACGATGGCGCGCAGCGAGGCGTGGGAGGTGGAGTGGTCGATGCCGACGCCCCAGAAGCGCTCGCCGCCGAGCTCGAGCTCGACGTACGAGGCCGCCTGCGCGTCCTGGCCGGCGGCCATCGTGTGCTCGACGTAGTCGACGAGCGAGACCTCGACGCCCTCGGCGCGCAGCAGCGACAGCAGCGCGTCGATCGGGCCGTTGCCCGACGCCTCCGCGTCGCGCAGCGTCTGCTCGTCGCGCAGCACGACCTTCAGGTGCGTCTGCCCGCCGAGCGACGACTGCGACGCGACCTCGCGCAGCTCGAAGCGACCCCACTGGTCCTCGGCCTGGCGCGAGGGGTTCGGCAGGTACTCGTCGCCGAAGATCTGCCAGATCGCCTCGCTCGAGACCTCGCCGCCCTCCGAGTCGGTGCGCGCCTGCACGATGTTCGAGAACTCGATCTGCAGCCGACGCGGCAGGTCGAGGCCGTGGTCGGTCTGCAGCAGGTAGGCGACGCCGCCCTTGCCCGACTGCGAGTTGACGCGGATGACGGCCTCGTACGAGCGACCGACGTCCTTCGGGTCGATCGGCAGGTACGGCACGGCCCACGGCATCTCGTCGACGCTCTGCCCGGCAGCCGCGGCGTCGGCGGCCATGCGCTCGAAGCCCTTCTTGATCGCATCCTGGTGCGAGCCCGAGAACGCCGTGTAGACGAGGTCGCCGGCCCACGGCGAGCGCTCGTGCACGCGCAGCTGGTTGCAGTGCTCCGCGGTGCGGCGGATGCGGTCGAGGTCCGAGAAGTCGATCTCGGGGTCGATGCCCTGCGTCAGCAGGTTGAGGCCCAGCGCGACGAGGTCGACGTTGCCGGTGCGCTCGCCGTTGCCGAACAGGCAGCCCTCGATGCGGTCCGCGCCGGCCATGTAGCCGAGCTCGGCCGCGGCGATGCCCGTGCCGCGGTCGTTGTGCGGGTGCAGCGAGAGGATGACCGACTCGCGGCGGGCGAGGTTGCGGTGCATCCACTCGATCGAGTCGGCGTACACGTTGGGCGTCGCCATCTCGACCGTCGCGGGCAGGTTGATGATGACGGGCCGCTCGGGGCGCGCGTCGAGCACCTCGATGATCGCGTTGCAGACCTCGAGCGCGTAGTCGAGCTCGGTGCCGGTGTACGACTCGGGGCTGTACTCGTAGCGCACCTGCGTGTGCTGCAGCATGCCCTCGAGCTCGAGGCACAGCCGCGCGCCGTCGACGGCGATCTGCTTCACGCCCTCGCGGTCGGAGCGGAAGACGACGTCGCGCTGCAGCACGCTCGTGGAGTTGTAGATGTGGACGATCGCCTGCTTGGCGCCGTCGATCGCCTCGAACGTGCGGCGGATGAGGTGGTCGCGGCACTGCGTCAGCACCTGGATCGTGACGTCGTCGGGGATGAGGCCGTCGTCGATGAGCTGGCGGACGAAGTCGAAGTCGGTCTGGCTCGCCGAGGGGAAGCCGACCTCGATCTCCTTGTAGCCCATCTCGACGAGCAGCTGGAACATGATCCGCTTGCGCTCGGGGGTCATGGGCTCGACGAGGGCCTGGTTGCCGTCGCGCAGGTCGACGGCGCACCACAGCGGCGCCCGCTCGATGCGGCGGTCCGGCCATGTGCGGTCGGGCAGGTCCACGCGGATCTGCTCGTGATACGGGACGTAGCGATGCGCCGGCATGCCCGACGGCTGCTGCATGCTCTTCATGCTGGATGCTCCTGGGGTCGGATCGACTCCGGGCTGCAGGACGACTCCGCGGCGAGGAGGCCCGGTGTCTAGGCCTCGCCGCGGCGGCGAAGGAGGAGCAGCGAGGAGCGCATGCGGCAACGATACACCGCACGCGCTCCTCGGCCGACGCGCGTCAGGCGACGCGGAGCGCCTCGATGGGCGCGATGCGGCGCGCGCGCGACGTCGCCGGCGCGGCGGCGACGAGCGCGACGACGCCCGCCGCGACCGCGGCGCCGGCGACGAGCCAGGGCGAGACCGACGGCACGATGGGGCCGATGCCCCACGAGGATCCGAGCAGCGTCCACGCCGCGACCCAGCCGAGCCCGATGCCGAGCGCGAGCCCGCCGACGAGCGCGACGATCGCGATCGCGACGGTCTCGGCCGTGACCATCGCGCGCACCTGACGGCTCGTCATCCCGAGCGCCCGCAGGAGTCCGATCTCCCGCGTGCGCTGGCGGACGGCCGTGAGCATGCTCGTGACGAAGCCGAGGACGGCGACGACGGCCGACGACCCGACGAGGATGCCGAGGGCGAGCACGACGCCGTCGACGATGCGGGTGATCTCGGCGACGTAGGCGGGGTCTCGCTCGATGGCGACGAGCGCGTCGCGCAGCGTCCCGCCTGCGGTCGCGAGCAGCACGACGGTCGCGACGCCGACCATGAGCGACAGGACGAGGCCGCTCGAGCGTTCACGCGCGTCCTGGGCCGACCGCACCGCGGCGCGTGCGGGCACCGAGCGTCCGAGCAGTCGCCCGACCGCGCCGAGCACCGGGACGAGCGCCGCGGGTGCGACGAGGACGATGCCGCTCGCGAGCAGCACGCCGCCGACGACCGCGACGAGGATCGCCAGCGGGGTGACGGAGCCGAGCGCGATCGCCGTCGCGAGGATCGCCGCGGCGAGCCCGAGGAGGACGAGCGCCGCGACGGGTCGCGCGGCGCGGCGCGGCTGGGCGCCCGCGGCGCCGAGCGCCTCGATGGGCGTGACCTCGAGCACGCCGCGCGTGCCCGATCGCGCGATGGCGGCGACGGCGAGGGCGATGCCGACGACGGGCACGATCGCGGTGGGCGGCAGCGCCCGCACCTGGGCGCCGACGACCGCCCCCGAGGCGGCGAGCGCGAGCTGCACGGCCACGCCGAGCCCGATGCCGACGAGCGCGCCGCCGAGCGTGCCGGCGACGCCGGCGACGAGCGACGAGCGCAGCACGCGCGAGCGCTCCTGCGCCTGCGAGGCGCCGAGCAGGCGTCGCAGCGCGATGAGCGCGCGCTGCTCCTCGACGACGTGCTGCACCGTCGTGCGCGTCACGATCGCGGCGACGACCATCGCGACGATCGTGAGGCACACGACGGCGATGGCGGCCAGGAAGGGCGCAGCCCCCGCGGCGAGGAGCCGCGAGGCGAGCACGAGCGTGAAGAGCATCTCGGTCACGCTCGTGAGCAGCACCGCGAAGCACGCGGCGACCGCCGTGACCGCGACGGTGGGCAGATGCGCGCGGCTCATGCCGCACGCTCCTGCAGCCGCAGCATCCGCTCGGCGATCCGGGCGCGGTCGAGGCCGCGCTCGTCGCCGCGGATGCGGCCGTCGGCGAGCAGCACGACGCGGTCGGCCGCCTCGGCCGCGACGGCGTCGTGCGTCACCATGCAGATCGCCTGCCCGTGCTCGCGCGCCGCCCGCTGCAGGATCTCGAGCACGTCCTCCGCGGTGCGGGAGTCGAGGTTGCCGGTCGGCTCGTCGGCGAAGACGATCGCGGGGCGCGTCGCGAGCGCGCGGGCGATCGCGACGCGCTGCTGCTGGCCGCCGGAGAGCTCGCCGGGTCGGTGGTCGATGCGGCTCTCGAGCCCGAGCCACGACACGAGCAGGTCGATGAGCGCGTCGTCGGCGCGACGGCCGGCGAGGTCGAACGGCAGGCGGATGTTGTCGCGGGCCGAGAGGGTCGGCACGAGGTTGAAGGCCTGGAAGACGAAGCCGACCCGATCGCGACGCAGGCGCGTCAGCGCGGCGTCGTCGAGGCCCACGAGCTCGGCGTCGCCGATGCACACCGAGCCGGACGTGGGGGCGTCGAGCCCCGCCGCGAGGTGCATGAGCGTCGACTTGCCCGAGCCGGACGGCCCCATGATGGCGACGAACTCGCCGGGGTCGATCGAGAGGGACGCGCGATCGAGCGCGACGACGGCCGCGTCGCCGGAGCCGTAGCGGCGGGTGACGTCGGTGAGGCGGAGAGCTGGGGTGGAGTGCATGCCTCCATTCCAGCGGCGCAGCCTGCGGCCCGCGTCGTCCGCGCGTGCCGTCCTCGTCCTCCGAGCGGATGAGGTGGGCGCCCGCGCCGTCCGCCGCTAGACGAGGCCGTGCGCGTGCGCGAAGACGACGGCCTGCACGCGGTCGCGCAGCTCGAGCTTCTGCAGCATGCGGGAGACGTGCGTCTTCACGGTCGTCTCCGAGACGAACTCGCTGCGTGCGATCTCGGCGTTCGACAGTCCGCGCGCGACCTGCAGCAGGATCTCGTGCTCGCGGGGCGTGAGGGTCGCGAGCGCCGCGGGCGGCGCCGCGGGCGCCTCGGCGTGACGCGCGAGCAGCTGCCGCGTCGCCGACGCCGCGACGACCTCGCCGCCGCCCTGCACGGCGCGGATGGTCGCGAGCACGAGCTCGGGGTCGGCGTCCTTCAGCAGGAAGCCGCTCGCGCCGGCGCGCAGCGCACGTGCGACGGCCTCGTCGAGGTCGAACGTCGTGAGCACGACGACGCGCGCCTCGGAGCCGGCGGCGACGATCTCGGCGGTGGCGTCGATGCCGTCGAGCACGGGCATGCGCACGTCCATGAGGACGATGTCCGGCCGCAGCCGCAGCGTCTCGCGCACCGCCTCCCGGCCGTCGCCCGCCTCCCCCACGACCTCGAGGTCGCGCTGGGAGTCGACGAGCATGCGCATGCCGCTGCGAAACAGCGCCTGGTCGTCGACGAGCAGCACGCGGATCATGCGGAGGCCTCCTGACGCGGCAGCACGGCCCGGACGATCCAGGCGCCGCCGGAGATCCCGACGTCGACGTGCCCTCCGGCGATCCTCGCACGCTCGCGCATGCCCACGAGCCCGTGGCCGGGGTCGCCGGGCGCCTGCCGCAGCGCGTTGCGCACCGCGAGCTCGAGGTGCTGGCCGTGCACGATGGTCACGAGCACGGGATGCGTGCGGTCGCCGTGGCGCAGCGCGTTCGTGAGCGCCTCCTGCACGATGCGGTAGGCGGCGATCTCGACGCTCTGCGGCAGCGGCCCCGGGGCGCCCTGCTCGCGCACCTCGACGGCGAGCCCCGCGGCGCGCACGCGCTGCACGAGCGCCGGCAGCGTCGCGAGCGACGCGGCGGGGTCGGCGGCCTGCGCGTGGCGCAGGCGCTCGAGCAGCCCGCGCACGTCGCCGAGGGCCGCCGACGCGGTCTGCGCGATCTGCTGCAGGCTCTCGTCCTTCGCCTCCACCGCACCCGCGTAGCGCGCGCCGTTCGCCTGCGCGATGACCACGGCGAGCGAGTGCGCGACGACGTCGTGCATGTCGCGCGCGATGCCGGCGCGCTCCTGCTCCACCTCGGCGCGCTCCCGCTCGACGCGCGTCTCGCGAGCGAGCGACTGGCTGCGGACGATCTCCGCGACGAGGATGCCCGAGACGAGCGCGAGCCCGAACAGCAGCGCGAAGCCGAACGTGCCGAGGCCGAAGGGCAGCAGGATCTCGAGCGGCGAGCCCGACGCGCCCACGCCGTAGCCGAAGCGCACGAACCAGAGCCCGACGAGGCTCGCGCCGAGCACGGCGACGATGGCGCCGAGCCCGCGCTGCAGCCCGTCGCACCAGCGCCCGACGGTGTAGAGCAGCACGAGCACCTGGAACCACAGCGGCGACAGCGCCGTGAGGTCGGCGGCGACGAACGCGACGCCCATCGCGAGCCCTGCGAGCAGCGTGAGCATCGGCGCCACGCGGCGCAGGGCGACGAGGGCGCCGAACGCGAGCCCCACGAGCACGACCCACGGCAGCTCCGGGCTCGACACGCTGACGAGCACGGAGGGGCCGCCCAGCAGGATCCCCAGCACGAGCGCCAGCACGACGTCGAACGTCAGCTGCGCGCGGGAGACGGAGCGGATCACCCCATCACGCTACGGCCGCCGCGGCCCGAGCCGATGCTGCGGCCGCGGGAATCATCCGCTCGGACGACGCCCCGGCGCACGAGAGGAGGGGGCCGGCGGACGCCGACCCCCTCCCTGCCGCGTCGCGCGGCGTCAGCCCTGCGCCGACTGATACGCGCTCTGGATCACGGAGCCCCAGTACGGGCCGTACATGACGCCCGGCTGCGAGTTGTAGCCGAAGCTGTTCACCGAGTTCTGCACCCCGTTCGAGCCCGAGCCGACGAACCAGGGGCCGCCCGAGGAACCGCCGGTCATGTCGCACGAGACGCCCTGCGACGTCGTGCCACCGAGACGGTCGGGCGACGCCGAGCCGGCGCAGCGCTGCAGCGTCTCGCCCGTGAACGGGCTCGCCGCCGGGTAGCCGTAGAGCGTGTACGACAGGCCTGTCGACTGGTTGAACGAGACGCCGGAGGCGCCCACCGTCGCGCTGAGGGTGCGACCGCCCTGGGTCGCGACGACCGCGAAGCCGGTGTCGTAGTCGATGTCGCCGCCGTTCGTCCACTGCGTGGGAGCGACGAGCTCGACGGCCGGCCACTGGCCGTACGGCGCGGAGCCGTTCTGGTAGGCCGGCACGAAGATGAACTCCGACGCGAAGGCGCCCGGGCCCTCGTTGAGGCAGTGGCCGGCGGTGGAGACGGTGCTGCCGTTCGCGGAGGTCACGGAGTTCGCCGAGCACACGTAGTCCTGGCCGCCGAGCGTGAAGAACACCTTGCCGATGTGCGCGATGGGGTTCACCTGCGTCGCGAGCAGCACGGGCTGCTCGCCCGCGTACGTCGTGGCCTCGCCGTCGGGCGCCGGGTTCGGGTCGAGCTGGCCGACCTGGTCGAGCACGAGGTCGTCGGCCGGCGCGGCCGCCTCCATGCGCTCGGGGCTCCACGCGGTCGCCGCCTCCGCCGCCTCGGCGGCGCTCACGCTGTGCGTCTCGACGTCGCTCGCGGCCGGGGCGGGTGCTGCGACCGCCATGCCGCTGCCGAACGCCAGCAGGGCGCCTGCGAGCGTCGCGGTGGTGATGGCCTGGATGCTGCGTCTCATGGGGATGGGATCCTCTCGTCGACTCGTCCGGCGCGTGGTGCCGGGCGTTCCGTCGATCCTGCGGGCGCGCATTCCCGATTCGCGCCGGATTCGTGGGTTCCGACGAGCACTCCGTGCGCATCGAGGGATCCCTGCCATCGCGCGGCTCGCATCGCTATCCTGAGAGTGCTCGCCATGAGGGCTGAGCGATCCTCGAACTTCTTCGAGGGTTCGTCGGGTGTCGAGGCCGGCGCACGGCGACGACGGGACGCGATGCGCGCCCTCGACCCGCGTCAGAGCCCGAAGCGTCCCAGCTGCTTGGGGTCGCCCTGCCACTCCTTGGCGATCTTCACCCGAAGGTCGAGGTGCACCTGCTGCCCCACGAGCGCCTCGATCTCGGCGCGCGCGTCCTTGCCGATGCGGCGCAGGCGCTCGCCGCCGCGGCCGATGACGATGCCCTTCTGGCTGTCGCGCTCGACCCAGAGGTTCGCGTACACGTCCGTGATGGGCTTGTCCTCGCGGGCGACGACGTCGTCGACCGTGACGATGATCGAGTGCGGCAGCTCGTCGCGCACGTCCTCGAGCGCCGCCTCGCGGATGAGCTCGGCGATGCGGTCGTCGAGCCGCTCCTCGGTCGACGTCTCGGCGTCGTAGAGCGGCGGCGCCTCGGGCAGCAGCCGCGCGAGCTCGTCGAGCAGCACGTCGAGCTGCGAGCCCGACACCGACGAGAGCGGGATGACCGCATCCCACTCGCGCAGGGCCGACACCTCGAGCAGCTGCTCGGCGATGCGCTCCTTCGACGCGGCGTCGACCTTCGTGACGATCGCGACCTTGCGCGCATTCGGGAAGCCGTCCAGCTGCTGGTCGATGAAGCGATCGCCGGGGCCGAGTCGCTCGTTCGCGGGCACGCACAGGCAGATGACGTCGACGTCGCCGAGCGTCGTCTGCACGACGGCGTTCAGCCGCTTGCCCAGCAGCGTGCGGGGCTTGTGCATGCCAGGCGTGTCGACGATGACGATCTGCGCCTCGTCGCGGTGCACGATGCCGCGGATGGCGCGTCGCGTCGTCTGCGGCTTCGAGGAGGTGATGGCGACCTTCTCGCCGACGAGGGCGTTCATGAGCGTCGACTTGCCGGCGTTCGGCCTGCCCACGAACGTCACGAATCCGCTGCGATGCGTCACTCGGCCTCCACCTCCGCCGGGGCGAGGCGCTCGACGCGCACGCGCCCCGCCTCGCGTCCGCGACCGTCGATCCGCTCGACCGCGAGGCGCAGCCCGTGCGCCTCGACGACGTCGCCGACCTCGGCGATGCGGCCGAGCTCCTTCTGCAGCAGGCCGCCGACGGAGTCGACGTCGTCGTCGTCGAGCGTCAGGTCGAAGAGGTCGCCGAGCTCGTCGATCTGCAGGCGCGCGGACACGAGGTACGTGCCGTCCGCGAGCGCGACGGCCTCCGCGCCCGTGCGGTCGTGCTCGTCGTGGATGTCGCCGATGAGCTCCTCGATGAGGTCCTCGAGCGTCACGAGCCCGGCGATGCCGCCGTACTCGTCGACGACCATGGCGACGTGCACGCGCTCCGCCTGCATGTGCGCGAGCGTGTCGTCGGCCTTCTTCGACTCGGGCACGAAGAGGGCGACGCGGGCGAGCGAGCGCGCGGTCTCGTGCTCGTCGGGGCGCATCGTGCGGCTGCGCACGACGTCGCGGAGGTAGAGGATGCCCTCGATCTCGTCGAGCGACTCCCCCGCGACCGGCATGCGCGAGAGCCCCGATTCGAGGAAGCGGCGCAGCGCCTCCTCGGCGGTCATGTCCGACTCCGCGACGATCATGTCGGTGCGCGGCACCATGACCTCGCGCACGTAGGTCGCGTTGAACTCGAAGATCGAGTGGATGAGCTCGCGGTCGTCCTCCTCGAGCACGGAGCGCGTCGTGGCCTCGTCGACCATCGACAGCAGCTGCTCCTCGCTCGTGAACGCCGTCTCGCGCTGACGGCCCGGCGTGACCCGGTCGCCGACCGCGAGCACGAGCGTCGCGATGGGGCCGAAGAGGACGCGCAGGGCGCGGATGGGTCCGGCCGACAGCCGCAGGAGCGTGCGGGCGTTCGTGCGACCGACGGCGCGCGGGCTCGATCCGACGAGGATGAACGACGTCACGGCCATGATCGCCACCGCGACGACGAGCGCCCACCACCAGTCGAGCAGTCGCGTGAGCCCGATCGTCAGCAGCACGGCCGCGGTCGTCTCGAAGAGGATGCGACCGAACTGCACGACCATGACGTGGCCCGTGAGGTCGTGCGCGATGCCCTCGAGCGATCCGCCGCGCCGCGACTCGGTCGCCATCTCCTGCAGGTCGCGCGTGCTCGTGACCGACAGCGCGGCGTCGCACGCGGCGAGCCAGGCGCCGATGACGACGAGGACGGCGGCGACCGCGAAGAGCGACAGCTCAAGCATCGGCGGCTCGGAAGCGCTGCAGCAGCTCGTCCTGCAGCGCGAACATCTCGTCGCGCTCGGCCGGCTCCGCGTGGTCGAAGCCCAGCAGGTGCAGCATGCCGTGGGTCGTGAGCAGCTCGAGCTCCGCCATGAGCGAGTGCCCGGCCTCCGCCGCCTGCGCCTCGGCGACCTGCGGGCACAGCACGATGTCGCCGAGCAGCCCCGCGGGCGTCGGCCGGTCGGCGGTGCCCGGGCGCAGCTCGTCCATCGGGAACGACAGCACGTCGGTCGGGCCGGGCTCGTCCATCCACTGCACGTGCAGCTGCTCCATGGCGGCGACGTCGACGAGCACGATGCTCACCTCGGCCTCCGAGTGCACGAAGAGCGCCTCGAGGTCGAACGACACGAGGCGCGACAGCCGCGCCTCGTCGACGGCGACGCCCGACTCGTTCAGCACCTCGACGCTCATCGACGACCCCGCCGCTGCAGGTGCTCGCGGCGCTGCTCGCGCGTGCCGCCCTCCTGCGCCATGACGCGCGCCTCGTGCGCCGTGTAGGCGTCGACGATGCGACCGACGAGCGTGTGGCGCACGACGTCGGCGCTCGTGAGCTGCGCGAAGTGGATGTCGTCGATCCCGCCGAGCACGCGGCTCGCGACCTGCAGGCCGCTCGTGCCCTCGGGCAGGTCGACCTGCGTGATGTCGCCCGTCACGATCATGCGCGAGCCGAAGCCCAGGCGCGTGAGGAACATCTTCATCTGCTCGGGCGTCGTGTTCTGCGCCTCGTCGAGGATGACGAACGCGTCGTTGAGCGTGCGGCCGCGCATGTACGCGAGCGGCGCGACCTCGACGACGCCCGTCGCGAGCAGCTTCGGCACGAGCTCGGGATCCATCATCTCGTTGAGCGCGTCGTACAGCGGCCGCAGGTAGGGGTCGATCTTGTCGGTGAGCGTGCCGGGCAGGAAGCCGAGCCGCTCGCCGGCCTCGACGGCGGGCCGCGTCAGGATGATGCGCTGCACCTCGCGCCGCTGCAGCGCCTGCACGGCCTTCGCCATCGCGAGGTAGGTCTTGCCGGTGCCCGCGGGGCCGATGCCGAAGACGATCGTGTGCTGGCCGATGGCGTCGACGTACGCGCGCTGACCCTCCGTCTTCGCTCGGATGCTCTTGCGGCCCGTCGTGAGGATCGCGTCGCCCGCGACGTCCGCGAGCGTGCGCGGCGAGTCCTCGCGGATGAGCCGGGCGCCCTCGCCGACCTCGGACTGCCCGAGGTCGACGCCGCCCTGCACGAGGTCGGCGAGCTCGCGCACGAGGCGCGAGGCCTGGTCGACCTGCTCCGGATCGCCGTCGAACGTCACCTGGTTGCCGCGCACGGCGACGGTGACCTCGGGGTACTCCCGCTCGAGCCTCGTGAGCAGACGATCCTGCGGCCCGAGCAGTCGCACCATCTGGATGCCGTCGACCTCGAGCTCGGCATGTGCGTCAGGCAAGGGACTCCTCGGTGAGGTCGGCGCCCGCGAGGACGTGGGCGTGGACGTGGAAGACGGTCTGGCCGGCCTGCTCGCCCGTGTTGAACACGAGGCGGAAGTCGCCGTCGGCGCGCTCGAGCGCGATGGCCCGCGCGGCCCGCACCATGGCGGCGAGCAGCTCGGGGTCGCCGGCGGCGAGCTCGACGACGTCGCGGTAGCGCGCCGTCTTCGGCACGACGAGCACGTGCATCTCGGCCTTCGGCGCGATGTCGGTGAAGGCGATGAGGTCGTCGTCCTCGAGCACGATCTCGGCGGGGATCTCGCGATCGACGATGCGCTCGAAGACGGTCTTGTCGGCCATGGCTCCAGCGTACTCGCGCGTCACCAGCGCCACCTGGCCGCGAGGGCGGCGATGGCCGCGGGTCCCGCGGTGGAGGTGCGCACGACGTGGGGGCCCATCGCGACGCGCTCGCCGCCGAGCCGCTCGAGCTCGTCGGGCGCGATGCCGCCCTCGGGGCCGACGACGAGCAGGAGGTCGCGGCCGTCGGGCTCCACGCTCGCGAGCGAGGCCTCCGCGGTCGGATCGAGCACGACGAGCCGCATCCGATCGCCGAGCGCCGCGAGCTGCGCCGTGCCGACGGGCTCGGCCACCTCGGGCACGTGGGCGCGCAGCGACTGCTTGCCCGCCTCGCGCACGATGGTGCGCCAGCGGGCGAGCGCCTTCGCGCCGCGCTCCCCCTTCCACGTCACGATCGATCGGGACGCCTGCCACGGCACGACGAGGTCGACGCCGAGCTCCGTCGCCGCCTGGATCGCCAGCTCGTCGCGGTCGCCCTTCGCGAGCGCCTGCGCGAGGCCGATGCGGGGGCTCGGCACGCGCTCGCGGCGCACGTCGGAGACCTCGAGCACGACCTCGGGGCGCACCTCGACGAACCTCGCGGTCGCGAGCGTGCCGCGGCCGTCGCCCACGAGCACCGTCTCGCCCACGCGTGCGCGGCTCACGGTCGCGGCGTGCCGCGCGTCCTCGGGGCCGAGTCGCACGCGCTCGCCGACCGCGCCCTCGAGCGCGTCGACGTAGTAGCAGTGGGCCATCAGAAGCGCAGGAACCGATCGCGCAGCTTCGAGAACAGCCCCTGCTGGAACTGCGCCATGCGCGGCGCGGGCGGCTTCGTGCGGTCCCGCAGCTGCTGGAGCAGGTCCTGCGCCTTGCGGTCGAGCCGCGTGGGCGTGACGACCTGCACGCCCAGGCGCAGGTCGCCGCGGCCCGAGCCGCGCAGCCTCCCGACGCCGCGACCGACGACGGTGAGCACGTCCGCCGACTGCGTGCCCGGCTCGACCGAGACCGTCACGGGTCCGTCGATCGACTCGATCGTCGCCTCCGTGCCGAGCGCCGCGTCGATCATCGACACCTCGAGCGTGCCGAGCAGGTCGTCGCCGTCGCGGCTGAAGACGTCGTGGTGCGCGACGTGCACCTCGAGGAAGAGGGTGCCGGGCTCGCCGCCCGCCTCGCCGACCTCGCCCTGCCCGGGGAGCTGGATGCGCAGGCCCGTGTCGACGCCAGCGGGGACGTCGACGGGGATGCTGCGCTCGGCACGGACGCGACCGTGGCCTGCACACGTCGGGCACGGGTACGGGATGACGGTGCCGTGGCCCTGGCACGAGCCGCAGGGCTGGTTCGTGACCATGGTGCCCAGGAGCGAGCGCACCTGGCGCTGCACGTGGCCCGAGCCGCCGCAGATGTCGCACGTCTCCTCGCGCGTGCCGGGCGCCGTGCAGCGCCCCTCGCACGTCTCGCAGAGCACGGCGGTCTGCACGCGCAGGTCCTTGTGGACGCCGAAGACGACGTCGTGCAGATCGAGGTCGATGCGCAGCAGCGAGTCCTGCCCGGGGCGCCGGCGCGGACGCGGTCCGGGCTGCCTGCCCCCGCCTCCGCCGCCGAAGAACTGCTCGAAGATGTCCCCGAGCCCGAAGCCCTGCGCCTGCGGGCCGCGGTCGTAGTCCGCGCGCGACTGCGGGTCCGAGAGCACGTCGTAGGCGTGCGTGACCTCCTTGAACCGCTCCGCGGCCTCCGCCGACGGGTTCACGTCGGGGTGCAGCTGCCGAGCGAGCCTCCGGTACGCGCGCTTGATGTCGTCCTGGCTGGCCTCGCGGGGCACGCCCAGGACCTCGTAGTGATCGCTCATCGCTCCTCGTCGTCGAGCAGCCGGGTGAGGTACCGCGCGACGGCGCGAACGGCTGCCATGTTCGATGCGTAGTCCATGCGGGTGGGGCCGAGCACGCCGACGCGGCCGGCCTCGTGCCCGCCGGCGCCGTAGGCGCCCGTGACGATCGACGTCTCCTCGAGCCCGTGCGTCATCTCGCGGCCGATGCGCGTCGCGACCGACCGCTCCTCCGCGTCCATCTCGCCGAAGAGCCGCAGCAGCGTGACCTGCTCCTCGATGGCCTCGAGCACGAGCGTCAGCGAGCCCATGTCGGCGGCGCCGCGCACGAGGTGCGAGGCGCCGGCGATGACGAGCCGGTCGCCCGCGGTCGGCTCGAGCACCTCGCCGAGCGCGGCGACGAGCCGCTGCGTCGCCGTGGCCACGGCGGGCGCCGCGCCGTCGACGACGGCGACGAGCGCACCCTCCGCCTCCGTCGTCGGCTTGCCGCCGACGGCATCGTCGAGCGCGCGGCCGATGGCCTGCGCATCGGTGGCCTCGAGCTGCTGGCCGGCGTCGACCGTGCGCTGCTCGACGCGGCCGGAGTCGAGGATGACGACGAGCAGCAGCCGCGACTGCGCGAGCTGCACGACCTCGATGCGGCGCACCCGCGCCTTCGCGACCGAAGGGTACTGCGCGAGCGCGACCTGGTTCGTCAGCTGCGACAGCAGGCGAACGGAGCGCGCCATGACGTCGTCGAGGTCGTCGGCCTCGCCGAGGAAGCGGGCGATGGCCTGGCGCTGCGCCGGCGACAGCGGCTGCATGCCCTGCAGCCGGTCGACGAACACGCGGTAGCCCTTGTCGGTGGGGATGCGGCCGGAGGAGGTGTGCGGCGCGACGATGAGCTCTGCCTCTTCGAGCAGGGCCATGTCGTTGCGGATCGTCGCCGCGCTCACCCCGAAGGAGTGGCGCTCGACGATGGACTTCGACCCGACGGGCTCGCTGGAGGCGACGTAGTCCTGCACGATCGCCCGCAGGACCTCGAGGCCGCGATCCGTGACCATCGTCCCCCCTCGTCTGGCACTCGCCACTTCGGACTGCCAATCCTACCGCGACCGTGGGTGCGTTCCCAGCCGGGTGCGAGCATGATGGGTCCAGCCAGTTCCGGCACCCGTGATCGAGAGGTTCGACCATGACCGACCCCAACGGCCCCGCCGCGACGCCGGACGAGCCCCAGGCTCCCCAGTTCGGCGCGCCCGGCCAGGGGACGCCTGCCCCGGCGCCCGCACCCGGCGAGCCCGCGCAGCCCTTCTCCAGCCCCGCCCCCGGCGCGGTCCCGCCGCAGCCCGGTGCCGGCCAGCAGCCCTACGGCGCACCCGGGCAGCAGCCCTACGGCGCACCCGGCCAGCAGGCTCCCTACGGCGCTCCCCAGTACGGCGCCCCCGGCCAGCCCCAGTACGGCGCGCCCGCAGGTGCGCCCATGAGCCCGCAGGACGAGAAGCAGTGGGCGATGTTCGGCCACCTCGGCGGCATCCTCTGGGTCGTCTCGCTCGGCTGGCTCGGTCCGCTCATCGTGTTCCTGATGTACAAGGACCGCAGCCCGTTCGTCCGCCAGGAGTCGAAGGAGGCGCTGAACTTCCAGCTCCTCATGACGATCATCACCGTCGGCGGCTCGATCGTCGTGAGCATCCTCACGGCCATCACCTTCGGGCTCGCGTCGATCCTCTACCTGATCGTCTTCGCAGCCCCGATCGTCGGCATCATCTTCGCCATCATCGGCGGCGTCCGCGTGAACGGCGGCGGCTCGTACCGCTACCCGTTCAACTGGCGCATCATCAAGTAGCGCGATCGACTGCGCTCGACGAAGGGCACCCCGCACGGGGTGCCCTTCGTCGTGTCGCCGCCGCGGTCAGTCGGCGGCGGTGAGGCGGCGGACGATGGCGTCGGCGAGGAGCCGGCCGCGGAGCGTCGGCACCACGCGGCCGCGCACGGCGGCGGCGCCGTCGACGAGGCCGTCGGCGATGAGCCCGGCGACCTCCGCGCGGGCCGCGCCCTCGAGCGCCTCGGTCGGCAGCCCGTCGCGGATGCGGGTCTCGAGCAGCACGCGCTCGACGCGACGCGTGCCCTCGTCGAGCACCTCCCGTGCGAGGGCCGGCGACAGGCCGGTCGCGAGCCGCTGCGCGTAGGCGGCGGGATGCTTGACGTTCCACCACCGCACGCCGCCCACGTGGCTGTGCGCGCCAGGGCCGACGCCCCACCAGTCGTGGCCGAGCCAGTACGCGAGGTTGTGCCTCGAGACGGCCCCGTCGCGCGCCCAGTTCGACACCTCGTACCACTCGTAGCCCGCGCCGGCGAGCGCGGCGTCGGCAGCCTCGTACATCGCCGCGTGCAGGTCGTCGTCGACGGGCGCGACCTCCCCGCGGCGGATGCGCCGGGCGAGCGCCGTGCCCTCCTCGACGATGAGCGCGTAGGCCGACAGGTGTCCCGCGTCGTACGACAGGGCGGCATCGAGCGAGCGTCGCCAGTCGTCGAGCGACTCCCCCGGCGTGCCGTAGATGAGGTCGACGCTCACGGCGAGGCCGGCGTCCTTCGCCCACCGCACGACCCGCGGCACGCGCTCGGGATCGTGCGTGCGGTCGAGCGTGGCGAGCACGTGCGGCACGACCGACTGCATGCCGAGGCTCACGCGCGTGAAGCCGGCGTCGGCGAGCGCGCGGAGGTCGGCCGCGTCCACCGAGTCGGGATTCGCCTCCGTCGTGACCTCGGCGCCGGGGCCAAGGCCCCACTCGTCGCGCACCGCCGCGAGCATGCGGGCGAGGTCGCCGGGCGGCAGCAGCGTCGGCGTGCCGCCGCCGACGAAGACCGTCGAGATCGGCCGGCGCACCGCGGCGTCGTGCTGCGCGAGGTCCTCGAGCACGCGTCCAGCCAGGCGCACCTCGGCGATCGCCTGGTCGGCGTAGTCGTCCTGCCGAGCGCCGCGCAGCTCGGTCGAGGTGTACGTGTTGAAGTCGCAGTAGCCGCAGCGGACGCGGCAGAACGGCACGTGCAGGTAGACGCCCAGGTCGCGGCTCGCGGCGCCCGTCGCCGCCGAGGCGGGCAGGGCGCCGTCCGCGGGCGCCGCATCGCCGTCGGGCAGCCGACCCATCAGTCGACGCGGATGCGGCGCAGCGCGTCGAGGTAGCGCTCGTGGTAGCGGCGCTGCACGCGGCGTGCGACGGGACCGCCCAGCCTCGCCCACCAGGCGTGCGGCTTCGCGAGCACGCGCAGGTGGAAGAAGACCGACTCGTCCTCGGCGAGCTCGACGAGCATCCGCTCCTCGCCCGACTCCGGGTGCCCCTCGAGGGTGCCGAAGATCACGGCGTGCGTCGTCGCCTCGTCCTCCACCGCGATGACGCGGATCGGCGCGTGGATCTGCACGGGCCCGAGGCGGATGCGCTGCATCGCCGAGTCCCCCGGCTGCAGGAACGGCTCGCCGTCGGCGGCGAAGACCTGCTGCGCCTCGGTCGAGGCGGCGCGTGCGGGGTCCTTGCCCTCGAAGCCGACGGGTCGGTAGGTCGTGCGATCGGTCGTCGGCTGCACGTCGACCTCGATGCCCGACAGCCGCTGCACGCGCCACGTGCGCAGGCCCGCGACGGCGGCCTCGTAGCGCGCGCGACCGTGGCCGATGCGCGAGCGCCTCGCGATGAGCTCGTAGCCCTTCGGCGGGAAGCGATCGAAGTCGAAGTGCGCCGTCGCGCCGATGATGCCGTAGTTGGCGGGTCGTGCGGCGAGGTCTCGCATGCGCGCCACGCTACGACTCCTTGCGCTCGCCGGTCGAGAGGGCGGCGATGAACGCCTCCTGGGGCACCTCGACGCGTCCGACCATCTTCATGCGCTTCTTGCCCTCCTTCTGCTTCTCGAGCAGCTTGCGCTTGCGGGTGATGTCGCCGCCGTAGCACTTCGCGAGCACGTCCTTGCGGATGGCGCGGATCGTCTCGCGGGCGATGATGCGCGCGCCGATCGCGGCCTGGATCGGCACCTCGAACTGCTGGCGCGGGATGAGCTCGCGCAGCTTGCCCGCCATGAGCGTGCCGTACGCGTACGCCTTGTCGCGGTGCACGATGGCGCTGAACGCGTCGACCTGGTCGCCCTGCAGCAGGATGTCGACCTTGACGAGGTCGGCCTCCTGCGTGCCGTCGATCTCGTAGTCGAGCGACGCGTAGCCCTGCGTGCGCGACTTCAGCTGGTCGAAGAAGTCGAAGACGATCTCGCCCAGCGGCAGGCGGTAGCGCAGCTCGACGCGGTCCTCCGAGAGGTACTCCATGCCCTGCAGCGTGCCGCGGCGCGTCTGGCAGAGGTCCATGATCGCGCCGACGTAGTCCTTCGGCGCGAGCACCGTGGCGTTGACGACCGGCTCGACGACGGCGTCGATCTTGCCCTCGGGGAACTCGGACGGGTTCGTGACGGTCACGACCTTCCTGTCCTCCGTGCGCACCTCGTAGACGACGCTCGGCGCCGTCGCGATGAGGTCGAGGCCGAACTCGCGCTGCAGCCGCTCGGAGATGATCTCGAGGTGCAGCAGGCCGAGGAAGCCGCAGCGGAAGCCGAAGCCCAGCGCGACCGACGTCTCGGGCTCGTAGACGAGCGCGGCATCCGAGAGCTTCAGCTTGTCGAGCGCCTCGCGCAGGTCCGGGTAGTCGGAGCCGTCGATCGGGTACAGGCCCGAGAAGACCATGGGCTTCGGGTCCGCGTAGCCCTGCAGCGGCTCGGTCGCGGCGCCGCGGGCCGTCGTCACCGTGTCGCCGACCTTCGACTGGCGCACGTCCTTCACGCCAGTGATGAGGTAGCCCACCTCGCCGACCGACAGGCCCTTCGACGGCGTCGGCTCGGGGCTCGAGACGCCGATCTCGAGCAGCTCGTGCGTCGTGCCGGTCGACATCATCTGGATCTTGTCGCGCGGCCGCAACGTGCCGTCCACCATGCGCACGTAGGTCACGACGCCGCGATACGAGTCGTAGACGGAGTCGAAGATCATGGCGCGCGGCGCGGCCTCGACCTCGCCCGTCGGCGCGGGGATCGTGCCGACGACGCGGTCGAGCAGCGCCTCGACGCCCTCGCCGGTCTTGCCGGACACGCGCAGCACGTCGGCGGGGTCGCCGCCGATGAGGCCCGCGATCTCCGCCGCGTACTTCTCGGGGTCCGCCGCCGGCAGGTCGATCTTGTTGAGCACGGGGATGATCTCGAGGTCGTTCGACATCGCGAGGTACAGGTTCGCGAGGGTCTGCGCCTCGATGCCCTGCGCCGCGTCGACGAGCAGGATCGCGCCCTCGCATGCGGCGAGCGAGCGCGAGACCTCGTAGGTGAAGTCGACGTGGCCCGGGGTGTCGATCATGTTGAGCGCGTACGTCGTGCCGTCGACGTCCCACGGCATGCGCACGGCCTGCGACTTGATCGTGATGCCGCGCTCGCGCTCGATGTCCATGCGGTCGAGGTACTGCGCGCGCATCGCGCGATCCTCCACGACGCCCGTGAGCTGCAGCATGCGGTCGGCGAGCGTCGACTTGCCGTGGTCGATGTGCGCGATGATGCAGAAGTTGCGGATGCGCTCGGGCGCGGTCGAGGCGGGCTCGAGGGCGGTGGACGAGCGGGGCACGGTGCTCCTGGGGCTCACGGGACGGCGCGGACCCTCCATCCTCTCACGGACCCGCGGCGGGCCCGCGAGCCCGGCGGTCCCTGCGACCCGGGCGTATGGGCCGGCGGGGACGAGTCCGAGCGTCCAGTGCGTGCGAAGGCGTGGTCCGTAGGGTCGCCGTGTGCATCCCTCGCCGCCGCCCGCGCCCTCCCGCACGAGCCGACTGCTGCCGGCCTGGCAGGTCGCCCTCGTCTGGGTCGTCCTCGTCGTCGCCGCCGCGGGCGTCGTCGTGCCGCTGCCCCTCCTGCTGCTGCCCGACGGGCTCGTCGGGCTCGCGGTCATGGCGGTGTCGACCCTCGTGCTCGCGCCGATCGTCGCCGTCGCACGCGGCACGGTGGTCGCGCTGCGCATCGACCCGAGCGGCATCGAGGCGCTGCGCATCCTCGGATCGGCCGTGCGCGTGGCGCGGGCCGAGGTGCGCGACGTCGTCGTCGCGACGGCGTTCATGGTGCCGACGCGGCACGGCGACCAGCGCTGGCAGCGATTCGTGCTCGTCGGCCACGACGGGCGGTCGCTGCTCGCCGCGTCGTGGACGAGCGAGCCCTTCGACCCCGCCGCCTTCGTCGCGCCGTGGGGCATGCGCCCCGTGCCGCTGAGCGAGCCGATGCGCGCGCCCGAGCTCGACCGACGCATCCCGGGCGCGACGACGCGGATCGAGCGCCTGGGGCCGGGCCTCGTCCGCGCGACGGCCGTGCTCCTGGCCGTCGAGGGCGTGGTCGTGGTGATCGCGATCCTCGTGCGCGCGTCCTCCGCATGACGCCGCGCGCGACGCGCCCGCGCGCGTTGGCGGAGCATCCGCGACCCTGGTAACGTTGCCTGCTGGCTTCCATGCGTCGCGCCCTCTTCCGCGATCGCGTGTCCGGGGCCACGAGCCGAGCCGAGTCCCACGCTCGCGAGGCCGCCAGCCCCACAGGCAATCACGACCGAAGGAATCACCATGGCGAACATCAAGTCGCAGATCAAGCGCATCCTCACCAACGAGAAGGCGACGCAGCGCAACCGCGCCGTCAAGAGCGAGCTCCGCACGCACGTCCGCGCGACGCGCGCCGCGATCGCCGCCGGCGACAAGGACGCCGCGCAGGCCGCCCTCACGCAGGCCACCCGCAAGCTCGACAAGGCCGTCTCGAAGGGCGTCATCCACGCCAACCAGGCCGCCAACCGCAAGTCGGCGCTCGCGAAGCAGGTCGCCGCGCTCTGATCGAGCACGCATCGCACGCAAGGGCCCGTCCGCCAGGACGGGCCCTTCGTCGTTCCCGGGCGCGCGGCGGCGAGGCGAGGGTCGGCGATCCTCAGGACGCGAGGACGCGCACCATGCGCTCGAGGGCGTGCATGGGACTGCGCGCCGCGCCCTTCACGGCGTGGTCCGTCTCGGCGATGAGCGCGATCGCACGGCCGAGCCGGTCGTCGGAGTAGCGCTGCAGGTCGCGGCGCGCGTTGCGCACCTGCCACGGCGCCATGCCCAGCGCCTTCGCCGCCTGGCCCTCCGGGCCGTGGTTCGTGGAGACCTTCGCGAGCTGCCGGAAGCGCATCGCGAAGGCTGCGACGACGGGAACGGGGTCGGCGCCCGACGCGACGGCCTGGCGAAGCCGCACGAGCGCGCCGGCGGCGTCGCCGGCCACGACGGCGTCGGCGACGTCGAACGCCGTCGTCTCGACGTGGCCGGCGTAGTACTCGCGCACGGTCTCGTCGCTGATCTCGCCCTGCGTGTCCTGCACGAGCTGGTTGCATGCGGCGGCGAGCTCGCCGAGGTCCTTCGAGAACGCCTCCGCGAGCGCCTTGAGCGCGCCCTGCGTCACCGTGCGACCCTCCGCCTGGATCTCGGCGCGCGCGAAGGCGATGCGATCGGCGTCCTTCGTGATCGGCAGGCACGGCACCTCGACGTGCGCCTTCCGCACGGCGTCGAGCAGCCGCTTGCCTCGGACGCTCGAGCCGTCGTGGCGCAGCACGAGCGTCGTGTCGGGCACGGGCTCGGCGACGTACGCGAGCGCCTCCTCGAGGAAGGCGTCGGTCGTCGCCTGCACGCGCGTCACGCGGATGAGGCGGGGCTCGCCGAACAGCGAGGGGCTCGCGAGCTGGATGAGCGTGCCCGGCACGTACTGGTCCGCCTCGATGTCGGAGATCTCGAGCGACGGATCCTCGTGGGCGAGGATGGCGCGGATGCGCTGCATCGCGCGCTGCGCGAGGTAGTCCTCCTTGCCGGAGACGAGCACGACGGGTGCGGGCGCGGCGGCGTCCCACGTCATCTGCCTCGGCATGCCTCCAGCGTAGGCCGAACGGACGACGGGAGCCCTCACCGCTGCGACCACACGACGACGCCGTCGAGCGCGAGCGTGCCGCGCTCGTCGGTGCGCAGCACGATCATGCCGCGGCGCTCGAGCTCGGCCATGAGGTCGGGCGCCGGATGCCCGTAGTCGTTCGGGCCGACGGGCACGAGAGCGACGTCCGCGTCGATCGCGTCGTAGAGCGGCAGGTGCTGGTCGGGCGAGCCGTGATGCGCGACCACGACGACGTCGGAGGCCGGCACGCCGTCGGCGAGCAACGCCCGCTGCGCCTCTGCGCCGAGGTCGCCGAGGACGAGCACGCGCCGGTCGCCGAGGCTCGCTGCGACGACGAGCGAGGCGTCGTTGCCAGGCACCGCGTCCCGATCCTCGGGCCACAGCAGGTCGAGCGCCCCGTCGCCGACGCGCACCGACTCCCCCGCGGCGCCCGCGTGCAGACGTGCGCCCCGGTCCGCGAGGTCGTCGAGCAGCGCCGGCGCCTCGTCGTCCGGCGGACCGTGCACGACGAGGTCGCTGCGGCCCGCGACCGCGTCGACGCCGCCGACGTGGTCGGCGTCGAAGTGCGTCAGCACGAGCACGTCGAGACGGCCGATGCCGAGCAGGTCGAGGCACGCCGCGACCGGCTCGGGCTCGCGGCCCGTGTCGATCAGCACCGTCGCGTCGCCCAGGCGCAGCACGGTCGCAGCTCCCTGGCCGACGTCGCACTGCGCGATCGTCCAGTCCGGCAGCGTCGCACGGGCGACGAGCGTCGGCAGGTGCACGCTGCCGGTCGCGAGCACGACGACGCCGATCGCCGCGGCCGCGCCGCGCCCCGTGCGCCGTGCTGCGACACCAGCGCCGACGGCACCGACGACCGCGACGGCGAGCGCCACGCCGAGCCAGCCGGCCGGCCACGGCGGCCCGGGCGGCAGGAGGGTCGACGCGTGCGCGAGCCCTGCGATCCACGCCGACGGCAGCCACGCGAGCCACGCGACGGCTGCGGCGACCGCGGGCGCGACGACGGCGACGGCGCACACGACGAGGCCGAGCACCGTCGCGACCGGTGCCGCGGGCGCCGCGAGCACGTTGGCGGGCACCGCGACGAGCGCGAGGCGCGGGTCCAGCACGACGAGCACGGGCAGGCACCACAGCTGCGCCGCGAGCGGCACGCCGATCGCTGCCGCCACCGGCAGCGGCATCCGGCGTGCGAGCGCCTCGGCGAGCGGCTGCGCGTGGACGAGGAGGCCCGCGGTCGCGAGCACCGACAGCGCGAAGCCGGCGGAGCGCGCGAGCGTCGGATCGACGAGCAGGGCGACGAGCACGGCGAGCGCCAGCAGGGCGACGCCGACGCGACGCACGCCGCGGTGGAGCGCCACGAGCGCGAGCCCCGCCATGATCGACGCGCGCACGACGCTCGGCTCCGGTCCGACGAGCACGACGAAGGCGGCGAGCGCCAGGCCCGCGATCACGCTGCGCGCCCAGCGGCGCAACCCGAGCGCCATCGTCGCGCCGAGCGCGAGGCCGACGACGATGGCGCAGTTCGCGCCCGACACCGCCGTGAGATGCGTCAGGCCCGCCTGCAGCATCGCCGCGTCGAGCGCGGGCGTCACGAGCGACGTGTCCCCGATCGCGAGCCCGGGCAGCAGCGCGCCGCCGTCGCCGGGCAGGTGCGCCGTCGCGTCGCGCAGGCCGGCGCGCACCGCGGCCGACCACCCCGCCCACCACGCGCGGTCCGTGCGCTCCACGTCCTCGCACGCGAGCCGCCACGCGTCCGCCTGCCCGGCATCGCCGGGCCACGCCTCGCACGTCGCGGTCACCGTGTCGCCGAGCGCGACGTCGGCCTCCCCTGCCTCGAGCACGACGACCACGACGCGCACGTCGACGAGCGTCTCGTCGCCGCACGCGGCCTCCACGACGCGCGCCGGCATCGGCGCCGCATGGCCGCCGAGCTCGAGCGTCATCGCCGAGCAGTGCTCGAGGTCGCGCTCGATCGTCGGCACGGCCAGCAGCAGCCCCGCGAACGCGAGGCCCACGGCGAGCGTCGTCGCGACGGCGCGGGCGCGCACGACGCGATGCGCGAGGACCAAAGACGCGACGGCCGCGACCAGCGTCGCCACCGCGACGACGCGCTGCCCCTCGGAGCCCCACGCGAGCGCCATCGCCGCCCACGCGACCGCCGCGGGCACCACGAGCCGCGCGTCCGTGCCGCCCGCCCAGCGCACGACTCAGAACGCGACGAGCGGCTCGAGCGCGGCGAGCATCGCAGGGCCGATGCCCGAGACGGCGTCGAGGTCGTCGATCGAGCCGAACGGCCCGTGCTCGTCGCGATGCGCGACGATCGCGGCGGCGAGCGCCGGCCCGATGCGCGGCAGGGTGTCGAGCTCGTCGATCGACGCCTGGTTGACGTTCACGAGGCCGCCGGCGTCGATCGCGCCCGGCGGAGCCTCGCCGACGACCGGCACCCGCACCTGCGCCCCGTCGACGAGGGGTTGCGCGAGGTTGAGCGACGACGCGTCTGCCTCGGCGGTCGTGCCGCCCGCGCGTGCGATCGCGTCGACGACGCGCGCGCCGTCGGCGAGCGCGTAGACGCCGGGCCGCGCGACGGCGCCCGCGACGTCGACGAGGATCGTCGTCGCCGACGCCTCCGCGACCTCTTCGACGACCGCGGGTGCGACCTGCGGCGCGGCGGCCTGCGTGACGACGGCACCCACGACCGCGCCGCCGACGAGCACGGCTGCCGCCCCGACGCCGATCCGCCATCGCAGGGACTGCTCCATGCCCGCCGACGCTAGGCGCGAGCGCCGCGGCGGTCCGCGCTCCGAGCGCGACCTGTGGATGCGGGCGCCCTGTGCGGGAGCGACGAGGGCGCGGGCGCGGCGCCGCCGATCCGGGCATCAGGCGCGACGAGCGAGGGCCTCGACGCGTCGCACGGCGTCCTCCGCGGCGCGGCGGTCGTCCGCCGTCGCCCGGACCTCCCCTGTCGCGCGATCGATCGCGACGCGCGCGCCGCTCGCACGCTCGACCTCCCGGATCCTCGCGCCGCCCGGTCCGACGACCGCGCCGACCGCGTCGCGCGCGATGCGTCCGAGGGCGACGCGCTGCCACGCGGTGGACTTCACGACGACCTCGGTCGCCGGCGGCCACGGAGCGACGACCCACACGCGCAGCACGTCGCCGTCGAGGTCGCGCTCGAGGCGCACGCTGCCCTCCTCGGCATCCGTCACGCGTCGATGCGGTGCGCGCGCCGTCAGCGCCACGTCGCGCTCGAGCACGCCACGCTGCGCCATGCGCTCCCGCGCGTGCGTCGTGAGCCGCACCGGCGTCGTCGACGGCAGCGCTGCGACGCGCTCGCCGGCGCGGCGCCCGCGACGACGACGCAGCAGCAGGCCCGCGACGACGACGAGCAGCAGCGCGCCGAGCGCGACGGCGACGACGGGTACGTCCATGACGGCTCTCCGGGCTGCGCTTCGCAGGCGATCAGATGGGTGGGAGGGAGGATGCCCCTCCGCCACCCCGAATCGCCTGCGAGACGCACACCTCCAGGGTCATCAGGTCAGCGCACCACGAGGTTCACGAGCTGCGGCGCGCGCACGATCGCCTTCACGATCTGCCCGTCGCCGACCGAGCGCACCACGCCAGGCAGCGCGCGCGCGAGCGCCTCGAGCTCGTCGGCGCCGATCGACGCCGGCACCTCGACGCGGTCGCGGACCTTGCCGTTGACCTGCACGACCGCCGTCGTCGACTGCTCGACGAGCAGCGTCGCATCCGCCTTGCGCCATCCCGCGTTCGCGATCGACGGCTCGTGGCCGAGCCTCGCCCACATGTCCTCGGCCGTGTACGGCGCGTACAGCGACAGGCCGAGCGCGATCGCCTCGACGGCCTCGCGCACCGCGGGATCCGCGGGCCCAGCGGCGCCGTCGACGGCCTTGCGCGCCGCATTCGTCAGCTCCATGAGGCGCGCGACGACGACATTGAACTTCAGCGCCTCGATGAGGCCGGGCGCATCCCGCCAGAAGCGATGCGTCTCGCGGCGCAGCGCGGCGTCGCCGCCCTTCGCGTCGGCGCCCTTGGGCGCCTTCACCTCGCCCGACAGGCGCCACGCGCGCGCGAGGAACTTCTGCGCACCCGCGGGGCTGACGTCCTTCCAGTCGATGTCGTCCTCCGGCGGTCCGGCGAACGACATCGTCACGCGCACGGCGTCGACGCCGTAGCGGTCGAGCTCCTCGGACAGCGTGACGAGGTTGCCCTTCGACTTCGACATCTTCGCGCCGTCGAGGATGACCATGCCCTGGTTGAGCAGCGACTCGAACGGCTCGGTGAACGACACGTGGCCGAGGTCGAACAGCACCTTCGTGATGAATCGCGCGTAGAGCAGGTGCAGGATCGCGTGCTCGACGCCGCCGACGTAGCGGTCGACGGGCGCCCAGCGCTCGACCTCGGCCCGGTCGAATGCCTGGCTGTCGTCGTTCGGCGACAGGAAGCGCAGGTAGTACCAGGACGAGTCGACGAACGTGTCCATCGTGTCCGGGTCGCGCTGCGCGGGGCTGCCGTCGACCGGCGAGGGCACCTGCATCCACTCGGTGGCTGCGCCCAGCGGGCTCGTGCCCTTGGGGCTCAGGTCGAGGCCGGCGGCGTCCGGCAGGGTCACGGGCAGCTGCTCGAGCGGCACGGGCACCATCTCGCCGTCGGCGGTGTGCACGATCGGGATCGGCGTGCCCCAGTAGCGCTGACGCGAGATGAGCCAGTCGCGCAGGCGGTACGTCTTGGCCGCACCGCCGATGCCGCGCTCCTCGAGCATCGCGATCGCACGGGCGATGGCGTTCTGCTTCGAGAGCCCGTCGAGCGGACCCGACTGGATCATGCGTCCGTCGCCGGTCAGCGCCTCCCCCGTGACCGCGGGGTCGACGGGCTCGTACGCCTCGGGCTCGATCGCGTTGCCGTCGTCGTCGATGGGGATCATCGGCATGACGCCCGTGATGGGGGCGTTCGTGTCGACCACGACGCGGATGGGCAGGTCGAAGGCGCGTGCGAACTCGAGGTCGCGCTGATCGTGCGCGGGCACGGCCATGACCGCACCGTGGCCGTAGTCGGCCAGCACGTAGTCGGCGGCCCAGATCGGCAGGCGCTCGCCGGTGAACGGATGGATCGCGTGGCGGCCGAGCGGCACGCCCGTCTTCTCGCGCTCGGTCGACTGCCGGTCGATGTCCGTCATGCGCTGCGTGCGCTGCAGGTACTCGGCGAACGCGGCCTGCGTCGCGTCGTCGGCGCCGGCGACGAGCTCGGCGGCGAGCTCGGAGTCGGGCGCGACGACCATGAACGTCACGCCGAAGAGCGTGTCGGGGCGCGTCGTGAACACGCGCACGGGCTCGTCGCGGCCCTCGATCGCGAAGTCGACGTCGGCGCCCTCGGAGCGGCCGATCCAGTTGCGCTGCATGCGCAGCACCTTCTCGGGCCACCGTCCCTCGAGCTGGTTGAGGTCGTCGAGCAGCCGGTCGGCGTAGTCGGTGATCTTGAAGAACCACTGCGTCAGCAGCTTCTTCTCCACGAGCGAGTCGCAGCGCTCGCAGTGGCCGTCGATGACCTGCTCGTTCGCGAGCACGGTCTGGTCCTTCGGGCACCAGTTCACGTTCGCGGGCTTGCGGTACGCGAGCCCTGCCTCGAACAGCTCGAGGAACAGCCACTGGTTCCACTTGTAGTAGCCGGGGTCCGACGTGTGCAGGATGCGATCCCAGTCGAACGCGG
This sequence comes from Agrococcus sp. SGAir0287, assembly GCF_005484985.1. Taxonomy (NCBI): domain Bacteria; kingdom Bacillati; phylum Actinomycetota; class Actinomycetes; order Micrococcales; family Microbacteriaceae; genus Agrococcus; species Agrococcus sp. SGAir0287. The sequence continues at coordinate 1,778,552 of NZ_CP027942.1, forward strand.
TCGCGTAGCGCCGCATCGAGCGCTTGTGCTGCTCGATGTTCTCGTTCGTCCACCGCGCCGGGTCGGCGCCGCGCTTGATGGCGGCGTTCTCGGCGGGCAGGCCGAACGAGTCCCAGCCGATGGGATGCAGCACGTTGAAGCCCTGCTGGCGCCAGTAGCGCGCGAGCACGTCGCCGTAGGCGTACGACTCCGCGTGACCCATGTGCAGGTCGCCCGAGGGATACGGGAACATGTCGAGCACGTACTTGCGCGGCCGGGTGTCCGACGCGTCGTCGGTGGCGAACGGGCGAAGTCGATCCCACTCCTGCAGCCAGCGCTCCTGCATCGAGTGGACGTCGTACGCTTCGCTCACCGGTGGTCTCCTGGGGTGTCCGTGCATGATCCGCACGCGCGCGAACGGCGTGCGAGCACCGCATCCGATCCTACGACGCGCGGCGCGCGCTCCCGTGCGCCGTCCGCGGACGGGTGGCAGACTGGCTCCTCGGAAGGGAGCGTGGTGCCCGGATTCGACAATCCGCCCGCGACGATCGACCTGCACGACCACCGGGTCACGAGGATCGTCACGGTCGACGCGACCCCCGACGCGGTGTGGACGTGCATCACGCAGCCCGAGCACCTCGCCCGCTGGCTCGGCGACATCGCCGCGTTCCCCGACGGGCTCGTGGAGGGCGCGCAGGGCCGCTTCGCCTGGACGGGCGAGGTCGTGCTCGCCGCGCGCGTGCTCGACGTCGTGCCCACCGAGCGGCTGTCGTTCGAGTGGTCGGAGGGATTCGTCGGCAAGGACGCGACGCAGGTGACCTTCGCGCTCAAGCCCACCGAGGGTGGCACGCTCGTGCACTTCGAGGAGCGCGGCTTCCAGCTCGACGGCTCGCCGTCGCAGGTGCGCGCGTCGCTGCGCGCCCTCGCCCAGGGGTGGACGGTGGAGCTCGACGAGCTCGTCGCCTACGCGGAGTCGCGCGCGGCCTGACCCCGCGCGCCGTCGCCCGCACCGGCGGGCACGAGCGCACGCACGAGCGCCTCCGCCTTGAGCGCGACCTCGTCGAGCTCCTCCTCGGGCACCGAGAGCGCCGTGATGCCGCCGCCGACGCCGATCGTCGCACCCGCGTCGTCGGCGACGATCGAGCGGATGACCATCGCGAGGTCGCACGCGTCGGCGGTCACGGCGCCGAAGCAGCCGGAGTAGACGCCGCGCGGTCCCGTCTCGAGCGACTGCAGCAGCTCGACGGTCCGGCGCTTGGGCGCACCGGTCATCGATCCCGCCGGGAACGTCGCGCGCAGCACGTCGACCGGGCCGACGCCGTCGCGCACGGTGCCGGCGATCGTCGAGACGAGCTGGTGCACCGTCGGGTACGTCTCGACCGCGAGGAGGCTCGTCACGGCGACGCTGCCTGGCTCGCACACGCGCTGCAGGTCGTTGCGGCACAGGTCGACGATCATGACGTTCTCGGCCCGCTCCTTCTCGCTCGTGCGCAGCTCCTCCGCGAGCGCGGCGTCGTCGGCACCCGTGCCGCGCCTGCGCGTGCCCTTGATGGGGCTCGTCTGCACCCGGCCGTCCTCGAGCCGCAGGAAGCGCTCGGGACTCGCGGATGCGAGCGTCGTGCCCGCGATGCGCAGGAGCCCGCCGTGGTGCGCGCGCGCCGTGGCCCGCAGCCGCAGGTACGTGGCGAGCGCGTCGATCGGCCCGGTCTCGAGCGCCGTCGTGAGGCACAGCAGGTACGAGTCGCCGTCGCGGATCGCCCGCTGGCACGCCGCGATCGCCGCGAGGTAGGACGCCGCGTCGTCGCGCCGACGGACGGCGGCGGGCGGGGCGTCGACGTACCAGGGCGGTCGAGTCGCCGCCGGCAACGGCTCGGGCTGCGCGTGCCGCGACTGCAGCTGCGCCCTGCCCGTCTCGTCGTCGAGCACGATCCAGGTCGACAGGCGCAGCCAGGCGGCGTCGGGATGGCGCGACGCTCGCGGCTCGAGGCCGAGCAGCCGCACGCCGGCCTCGTAGCCGAGCCAGCCGACCCACGCGCCGCCCTCGGCGCTCGCCGCCTCGAGCGCGTCGAGGGCGTCGCCCGCGATCGGTGCGCCGTCGCGCGTCGCGACGCCGTCGCGCACGACGAGGGTCGCATCGCCGACGCCGAGCACGTGCCGACCGCCCGACGCGGAGTCGAGCCAGACGACGTCCCTCGGGCACCCATGCGCACGCATGCCCCACAGCGCCGTCGCGATGCCCGCGGCGTCCTCGACGGGGATGTCCTGCCACGACGCTGCGCCGAGCCAGGGCATGAGGAGCCCATGGGCTGGTGCCATACCCTGCATCCTATGAGCGGGGCTGCAGCGACGACGTCCGCCGGCGCTCGCACGCTCGCCTTCGACGGCGCGGGATTCGTGCCCGTCGACGCGCCCGCGCGCGATCCCCTCGTCGCCGACTCCTGGCTCGTCGTCGACGCGGGCGTCGTCGGATGGGCGACGCACGTGGAGCGCTTCGCCGGATCGGTCGCGCGCCAGGGCGGCGACGCGGCCCTCGCCCAGCGGGCTGCGTCGGCGGTGCCGAGCGCCGTGCCGGCCGCCGGCGCGTGGTTCCCCCGGCTCGACTGGCCGGATCCCGCCGTCCACGACGCCCCGATCCTGCACGTGCGCCCAGCCCCGGCGCTCGCACGACGCGCGCGCGTGCGCACCGCCGAGGAGGATCCGAGGACCACGCCGCACGTGAAGGGACCCGATCTCACGGCGCTCGGTGCGCTGCGCGAGCGCGCGCGCGGCGAGGGCGCGGACGAGGCGGTCGTGACGGTCGGCGGCATCGTGGTCGACGGCGCGACGAGCGCCGTCGCATGGTGGCGCGACGATGCGCTGCACCTGCCGCCCGCGAGCGCGACCCGCGTCGCGTCGACCACCGCACGGCAGCTCGTCGCGGTCGCGCTCGCCCGCGGCGTGGAGGTGCGCGAGGAGGCGGCGGCGCCCGCATCCCTCGCCGGCGCGGAGGTCTGGCTCGTCAACGCGCTGCACGGCATCCGCGGCGTCACGGCGTGGGCGGAGCCCGACGGCACGCATCATGCGATCGCGCAGCCGCGGCGGGCGGACGCGTGGCACACGGCGCTCGAGCGGCTGCGACGGCCGTGGACCTGAACGCCTGGATCACGAGCTTCCTCGACGTCGTGCAGTCGGTGGAGCCCTGGCTGAGGACGCTCATCGCGGGCGTCGCGATCATGCTCGAGACGAGCGTGCTGCTCGGCCTGCTCGTGCCCGGCGACACGGTCGTCATCGTCGCGGCGACGGGCATCGAGGACGTCGTGCAGTGGGCCGCGCTCGTCGTCGCCTGCATCGTCGGCGCGATCCTCGGCGAGTCGATCGGCTTCGTCCTCGGACGCTGGCTCGGGCCGCGCATCGACGCGACCCTCGTCCGCCGATGGCCGCGCGCCGCGGCGCGCTGGGGTCGCGTCGAGCGCTACCTGCGCCGTCGCGGCGGACCGGCGATCTTCCTCTCGCGCTTCCTGCCGGTCGCGCACTCCCTCGTGCCGCTCGTCGTCGGCGCGAGCGGCATGCGCTACCGCAGGTTCATCGCGTGGACCGTGCCGGCGTGCGTCCTGTGGGCCCTCGCCTACGGCAGCGTGGGCTGGCTCGCAGCGGGCTCGTTCCGCGAGCTCTCCGAGAGCCTGCACGGCGCCGGGTACCTCTTCGTGGCGATCATCGCCGCATTCCTCGCGGTCGTGTGGCTCGCGAAGCGGTGGCTCGTGCGCCGCGAGTCGCAGCACATGGACTGATGCCGCGGCTCAGGTGCGGAGGGCCGGCTGCAGCGTGACCGTGCGCGTCACGAGGTCGTCCGGCACCGGCGTGTGGCTCGTGACGACCACGATGCGGCCGGATGCGCGCGCCGCCTCGAGCATGCGGCGCATGAGCGGCAGCGCGACCTCGTCGTCGACGTTGGCGGTGGGCTCGTCGAGCACGAGGATCGGCGGTGCGGCGAGCAGCGCTCGCGCGAGCGCGAGGCGCTGGGCCTGACCGCCGGAGACGAGCGCGGCGCGATCGCCCGGCATCGTGTCGAGCCCGTCGCGGCTGCGCGCCCACTCGGCGAGACCCACGTCCTCGAGCGCCGACCACAGGTCGTCGTCCGTCGCCCCGTCGCGTGCGAAGCGCAGGTTCTCGCGCACGCTCGTGTCGAGCAGATGCGGCAGCTGCTCGACGAGCACGATCGACGTGCGCACCGCCTCCGGATGCAGCGTGCGCAGGTCGACGCCGCCGACCGTCGCCTCGCCCTCGTGCTCGAGGAAGCGCACGAGCGCGGCGGCGAGCGTCGACTTGCCGACGCCGGACGCGCCGCGGACGGCGACGACGTCGCCGGGCTCGGCGACGAGGTCGACCGGCGCGAAGGCGCACGATGCGCCCGGCCACGCGGCGGTGACGCCGACCAGGCGCAGCGCACCGCTCGGCGGCGTCCCGTCGCCCGTCTCGGCGGGCACCCCGTCCACCTGGGCCACGGCGTCGACGCGAGCGCGACGGACGCGCGACTCGCGCAACACGAGCGCCGCCGCCGGCACGGCGCCCCACACCTCGAAGAGCGCGAGGGGCACGAGTGCGGCGAGGCCGACGAGGCCGGGCGCGAGGGCGCCGGCATCGCCCGCGAGGAGCGCGACCGCGGCGGCGACGGCGAGGCCGCCGGCTGCGACGACGACGGCCGAGCCCGCTCCCGCAGCGATCGCGAGGCGTCGGCTCCGCTCCCCCAGCCGCCGCTCGAGCGCGAGGATGCGCGCGGCCTGCGCATCCCACGCGTCGAACGCCACGAGGAGGTCGCGCGCCCGCAGCGCCTCGAGCAGGGTCGCGTCGAGCTCGGCGGCGAGCGGCGCGACCTCCCGCTCGGCGCGGGCGGCGACCCGCACCGCGAGCCAGGTCGCGGCGGCACCGCTCGCGACGAGCGCGACGAGCAGCGCGGCACCGACCGCGAGGTCGATCCATGCGACCACCGCGACGGTGACCACCGCGCATGCGGCGGCGGTGACGAGCGGACCGACGCCGCGCAGCGGCCGGTCCTGCAGCCGATCGACGTCGGCGACGACGCGCGCGAGCAGCTGCGACGACCGCGCGCCCGCACCCGCAGGCAGCACCGGGCGCAGGCGATCGATCAGTGCGACGCGCTCGCGGGTGAGGTCGCGGAACGCCGCGTCGTGGGAGACGAGCCGCTCGAGGTAGCGCAGCGCCGCGCGACCGATGGCGAACGCGCGCACGCCGACGATCGCGATCTGCAGGTGCAGGATGGGCGGCTGCTGCCACGCGGAGGCGAGGAGCCAGCCGGCGGTGCCCATGAGGGCGATGGAGGCGAGTCCCGTCGCCGCCGCGACGGCGTAGCCGAACGCGCGCGCGCTGCGCACGCTCCACTGGCTCGGCGGTCTCACGTCGCGGCCTCCTCGACGGGTGCGGCGCTCGGCTGGGGCTCGACGACGACGTCCGCGGCCGCGCGCACGGCGGCGCGATGGCTCGCGACGACGACGATGCCGCCCGCGTCGGCGAGCGCGCGAAGGCTCCGCACGACGTGCGCCTCGTGCTCCGCGTCGAGCGCCGAGGTCGGCTCGTCGACGAGCAGCACCTCGGCGCCGTCGAGATGCCGGCGGATGGCGCGCGCGAGCACGACGCGCTGCAGCTGCCCGCCGGAGGCGCCGCGCACGCCTCCCGTCGCCGGATCGACCTCGAGGGTCGCGTCGAGGTCGACGCCGGCGAGCATCATCGCCTCCTCGACGTGCGCGTCGTCGCCGCCGAGCGCGACGTTGTCGTGCACGGATCCGCCCACGAGCGCGTCGGCCGAGCGCTGCGGCGCCCACGCCAGGTCAGCGCGGGTCACGGGCCGGCCGTCGAGGCTCGCGGCGCCGCGAGCATCGACGAGGCCCAGCAGCGCGGCGAGCACGCTCGACTTGCCCACGCCGGAGGCACCGTGCAGGCACACGAGCGCATCCCGCGGCAGCGTCGCCGTCACGGTGCCGCCGCCGTGCACGGCGCCGATCCCCTCGAGCACGAGGCCCGCCTGGCCGTCGGCGACGCCCGGACCGGCCGCGGGCTCGCGCTCGAGGAGGTCGAGCACGCGCGAGGTCGCCTCGACGCCCTCGGTGGACGCGTGGAACGCCATGCCGACCAGGCGCACGGGCCCGAAGGCGTCGGGCACGAGGATGAGCACGCTGAACGCCGTCGCGAGCGGGATGCCGCCCTCGAGCAGGCGCACGCCGACCGACACCGCCACGATCGCGATCGCGATCGAGCCCGCGAGCTCGAGCACGAGGCTCGACAGGAACGACACGCGCAGCACCGACATCGTGCGTGCGCCGTGCTCGGCGCTGCGCTGCGCGACGAGGGCTCGCGCGCGACGGTCGCGGCGGAACAGCTTGAGCGTCGCGAGCCCCTCGAGCGTGTCGAGCGTCACGGCGGCCAGCCGCTCGGTCTCGCGCCACTGGCGTCGCTGCACCGACTGGGTGGCGAGCCCGATGAGCACCATGAAGACCGGGATGAGCGGCAGGCAGAGCGCCGCGGCGATGCCGGAGAACGGATCCTGCACGGCGAGGGCGACGAGCACGATCGGCACGGCGACGACGGTCCGGGCGAGCTGCGGCATGAAGCCCGCGAGGTAGCCGTCGAGCGCATCGAGCCCGCGACCGATGCCCGTCGCGGCCACGACCGGGTCGGCGGCGCCGGCGACGCCGATCCGCCGCAGCGCCTGCTCGCGCAGCTGCGAGCGCACGCGCACCGAGCCGCGCGTCGCGAGCGCCTGGTCGACCCAGCCGAGCGCCCCCCGGGCGACGATCGCGATGCCCGCGACGGCGAGCGGCGGCGCGAGGTCGCCCTGCGCGCCGCCGAGGACGATCGCGATGGCGAGGCCCGCCGCCCACGCGAAGGCGACGATCGCGATCGCCTGCACGAGCGCGACGAGCGCGGATCCCGCCAGCAGCGCGCGCGCAGCGCCGGCCGCGCGGAGGAGGCGGGGATCGAGTGGCCGCACCGTCCTCCCATCCCGCGCGCTCGCGCCCCGAAGCGGGGCGGGCGCATCCCCTCCATGCTACGGCGGTCCCGCCTGGGTCGCCCGCCTCGTCGAGGCGTCCCCAGCGCGCCCGCAGGATGCGCGGACCGGGGTACGGCAGGATCGGCGGGTGCCCCACCCCACGCAGCTCGAGGCGCGCACGTCGTCGCCCGAGCCCACGCGCGTCGTCCGCCTCGACATGCAGGTGCTGCGCGCGATCGCCGTCGCGCTCGTGCTCGCGTACCACCTGTGGCCCGCAGCCCTGCCGGGCGGCTTCGTCGGCGTCGACGTCTTCTTCGTGATCTCGGGCACCCTCATCACCGCTCACCTGCTGCGCGAGGCGGAGGCCACCGGTCGCGTGCGCCTCGCGCGCTTCTGGTCCAACCGTGCCAGGCGACTGCTGCCCTTGGCCTTCACGGTGCTCGCCGCGACCGCGATCGTCGCATGGCTCGTCGCGCCGCCGTCGCAGCTCGAGGCCATCCTGCGGCACGTCGTCGCCTCGACGCTCTACGTGGAGAACTGGCTGCTCGCCTCCGACAGCGTCGACTACCTCGCCGCGCAGCAGGCCCCGCTGCCGACGCAGCACTTCTGGTCGCTCTCCGTCGAGGAGCAGCTCTACCTCGTCTGGCCGCTCATCGTGCTCGCGGCCGCGATGCTCGGCGCCCGCCATGCATCGCGTCGGCGCCGTCGCGACCGTGCCCGCGCCGTGCGGCGGGTGGTCGCGGTCGCGCTCGCCGTCGTGCTCGTGGGTTCGTTCGCCCACTCGCTCGTCGCGACGTGGAGCGAGCCCGGCGCCGCGTACTTCGCGACCACGACGCGCGCGTGGGAGTTCGCCGCCGGAGGCCTGCTCGCCTTCGCCTTCGATGCGACCGGTCGGCAGAGCACGGATCGACTCGGGCTCGCCCTGCGCGTCGCCGGCGCGTGGCTGGGACTCGCGCTCGTCGTGGGCGGCGCCTTCGCGATCTCGGGGTCGACGCCCTACCCGGGCGTCGCGGCGCTGCTGCCCGTGGTCGGCACGGTGCTCCTCGTCGCAGGCGGCGCGATCGATCGGGTCTGGGCGCCGGGCGGACTCGCGCGCATCCGACCGCTCGTGTGGCTCGGCGACGTGTCCTACGGCGTCTACCTGTGGCATTGGCCGCTCATCGTCCTGCTGCCCGCCGTCGTCGGCCCGCTGACGATCGGCTGGCAGCTGCTCGTCGTCGTCGCGACGATCGCGCTCGCCGCCGTGTCGCGACGAGTCGTCGAGGATCCGTTCCGGTTCCGCCCCGTGTGGCGCGCGCGCCCGTGGCGCGGGTTCGCGATCGCAGCCGTCGGCAGCGCCGTCGTGCTCGCCCTCGCCGGCTCCGGCCTCGTCGCGGTGCAGGTGGAGCGCGAGCGCTCCGAGACGCTTGCCGCAGCGGCGCTCGAGGAGGCGCTCGACGAGGCGCTCGCCTCGCCGCCACCCGCGTCGCCGAGCGCCTCGCCAGGGCTCCCGACGCCCTCGGCGAGCGTGCCTCCGCCCGATCCCGCCCAGCCCCTCGTGCCCACGATCGGCGCCCGCGGGACGGACTTCGCGAACATGTACGACTGCTTCGACCTGAACGGCAGCGGCCCCTACATCTGCCCGTACGGCGTCCAGACCGACCCCGCCTTCGACGTCGCGCTCATCGGAGACTCCCACGGCGCGCACCTGGTGCCGGGGATGTGGCGCGCCGTGAACGAGCTCGGGGGCCGGCTCACGACGTACCTCGGCATCCTGTGCGACGCGCCGCAGGAGCCCGAGTGCGCCGGCGGCGACGAGATGGTCTCGCAGATCCTCGCGAGCCAGCCGGATCTCGTCATCGCGACGTCCGCTCGCATCTCGACGCACAGCGACGAGGAGCTGCATGCGTTCTGGGATCTGCTGCGCGACGCCGGGCTGCCGCTCCTGCTCGTCGCGGGTCCGCCGCAGCACTCGGCGGATGCCTTCGCATGCGTCGACGCGTCCGGCGGCGACCCCGTGGCGGCGGCGGCGTGCCTCACGCCGCTCGACGAGGCGCTGGACGAGATCCCGAATCGGGTGACGCCGTACGCGCTCGAGCACGACGTCCCGCTCGTGGACATGACCGCACCCCTGTGCGACGCCGAGGGCTGCCACAGCGTGGTCGGCAACGTCGTCGTCTACATGGACACGCCGGCCTCCCACGTGACGGGCACGTACTCCCGCACCCTGCAGCCGCTCTGGATGCAGCGCATCACCGAGCTCGTCGGCTGACGCCGCCGCTCGCCGAGCGCGTCGGCCGGCCGGACGTCGTCAGTGCGCCGCGGCGGCGATCGTCTGCCGCAGCACGCGCCTGCGGAACACCCAGTACGTCCAGATCTGGTAGGCCGCGACGAGCGGCATCGCCGCGACGGCCGCCCACGTCATGACCTGGAGCGTGTACTCGGAGCTCGAGGCGTTGCGGATCGTGAGGCCTGCGAAGTCGCCGACGGGGTTCGACGCGGGCATGACGTAGGGGCCGCCGTCGCGCAGGGCGAGGGCGAGCAGGATCGTCGCGACCGCCGCGGCGATCGCGACGGCGGTCGCCGCGAAGGCGATGCCCTCACGGGTGCGGAGGGCAGCCAGCAGCGCGACGACGAGCGCGATCGCAGCGACGGCGGCGGCCGCGACCACCCCGGCGGCGGGCACGAGGGCGATCGTCCACGCGACGAAGCCGCCGCCGACCACGATCGCGGCGGGCAGCGCGAGGCGCGACAGCCGGATCGCACGGCGCTGCAGGTCGCCGTCGGTCTTGAGGGCCGTGAAGACGACGCCGTGCGCGAAGCAGAGCGCGACGAGCGCGAGGCCGCCGAGCAGGGCGTAGGGATGCAGCAGCGCGCCGAGGCCGTCGACCATGAGCGCGCCGCCGAGGTGCGGCTCCAGCGCCACGCCGTGCGCGAGGTTCGCGAACGCGACGCCCCACAGCAGCGGCGGCAGCACCGACCCGGCCACGATGCACGCATCCCACGCCCGCCGCCAGCGCGTGTCGTCGTGCTGGTGCCGCCACTCGAACGACACGGCGCGCACGATGAGCGCGAGCAGGATGAGCAGCAGCGGCACGTAGAAGCCCGAGAACATCGTCGCGTACCACTCGGGGAACGCCGCGAAGAGCGCGGCGCCGCCGATGATGAGCCACGTCTCGTTGAGGTCCCACACGGGCGCGATCGTGTTGATCATGTGCCGTCGGTCGACGTCATCCCTCGAGAGCACGGGCATCGCCATGCCGACGCCGAAGTCGAAGCCGTCGAGCACGAAGTACGCGACGAACATGACGCCGACGATGCAGAACCAGACGAGCTGCAGGTCCATCAGTACACCGTGACCGGCTGCTCGGGGCGGCCGTCCTCGTCGAGCGCGGGCGCCTCGGGCGGACCCGCCTGCGCGGTCTTGCGGAGCAGGGTGAAGTTGATGACCCCGAGCACCCCGTACACGACGGTGAAGGCCACGAGCGACAGCAGCACCTCGCCGCTCGTCGTGCCCGGGCTCACGCCGTCCTCCGTGCGCAGGAGGGAGAAGACGAGCCACGGCTGCCTGCCCATCTCCGTGAAGATCCAGCCGACGATCATCGCCAGCAGCGGCAGCGGCACGGTCCAGATCGCGACGGTCCACGCCCAGCGCGGCACCTCGCGGCCCCTCCTGGTGATCCACAGCCCCACGAGCGCGACGAGCCCCGTGACGGCGCCGAGGCCGATCATCCAGCGGAACGACCAGTAGGTGATCCAGATCGTCGGGGTGTAGTCGCCGGGCCCGAACGCCGCGACGTACTCGGCCTGCAGGTCGTTGATGCCCTCGACGGTGCCGTTCGGGTCGTGCGTCGACAGCAGTGCGAGGAGGTACGGGATGCGGAAGGAGAAGATCTCGCTCGATCCGTCCGGCGTGCCGATGGAGAAGACGGAGAACGACGCGTCGGCGCCCGTCGCGGTGTCGTAGAGCGCCTCCGCGGCCGCCATCTTCATCGGCTGCGCCTCGACCATCGCGAGCGAGACCGCGTCGCCGGCGACGAACGTCAGCCCCGTCGCGACCAGGGTGGTCCACAGCCCCACGCGCAGCGCCTTGCGCATGGTGTCGACGTGCTGGCCGCGCTTGAGGTGCCACGCGGCGACGGCGACGGCGACGGTGCCCGCGACCATGAAGGCGCCGAACATCGTGTGCGGGAAGGCCGCGACCGCGACCGGGTTCGTGAGCACGGCACCGATGTCGGTGAGCTGGGCACGCCCGAGCTCCTCGTTCATCTCGAACCCGACGGGGTTCTGCATGAACGCGTTCGCGGCGAGGATGAAGTACGCCGACGCGGCGGTGCCGATGCCCGTGAGGTAGATGCACGCGAGGTGCACCTTCGGGGGCAGCTTGTCCCAGCCGAAGATCCACAGGCCGATGAACGTGGCCTCGAACGCGAAGGCGATGAGCCCCTCGAACGCGAGCGGGGCGCCGAAGACGTCGCCGACGAAGCGCGAGTAGTCCGACCAGTTCATGCCGAACTGGAACTCCTGCACGATGCCGGTCGCGACGCCGATCGCGAAGTTGATGAGGAAGATGCGGCCGAACAGGTGGGTGAGCCGCAGCCACGCGAGCTCGCCCGTGCGCAGCCACACGGTCTGGAAGGCCGCGACGAGCCACACGGTGCCGAGGGTGATCGGCACGAAGAGGAAGTGGTAGATCGTCGTGAGCGCGAACTGCCAACGCGCGAGCGACAGAGGGTCGAGCAGGTCGTCCAAGGTCACCTCGGGATGCGGGATGTCCCTCCATCATCCTCTCGGCCGCAGCGCCGCGCATCTGTGCGACACGGAAGCGGGGGCTGTGCGTCGCCGATGCCACGCGCAGCCCCCGCGGACCGGTCGAGCCTAGCCGTCGATGAGGCCCTTCTCGACGAGCCAGTCGCGAGCCGCGGTCTCGGGAGCGGCCGTCTCGTCGCCCTCGACGCGCGTGCGCAGCGCGATGAGGTCGTCGGTCGTCAGCTCGGCGGAGATGCCGTTCAGGATCTCCTCGACCTGGTCGGACGCGATCGACTCGGAGAGGACCGGGACGATGTTCTGCGCCGCGATGATCTGCTCGGGGTCGTCGAGCACGACGAGGCCGTACTGCTCGAGCGCGGGGCTCGTCGTGTAGATGTCGGCGACGTCGACGGTGCCGTCGAGGAGGGCCTGCACCGTCGCCGGCCCGCCGTAGTCCTCGAACTGCACGAACTCGACGTCGGTGATGCCGTAGGCGCGCTCGAGGCCGGGGATGCCGTAGGGCAGCTCGGCGAACTGCGGGTTGGAGCCGAGCGTGAAGGGCTGCAGCGGCGCCAGGTCGGCGATCGACTCGAGGCCGTTCGCCTCGGCGTACTCGCTCGTGACGACGTACGCGTCCTGGTCCTGCGCCTCGGCGTAGTCGTAGGCGACGAGCCCCGTGCCCTCGAGGGCCGTGTCGAGCGCGTCGGCGACCTCCTGCGGGTCGGTGAGCGTGTTGCTCTCGTCGAGGTAGTTCAGCAGGTTGCCCGTGTACTCCGGCTGGAGCGTGATCGAGCCGTCCTCGAGCGCGGGGAACGTCTGCTGCCGCGCGCCGATCGAGAGCGTGTAGGAGACGTCGAGGCCGCCGTCCTCCAGCGCGATGCCGTAGATGTAGGCGAGGATCTCGGCCTCGGGGAAGGCGTTGGAGCCGATGACGATCTCGCCGTCGCCGGCCGCCTCGCCTCCGCCGCTGCCGGTGGGGTCGGACGTGGCGCAGCCTGCGAGGGCGACGCCCGCGACGGCGAGGGCCGCGATGGCACGGATGGGACGCTGCATGGGAGCTCCTCGGGGTGAAGGGACTCTCATCGAACCAGCCACCTCCGACGAGCGCATCCGCCACACCGACCCTTGACGAGATGCGACGCGCGCGGCATGCGCGACGCGGACCGCTCAGCCCAGGTGACGGGCGCGCTGCGCCGAGCGCTGCACGAGCGCGAGGGCGGCGTCGAGCACGAGCGCGAGCAGGGCGACGAGGATCGAGGCGCCGAGCATGAGGTCGTAGTCGTTGAGCCCGATGCCGGAGGCGATGATCGATCCGAGGCCGCCGAAGCCCGCGAAGGATGCGATCGTCGCGGTCGCGACCACCATGAGCACCGCGGCGCGCAGGCCGCCGAGGATGACGGGCGCGGCGAGCGGCAGCTCGACGCGCGTGAGGATCTGCCACTCGGTCATGCCCGTCGCCCGCGCAGCGTCCACCGTCACGCGGTCGACGGCCTCGATGCCCGCGTAGGTGCCGGCGAGGATCGACGGGATCGCGAGCACGGCGAGCGCCACGCCGCAGCCGACGAGCGACGCCTGCCGCGAGCCGAGCGGACCCGTGAGCACCATGACCAGCAGGATGAGCAGGCCGAGCGCCGGTGCTGCGCGCGCGGCGCTCGTGATGGCGATCACGGCCTGCCTGCCCTTGCCCGTGTGCCCGATCCAGCAGCCGAGCGGCAGCGCGACGACGGCGGCGATCGCGACGCAGGCGAGCGTGATCTGCAGGTGCTGCCCGAGCCGCTCGGGGATCGAGTAGAGCGCGCCGGGCGCGTAGCGATCGGGCGAGAGCAGCCAGCGAAAGGCGCTGAGCAAGAACTCCATCAGCGCCTCCAGGGCATGGCGAGTCGGCCGGCGAGCTGCAGGACGAGGTCGAAGATCGCGGCGAGCACGACGGTGCCGACGAGACCGGCGAGCACCGAGTCGACGTTGTTCGTCGCGCGGCCGTTCGTGAAGAGGTAGCCGAGGTTGTCGCTGCCGATGAGCGCGCCGACCGTCACCATCGCGACCGTCGAGACCGACACGACGCGGAGCCCGGCGAGCAGCACGGGCCCGGCGAGCGGCAGCTCGACACGCCAGAAGCGACCGGCGCGACCGTAGCCGATCGCGGTCGCGGCGCCGATGGTCGCGGGCGGCAGCGACTGGAACGCGTCGGTGGCGCTGCGGACCATGATCGCGATCGCGTAGAGCGTGAGTGCGACGGTGAGGTTGATCTCGTCGAGCGTCCGCGTCGCGAGGATGAGCGGGAGGATGAGGAAGAGGGGCAGCGACGGGATGGCGTAGAGCGCGCTGCCCGTCGACAGGATGATGCCGCGTGCGGCGCGATTGCCCGCCGCGAGCCTGCCGAGCGGCACGGCGACGAGGAAGCCGACGACGATGGGCGCGACGGACAGGCGGGCGTGGTTGAGCGTCAGGTCCCAGACCTGGTTCCAGTTCGCGATGACCCAGTCCATGGCGCGCGTCTCAGGCTGCGTCGAGGGTGCCGAGCGGCGTGCCGTCGCGATCGACGACGACCTGCCTGCCGTCGACCTCCTGCACGTGCAGCGACCGCTCCCCCGCGCTCGCGCCGATGAACTCGCGCACGAAGTCGTTCGCGGGCGCCGCGACGATCTCGGCAGGCGTGCCCGCCTGCGCGATCACGCCCTCCTTCTCGAGCACGACCACCTGGTCGGCGAGGGCGAACGCCTCCTGGATGTCGTGGGTGACGAAGAGCACGGTCTTGCCGAGGTCGCGCTGCAGCCTGCGCGTCTCGCGCTGCAGCTCGAGGCGCACGATGGGGTCGACGGCGCCGAACGGCTCGTCCATGAGCAGGATGTTGGGGTCGGCGGCGAGCGCGCGCGCGACGCCGACGCGCTGCTGCTGCCCGCCCGAGAGCTGGTGGGGGTAGCGATCGGCGAGGTCGGCGTCGAGGCCGACCGTCGCGAGCAGCTCGAGCGCCCGCGCCCGCGCGTCGCGCCTCCCGGTCCCGTCGAGCATCGGCACCGTCGCGACGTTCTGCCACACGGTGCGGTGCGGCAGCAGGCCGGCGGCCTGCAGCACGTAGCCGATGCCGCGGCGCAGGCGCACGGGATCCTTGGTCGCGACGTCCTCGCCGTCGATGAGGACGCGACCGGAGGTCGGGTCGACCATGCGGTTCACCATCCGCATGAGCGTCGTCTTGCCGGATCCCGACGAGCCGACGAGCACCGTGCAGGTGCGCGGCGGGACCTCGAGGGAGCAGTCACGGACGGCGACGGCGTCGCCGTAGCGCTTGGAGACCTGCTCGAAGGTGATCACGATCGCGGCGCCAAGCCGACCTTGGCCTCCATGAGGCCGTGATCGAGCGCCATCTGCAGCATCTCCTCGTCGCCGAACCGGTCGCGCTGGAAGGCGAACATCACGAGGGCGTCCGCGACGCGGAAGCCGCGGCGCAGCGCGGCGCGCGCCGCGTCGTCGTCGGGCACGCCGAAGCGCGCGACGAGCACTGCGAGGGTCTCGGCGGCGATGAGGTCGGTCGAGTCCGCGGGGCGCTCCGCGCCGACGTCGAGCCAGTCGCCGGTGCGCACGGACCGGAACGACGGGATCTCGCGGTAGGCGCCGATGAAGTCGCGCAGCAGCGCGGTGACCGCGTCCTCCCAGGAGGCATGGTCGGGGTCGCTGAGCGTGCGCTCGAACCGGGCGCGGAGCCGCTCGAGGTTGCGACCGGCGAGCGCGACGAGCACCGCGATGCGGTCCGGGAAGTAGCGGTAGACCGTGCCGATGGAGGCGCCGGCCGACTTCGCGACCATCGCGGTCGTGAGCAGCTCGGAGCCGACGTCGTCGACGCAGTGCGCCGCCGCGTCGAGCAGGGCCTCGATGCGCGCGGCGGCCCTCGGCTGCACGGGCTCGCTGCGGACCGCCACCGATGCGGCGTCCGGGTGCACCGACATGGGCATGGGCATCGCTCCGTCCTGCATGGAGCGCCGCGCGAGGACTTCGAGCGACGCTCAGTTCGCCCGACTCTACCCCTGCCCGGCCATCGGCGAGGCGGGACGCGCCCGCGCGGCGCGGTCGTGGGACGATGACACCGTGTGCGGACGCTACGTGATGGCTGCGGAGCCCAGCGACCTCGTCGCCCTGTTCGAGGTCGACGAGATGGGCGATCTGCCCGAGCGGTCGTGGAACGTCGCGCCCACCGATCCCGCGCCCGTCGTCGTCGAGCCGCCGTCCCGAGACGGCGGGCCGCCGTCGCGCCGTCTCGAGGCCGCGAGGTGGGGTCTCGTCCCAGCGTGGGCGAAGGATCCGTCCGTCGGGGTCAAGGCGATCAACGCGCGCAGCGAGACGGTCGCCGAGCGGCGCACCTTCGCGGCCTCCCTCGCCACGCGGCGCGCGATCGTGCCCGCGAGCGGCTGGTACGAGTGGCGCAAGCCCGAGCGCACGCCGTTCTACGTGCACGCCGACGACGAGCGCCCCATCGCCTTCGCGGGCCTGTACGCCTGGTGGCGCAGCCCCGAGGGCGCGTGGGTGCTGTCGTCGACGATCCTCACCGCCGAGGCGACCGGTCGGCTCGCGCCGCTCCACGACCGCATGCCCGTCGTGCTCGCGCCCGAGCTGTGGGACACGTGGCTCGACGCGGAGACGGAGGGCGACCAGGACCTCGTGGACGCCGTCGTCGCCGCTGCGGCCGAGCAGGTCGAGTCGCTGACCCTGCGCGAGGTGGGCCGCGAGGTCGGGAACGTCCGGGCGGACGGGCCGGACCTCGTGGCGCCTGTCGCGGACGACCGCGGGTAGCGTGGAGTCGATGAGGCACCGACGTGGCTGAGCTCGACCCCCTGGCCCACGTGCCGGATCCGATCCTGCATCGCGCCGCACGCATCGAGGACTGGTTCCAGGAGCGCCGCGAGGCGCGGGCGCTGCGCAGCGGTCGCCGCCCCGCCGTCATCCCCTACGCCGGCTACGGCGGGGAGGGATGGGTGCGCGTGCTGTGCCGCGTGCTGCTCGTGACGCCGGGCGCCGAGCAGCGCGCGCTCTACGAGAACATGCGGGGCTGGCGCACGTTCACGTCCATCAGCCTCGCCTCGGCGGAGGTCACGGTCTCGTCGGGCTCGACGACCGCGACGGTCACCGCCGATCGCGGCGGGGTCGTCGACGCCGTCGTGCCCGTGTCGCTCGAGCCGGGATGGCAGGAGATCACGCTGTCGGTGCCCGGCTCGGAGCCCGTGCAGGCGCCGATCTTCGTCGTCGACCCCGCGACGCGCGTCGGCGTCGTGTCCGACGTCGACGACACCGTCATGGTCACGCTGCTGCCGCGCCCGATGCTCGCAGCGTGGAACGCGTTCGTGCTCGACGAGCACGCCCGGCGCCCCGTGCCCGGCATGGCGGTGCTGTACGACCGCGTTCGCCGGGCGAACCCGACCGCGCCCTTCATCTACCTCTCGACCGGCGCGTGGAACGTCGCACCCGCCCTGCGTCGATTCCTGTCGCGGAACCTCTACCCCGCCGGCCCGCTGCTCCTCACCGACTGGGGCCCGACCCACGACCGCTTCTTCCGGTCGGGCCAGGCGCACAAGCGCGCGCAGCTGCGCAGGCTCGTCCGCGACTTCCCCGACATCCGGTGGCTGCTCGTGGGCGACGACGGCCAGCACGACGAGTCCATCTACGCCGCCTTCGCGCAGGAGCATCCGGAGTCGGTCGCGGCGGTCGCGATCCGGCAGCTCTCGCCGCAGGAGGCCGTGCTCGCCGGCGGCCGCAAGCACGAGCGGCAGGACTCGTCGGTGCCGTGGCACTTCGCGCCGAACGGCGGCGGGCTCGAGCGCAGCCTGCGCGACGCCGGCATCCCGCTCGACTGAGCGGGCAGGCGTCAGCGCTGCGGATGCAGCGTCGTCGCGAGGGCGAGGTCCGCCTCGTCGAGGAGGCGCGCCGCGACCGGCAGGTGCTCGTCGCCGCGGCCGGCGACGGCGAGCGCGTGACCTGTGAGATGGATGGCTGCGATCGCCGCGGTGCGGCCGCCGTCATGCCAGCGTGATCGCAGCGTGGCTGCGAGCCGGCGCAGCGCATCCGCGTCGGAGCGGGCGCCCGCCGTGGCCGACTCGAACGCCGTCACGACGACGTGCGCCGCGAGCGCCGCAGCGTCGTCGGCGGGGTCGCCGAGCCCGGCGGTGTCGATGTCGATGAGGCCCGTGATGCGCCACGGCTCGCGCGGATCGACGAGCAGCTGCCCGAGGTGCAGATCGCCGTGGACGGTCACGGGCGACGGCACGGCGGTCGCGCCGTACAGCGCCCGTACGCGCTCGACGATCGCTCCGGCGCGCGGCGCGAGCACCGGCGCGGTCTCGGCCATGCGCGCCGCGTACCAGTCGGCCCGACGGGCGAGCGACTCGCGCGCGGCGACGCCGACGCGCACGCTCGCGAGCCGAGCGACGAGCTGCTCGAGGCCGTGGAGGAATCGCGGGTCGTCGGCGATCGCCGAGACGTGCTCGAGGGCCGGATCGCCCGGCATGCTCTCGAGCAGCAGCAGGCCGGCCTCCGAGTAGCCGAGGCTGCGCGGCACGGGCAGGCCCGCGGCGTGCAGCGCGACGTGCAGGTCGTGGATCGTCGCGGCGAGGGCGGGCTGCACGACCTTGGCGAAGTGCTGCGTGCCGCCGGTGTCGACGCGCAGCACGGCGCGCTTGCCCGGCCGGTACGACTCCATCGTGAGCGTGGCTCCCGCCGCCTCGATGCCGAACTTCGCCAGCACGACGCCCGCGGCCTCGGGATACGAGACGGCGGGCAGCGACGGCAGCGAGGGATCCTGCGGGTACGTCCACGCGGTGAGCCGCTCGCCCGTCGCGCGGTCGACGAGCTGCACCGTCTGCTCCCCCACGGGGGCGTCCGGCGACGTGTTCACGTAGATCGTGACGCGCTCGACGCGGTCGTCGGAGCCGCGCAGCGTGCATGCGTAGCCGAGGATGATGCCGTCCGAGACGGGCTCGAGATCCTGCTGCCGGAACGAGAGCAGCTCGCGGCCGGTGCTCGCGGCGAGGCGCCTGAGGATGCCGCCTGCGTCGTCGAGCATGCCCCCCATCCAACACGACTCAGGTGGGCGTGGGCTCCGACGACACGATCGGGTGCACCTGCAGCCATTGCAGCCGCCAGAACTCGCTCGCCGACAGCTCGAACGAGTGCGTGTCGCGCGACACCATGGCGCGCACGTCGTCGGGATCGAGGTGGGGCCGCGCGAGCAGGCTCACGGCCGGCTGACCGACCATCGCGCTTCGCCCGTAGTGCACGCTGACGATGTCCGGCGTGGCCGGCGTGTCGCTCACGACGCACGCGGTGCGGATGAGCTTCGTCGCCCCGAGCGCCTTCCACGCGAAGTGGTCGCCCTTCCATCGCAGCTCGGCGACGAGCTCTCGGTAGCCCTTGTCGGGCCGGTGGTACTCGTACGTCTCGCGCAGCCTGAGCGGCGAGCCCTCGATCGTCTCGATCGTCACGCGCGTGTTGCGGCGGTTCGGCGAGAGCCAGTACGGGAAGGTCGTCGCCCGGATGGCCCACTCGCCCCGCAGGATGCGAGCGAGCTCGGCAGGATCCTGGACGCGTGCCATGGAGCCAGCGTAGCGGGCCGTCCCCCACCGATCCGGCGTCGTCGGCGGCGAGCCGCGTGCTACCAGATGCCGCCGGGACGACGTCGCAGGCGCCATTCGATCGGCAGCAGCAGGCGCGTGAAGAGCTGGAAGCGCCGCTCGTCGAGCACGAGGTCGTGGCTCGGCAGATGGTCGACGATCGGCCCGAACTGCAGCTTGAAGACGCCCGGCCCGTGCATCGGCTGGTCCCGGTCGTGGGCGAGCCAGGACGGCGGCGTGACGTAGGCGTCGTAGATCGTGCGTCCGTGCGCGCGGAACCACTGCATCGCCGTCCAGCGGATGAGCGCGGCACCGCCGCGGATCGCGCGGTCGGGCACGGAGCCGCCGTCCTTCGCGATGGCGTACCGGCCGTAGCCGATCATGAACGCCGAGGCCTGCGGACCGTCGTGGGCGCCGTCGTAGCCGAACCAGAAGTGGCCCTGGCCTCGCGCGCACAGCTCGCTCCAGAGCCGGTGGTAGTAGGCGTACGGCCGCGTGAGCGGGCTGCCGCGCCCGCCGGAGATCGTCTGCATGAGGCGGTACATCGTGCGATACGTCTCCTCGCCCGGCTCGACCTTCTCGACCCGGTAGCCCAGGCGGTCGGCGGTGCGGATGTGGTTGCGCAGGCTCTTCGAGAAGCCGCGGAAGATCTGCTCGGGCTCCGGCTCGAGCGAGACGATCACCGTGTGGGCGTTCTTCTGGATGACCGCGGAGGCCCGCAGGCCCGCGTCGCGCAGCACGTCGCGACGCTCGGGCGAGTCGACCAGGAACGGCTCGAGCTTGCACGCGAAGACGCCGCGCAGCAGCCCGGAGCGCTCGGCACGCAGCGCCGCGACGATGCCGGGGAGGTCGTCGACCGATGCGACGCCGGGGCCCGTGGGCAGGTACCAGAAGCGACCGGCGAGGCTGCGGTGCTCGAGGGCGAGCACGTGGATGCGGGTGGCGTCGTCGCGCTCGAGGACGAGGAAGCGCGGCACGAGCCGCTCCGGCGCCTTGAGCGCGGCGAACGCCGCACCCTGCGTCCACTGGCCGCCGTCCGGGTTGCGCTCGACGAGCGCATCCCAGTCGCGCACCTCCGCCGTCGTGGCGCGCCGCAGCGACCACTGGCCCGTTCGCGTCATCATGTCCCCCGCGAGCCACGCTAGCGGGGGTGAGGTGTCCTCGTTCCCAGGGCGCTACCAGATGCCGTAGGGGCGGCGGCGGACGCGCCACTCGATCGGCAGCACGAGCCGCGAGAAGAGCCGCCAGCGGCGCGCGTCGAGCAGCAGCAGGTGGCTCGGCACGTGGTCGGTGATCGGTCCGAAGAGCAGCTTGAAGCGGCCGGGGCCGTACAGCTGCTCGCTCGGGTCGTCCGCCTTCCACGACGGCGGCGTCGCGTACGCGTCGTAGATCCTGCGACCGTCGTGCTCCTTGAACCACTGCATCGCGGTCCAGCGGATGAGGTGCGCGCCGCCGCGGATCGCGCGGTCGGGCACCGACCCGCCGTCCTTCGCGAGGGCATAGCGGCCGTAGCCGATCATGAACGACGACGCCTGGGGGCCCTCGTGCGCCCCGTCGTAGCCGAACCACAGGTGCCCCTGGCCGCGGTCGCGCAGCTCGGTCCAGAGCCTGCGGTAGTAGCGGTACGGCTTCATGCCGGCGACGCCCTTGCCGCCGGAGACGGTCTGCATGAGGCGGTACATCGTCTCGAGGTTGTCGTCGGTCGGCTCGACCTTCTCGACGCGGTACCCGTCCCGCGACGCCTTGCGGATGTGGTTGCGCAGGTTCTTCGAGAAGCCGGCGAAGATGGCGTCCGTCTCCGGCTCGAGGTCGACGAGCACCGTGTGCTGGTTCTGCTGCATGCGGTCGGAGGCGATCCAGCCGGCGTCCGCGAGGATGCCGCGCACCTCGGGCTCGTCGACGACGAACGGCTCGATGCGCACGGCGTACAGGCGGGGCACGGTCCGCGCGAACGCGCGCAGCGCCTCGGTGAACGCCGGCACGGCCTCGATCGGCAGGCTCGGACCCTGCGGCAGGTACCACTGGCGGCCCACGATCGAGCGGTGCTCGAGCGCGAGCATCGCGATCGCGCCGTCGACGCCCGGCGCACCCTCGAGCATGAGGTGGAGGGGATGCAGGCCGTCTTCGTGGCGCTTGAGCGCCGCGTAGGCCTCGCCCTGCGCCCACTGCCCGCCGTCGGGATTCGCCTGCACGAGCGCGTCCCAGTCGGCGACCTCCGCCGCCGTCGCCGTCCTCAGCGTCGCCACGGCATCCGCTCCCATCACCACAGTCCCGTGTACCGGCGCTTCGCGCGCCACTCGATCGGCCGCACGTAGCGGTCCCACAGCCGCTGCCTGCCGGGCTTCAGCTCGAGGTCGAACGAGGGCACGAAGTCGGCGATCGGCGCGAACTGGGTCTTGAAGCGCGCGAGCGAGTGCATGAAGTGCGTCTCGTCGTCCTTGCGCCATGACGGCGGCGCGCCCATCATGTCGAAGCCCTCGAAGCCCCGCTCGGCGTAGTGGCGCATGCGGGTCCAGCGGCCCAGGTGGGCGCCGCCGTTGATGCGCCGGTCGGGCCTCGATCCCTCGTCCTTGTCGATGACGTCGCGGCCGAACGGGATCGTGAACGTGATGGTCTGGGGGCCGTCGCCGCCGTCCTCGCCGACCCACCAGTCGGCCATGCCGTGGTCGGTGAAGGCCTTCCACACCGTGCGGTAGTACTCCTCGCCGCGCATGCCGGCGAGACCGCGACCGCCCGAGATCGTCTGCATGCGCGCCCACATCTGGTCCATGAGCGCCGGCGTGGGCTCGACGCGCTCGACCGTGTAGCCCTCGCGCTCGGCGTGGCGGATGTTCTTGCGCGCCGCCTTCGAGAAGCTCGCGAAGAGCGCGTCCGGGCCCTGCGCGAGGTCCGCGATCACCGTGTGCGTGTGGATCTGCACGTCGTCGGCCTCCACGAGCCCGGCGTCGCGCAGCAGCGCCATGTGCTCGTCGGTGCGTCGCAGGCGCGGCTCGAGCTTCACCGACACGAGGTCGCGGCGGTGCCGCTCGACGTAGGCGCGCGTCGCCGCCACGATCGAGTCGAGGCGCGGATGCCACGGGCCCGACGGCACGTACCAGAAGCGGCCGACGACGCCGTGCCGCTCGAGCACGAGCGCGCGCACCGGCTCGTCGCCGTCGTAGACCATGTGGTGGGTGCGGAAGCCGTCCCACCGCTTGACCTCGGCGAACGCGAGCGTCTGGGTGAACTGCCCGCCGTCGGGGTTCTGCGCCACGAGCGCGTCCCAGTCGGCGATCTCGGCCGCCGTCGCCTCGCGCAGCTCGTGCACCGTCTCCCCCGTCATCGCAGCGTGTCCGGTCCCGGCCGCAGCCGCCACTCGATCCTGCGCAGGCCATGCTCCCAGAGTCGGTGCCGCACGGGATGCAGCACGAGGTCGAACGAGGGCAGGTGGCTCGTCACGGGCCCGAAGCGCGTCTTGAACTGGCCGAGCCCGTGGAACGGATGCTCGGGATCGTCGAGTCGATCCGCCGGCGGCGTGCCCGCGAGGTCGAAGGCGGTGCAGCCCCGCGCGATGGCGTCCTGCATCGCCGTGTAGAGCAGCAGGGGCGCGCCGCCCGCGATGCGCCGATCCGGGCGGGATCCGCCGTCCTTGTAGACGGCGGTGCGCCCCGAGAAGGTCACGAAGATCCCCGCCTGCGGCTCGTCGCCGTCGTCGTCGAAGCCGAGGTAGAGCTGCCCCGTGCCGTGGTCGGCGAACGCCTGCCAGAAGCGGTCGTAGTAGGCGCGCTCGCGCATGCCCTCCATGCCCTTGCCGCCCGCGACCGTCTGCATCATGGCGTGCATGCGGTCGCGCGTCTCGGGCGTGACGTCGACCCGCTCGACGCGATAGCCGTCGCGCTCCGCCTTGCGGATGTGGCGCCTGGTCGACTGCGAGAACGACGCGAGCAGCGCCTCCGCACCCTGCGCGAGGTCGAGCACGACCGTGTGCGTCTGCACCTGCATGTCGCGGCTCGGCTCGAGGCCCATCGCCGTCAGGCGCGCGACGAGCGCGTCCGTGCGCTCGAGCCGCGGCTCGATCTTCACGACGAGCAGGCCCGGCTGCGCGCGCGCGTAGGCCCGCAGCGCCGCGACGATGCCCTCGAGGTCGTCGCCCGTGGGACCGAGCGGCACGTACCAGTAGCGTCCGAGCCACACGCGGCCCTCGAGCGCGAGCACGTGGATGGTCTGCGGACCCTCGATCACGAGGAAGCGCGGCTCGAGGCCGTCGCCGCGCTTGACCTCGGCGAACGCCGCCGACTGCACCATGTGCCCGCCGTCCGGGTTCCGGGCGATGAGATCGTCCCAGTCGCCGATCTCGTCGCGAGTGGCGGCACGCACGGTGAAGGGGCCCGACATTGCGCCAAGCCTACGCGAGCGGCGGCGGGGGCGGCGCCTCGTCCGCGACCGCTCGATCGCGGGCGAGCGGTCCCGTCGGCTCGCCGCGGAGCTCGCGCACGAGCAGCATGCCGCCCACCGTCGCGGCGGGCGTGCACAGCACGGCGCCGCCGGGCACGAGGAAGAGCAGGTAGACGGCGAGGCCGAAGCCGCGCGCGACGTCGGGCGCGGCGTCGAGCAGCCTGCGCCGCTCGTCGAGGCTCAGCCCGCGCGCGTCGGCGGGCATGCCCGAGAGCTCGACCGCGAGCGCGCGCGATCCCACGAGCGCCCCGCCGACCCAGCCGAGGATCGTGCCGACGCCCGGGATGAGGCCGAGCAGCACGACGACGAGGCCCGTGAGGATCGCGACGCCCGCCAGGCGCAGGCCGTCGTCGATGCCCTTGGCGATCGACTGGCCGATCGAGAGCTCGACCTCGTCGCGGATGCCGCCGAGCTCGTCCTCCGCGCGCCGCCAGATGCGCTCGTAGAACGGGGCGCCGACGAGCAGCGTCACGGCGGCGAACAGCAGCACCCCGAGCACGCCGGCGCCCGCGACGATCGCGATCGCGAGCACGACCCGCGTCACGTCGGGCCAGGGATCCGCCCAGCCGTCGGCGAACGGCGTGAGCGCGGTCGCGAGCGAGAGGGCGTTGAGGCCGAGCACGACGAGGCCGACGACGAAGGCGACGCCGACGACGATCGGCGGCACCATGCCGAGGATCGCCAGGCGCGGGTTGCGCCAGCTGAGGCGCAGCCCTGCGGCGAGGATCGACATGCCGTGGAGGAGGGATCGGATGCGTCGCACGCGCACATCCTCCCCGACGCATCCTGCAACCGCCTGGAGCATCGTCGCGGCGCGCGCCGCCTAGGCTCGGAGGCGTGAGCGATCCGCGGCCCCGGCACACCGCCGCCGTGCTCGCCGCGGCCGTGCTGTGGGGCACGACCGGCACCGTCGCGCACTTCGCACCCGAGGGCTCGTCGCCGCTGCTCATCGGCATGGCGACGTTCGGGTTCGGCGGCCTCGTGCTCGCCGTCATCTCGTGGCGCGCCGTGGCGCGGGTGCTGCGCGACCGGCGCGCGTGGGGCTGGCTGCTCGCTGGCGGCGCCGGCGCCGTGCTCTACCCCACCGCGTACTACCCGGCGATGGACCTCGCGGGCGTCGCGGTCGGCAACGTGCTCGCGCTCGGCTCGGGTCCGATCTTCGCGGCGGCGCTCGAGTGGGCGCTCGATCGACGCAGGCCCACGGTGCGCTGGGGCATCGCCACGGCGATCGCCGCGGTCGGCGTCGCTGCGCTCGCGGTCGCATCCGGCGAGTCGACGACGGGGACGAACCCCATCGCCGGCATTCTCCTCGCGCTGGCCGCGGGCGTCGGCTACGCGCTCTACTCGTACTCGGGTGCGCGCCTCATCGCCGGCGGCCGATCGTCGCAGGGGTCGATGGCGGCCGTCTTCCTCGTGGGCAGCGCCGTCATGCTGCCGCTCTTCCTGCTGCTCGGCCCGGGGCCGCTCGCCTCCGGCCACGGCGCCCTCACCGTCGCGTACCTCGCGCTCGTGCCGATGGCGGCGTCGTATCTGCTGTTCGGCTTCGCGCTGCGCGCCCTCACCGCCTCGACGGCGACGACGCTCGCGCTCGCCGAGCCGGTCGTCGCGACGCTGCTCGCGGTCGTCGTGGTGCAGGAGCGCCTCTCGGCCCTCGCGTGGGCGGGCCTCGCGGCGGTCGCGGTCGGCATCGTGCTCGTGAGCGTGCCCGCGCGCGGGCTCGGCGCGCTGCGCGCCCGGATGCGCGTGCGGTAGGGAACGCCTTCGGACGGCCTCGCGCTCGCGTCAAGCCCCTCGCCCCACCCGTCGTCGAGCGCGAGCGTGGGAGCATGCCGAACCCCAGCATCAAGGACGAGGAGCTCTACCGCGAGCTGCGTGAGGACGGCGCGAGCGCCGAGAAGGCCGCGCGCATCGCGAACGCGGCCGCACGCGACGGACGGAAGGCCGTCGGGCGTCGCGGCGGCACGGCCGAGGACCTCGAGGATCGCACGGTCCCCGAGCTCAGGGCGCGCGCGAAGGAGCTCGGCATCACGGGCTACTCCGGGCTGCGCAAGCAGCAGCTCGTCGACCGCATCCGCTCGCACTGATCGCGCCCGCGCGTCGCGCGACCGGCTGCGCATGCGCGTGCAGGATGAGCGAATGGACGACGACGTGCCCGGCGACGGCCGCGACGAGACCGCGAACGAGCGGCTCGACCGCAACTGGCAGGACATCCTGCAGGAGCTGCGCGTGGCCCTCACGGGCACGCAGCTGATCTCGGGCTTCCTGCTCGCCGTCGCCTTCCAGTCGCGGTTCGAGGACCTCACGCCCGAGCTCGTCGTGCACTACCTCGTGCTCGTGGGGCTCGCGGCGCTCGCGACCCTCCTCGGCCTCGCACCGGTCGCGGTGCACCGGCTGCTGTTCCGCAGGCGCGTGAAGGCCGCGACCGTGCGCCTGGGCAACCGGCTCCTGCTCGCCACGCTCGTCGTCGTGACGCTGCTCGTGATCGGCGTCGCGGCGTTCGTGTTCGAGTTCGTCGCGGGCGCGGTCGCGGGGCTCGTCGCCGCGGCGGTGGCGGCGCTCGTCGCCTGCGGCATGTGGGCGCTCGGCATCGGCGCGCGCCTGCGGGCGCGCTCCGACTAGCCCGCCGCCGGCTCCTCGGCGGCCTGCGCCGCGTGCACGCCGCGATCGCGGGGCATCGCGATGGCCGCGACGAGCACGAGCACCGCGAGCACGGCCGTGCCGACGAAGACGACCTGCGAGGCGGAGACGATCGTCGCGGGGTCGCTCGCGTCGCCACCCGCGGCATCCACCGTCGCGTTCGCCAGCGCGCCGAGCACGGCGGCGCCGATCGCCTGGCCGATCGAGCGCGAGAACATCTGGGCACCCGTGACGACGCCGCGCTCGGACCAGTCGACGCTCGCCTGCGCGGCGACGACGCTCGGCACGGCGGTGAATCCGAACCCGAGCCCGACGAGGAGGCACAGCGCCCCGACGATCCACGGCGACGGAGCTCCTGCGAGCGCGGCGAGCGTCACCGCGCCGACGACGAGGATGACGCCGCCCACGATGGTCGTGGCGCGGAAGCCGATGCGCAGGTACAGGCGGCCGGACAACGAGGCGGCGATCGGCCATCCGATCGTCAGGGTCGCGAGCGCGAGGCCGGCCCAGATCGGCGCGAGGCCGATCGAGCCCTCGAGGTAGGTCGGCACGTAGGCGGTGAGGCCGATGAGGCCGCCGCCGATCGCGAGGCCCATGAGCGCCGTCGTGCGCAGCAGCGGTCGTGTGAGCAGCATCGGCGGGAGGATCGGCTCCGCGGCGCGGCGCTCGACGACGACGAAGAGCGCGAGCAGCACGGCGCCGACGCCGAGGACGGCGATCGAGATCGGCGACGCCCACGCCCATGCGCGCCCGCCCTCGAGCACGCCGAGGATGAGCAGGGAAAGCGAGCCGGTGAGCAGCAGCGCTCCCAGCCAGTCGAGCCGATGCGTCGTGCGCTCCACGCGCTCCTGGAAGCGCGTGATCACGAGCCACCCCGCGAGGATGCACAGCGGCACGTTGACGAGGAAGATCCAGCGCCACGCGTCGAGCTGGGCGAAGATCCCGCCGAGGGTGGGGCCCACCACCGCCGAGATCGCCCACACGGACGCGAGGTAGCCCTGGACGCGAGCCCGCTCCTCGAGCGTGTAGACGTCGCCGACGATCGTCATCGACACCGGCAGGATCGCGCCGGCGCCGATGCCCTGCACCGCCCGGAAGGCGATGAGCGAGGGCATGTCCCACGCGACGCCGCACAGCAGCGAGCCCACGAGGAACGCCCCGATGCCGAAGAGCATGACCGGCTTGCGACCGATCGTGTCGGCGAGCTTCGCGTAGATCGGCGTCGTCACCGACGACGTGAGCAGGTAGATCGAGAACAGCCACGGGAACGACGCGAAGCCGCCGAGGTCGTCGACGATCGTCGGCACGGCCGTCGACAGGATCGTCGCATCGATGGCGACGAGGCCCGTCGAGAGCATCATCGCGAGCAGCAGCGGCCCGCGCTCGGATCGGAGGCCGACGGCGGAGGCGGCAGGGGCGCTGGAGGTGCTCATCGCGAGGGCGAACCCGCGGCGGTCGGCGCGCATTCCGCAGGTGCGGCGTGGCGGGCGGGGTGCGGCAGGGATGCGAGCACGCGCGGCTCGAGCAGCCCCACGTCGACCGCCAGGGCGATGGCCGGCGCGACGCGCTCGACGAGCGCGTCGACGTGCGCGGCCGAGGCCGCCGCGATCCGCGCGCGGCGGCGCGCCTCGTGCGCGTCGACCGACGCGCGCGTCATGGGCCAGGACGCGGACGTCCACTGCACGGCGTCGTGCGGGCGTCCGCGCAGCCGTGCCGCGAGACGCACGACGCACGGGGGCGCCGCGGCGACCGCGAGCGCGGCGAGCGCGACCGCCCACGGCGCACGCGCCTGCACGAGGTAGGCCGAGTACGGGGTCGCGGCGGCGACGACCCCGCTCGCCGCGCCTGCCGCGAGGGCGAGGATCGCCCACGCCGTCGTCGTCGGCGCCGATCGGACCCCACCGGCGCGCTCGAGCACGTCGGCGGCCGCGACGAGCGCTGCGGCGAGCCCGAGCAGCGCGAGCGTCGCCGCGGGCGCTGCGACGTCGGTGGCGTCGGCCGCGACCGCCCTCCACGCGCCGAGCGCCCACGTCGCCGCGGCGATCGCGGAGGACGCGACGACCAGCAGCACGGTGCGGCCGTATGCGCGCACGATCGGCAGCGGGGCGTCGTCCTCGAGCACGGGCACGCGCGCCGCGGCGACGAGGTCGACGAGCATGCCCGCCTCCCACGGCACGTGTCGACGCGACCGCCGTCCCGAGACGGCCTGCACGATGCGCCGTACGAGCCTGCCGCCGTGCGCGCCACCGTCGAGCACCGCCGTGACGGCGCCGATCGGCAGCGACGGGCGCAGCACGACCGGCGCGTCGGGGGCGAGCGCGCAGCGCGCCGCGAGGTGCGCGTCGAGCCGCAGGCGTCGCACGTCGATGCGCGCGACCGCATCCCACGCCCGCGTCGAGAGGATGCCGCGCTCGATCAGACGCGCCGTCCATGCCCGCATGGCCTCGACGAGCTCGCGGCCCTCCGCGGCGTCGAGCGAGCGGATGCTGTCGTCGAAGCGCGCGGCGAGCGCGCGCAGGCGCACGCTCGGGGTGGCGAGCACGACCCCGAGCGACGGCTCGGCCGCCGAGCGCCCGAGCAGCTGCGGCGCGACTGCCACGACGACGGCGCAGACGCCGACGACCCCTGCGAGGCACTGCAGCAGGAGGCCGGCGGCGACGGCGGGCGAGAAGGCCTGGAGCTCGCCGGCGCGCAGCACGACGATCGCGAACGTCGCCGCCCACAGCATGAGCGACACGAGGCCCGCTGCGAGCTCGAGCGGCGCGAGCGCGCGCAGGGCTCCGCCGCGCTCCCTGCCCGCCTCGCCGGTCGCGAGCACCGTGCTCGCGACGACGAGCGCGGACAGGCCGGCGACGAGCGCGCAGGCGCCGAGGTCGTCGCGCAGCGTCTCGCCGTCGGTCGCGACGAGCCAGACGGGCGCGCCGACCGTGCCGATGACGGCCGCCATCGCGAGCGCGACGCCCGCGACGCGCCCTGCGAGCCCGAGGCGCCGGCCGGCGGCGCGCGCACGGCCCTCCAGGCGCGCGATGCGGCCGAGCGTGGTGCCCGCGACCGCGAACGCGCCGACGAGGGCCTCCTGCGCTCGGCGCAGCTCGGCATCGGACCGGGTGAGCACGAGCGTCGCGAGCGCGTCGCGCAGCGCCTGGTCGGACAGGGACGCGCGGGGGTCGACGTCGAGCACGGCGATCGTGGCGCTCGCGGCGCCCAGCCCGGGATGCGCGGGGGCGTCGGGTGCGCGCACGGCGCCCGCGTCCTGGGCGCCGTCGTCGTGGCGCGACCAGCGACGCTCGAGGGCGCTCGCGGCGTCGGCATCGCGCCGATCCGCCGTCATGGGGCGCTCCCCTCGTCCAGGGCTCACGATCCCACGCTCCGCGCTCCGCTGCCAAGGGGTCGCGGGTGCGGCGGATCAGGCGTCGTCGGCGTCGCGCGCGTCCGCCTCCCTCGACCAGCTCGCGCGGCGGGCGGCGGTGGCGACGGAGTTCAGCACCGCCGCGTCGAGCCTGCCGAGGTCGACCGCGAGGCGGAGCGCGGGCTCGAGCTCGTCGGCGACCTCGTCGAGCAGCGCGTCCTGCACGAGGGCTCGACGCCGGCGATCCGCCTCCACCTGCGCGGCGCGTGCACGCGAGAGGGGCCACTCGGCGGATCCCGGATGCACCGCGTCGTGCCGTCGACCGCCGAGCGCCTCCGCGACGCGCCACCCACCGGCCGCGAGCGCGACGAGCGCGACGACCGCGAGCATCGCGACGTCCCCGGCGCGAAGGCCGCGGAGGTAGGGCGAGGACGCGCCCGCTCCGGCGACGAGGGAGGCGGCGATCCCCGCGCACGCCGCCGTTGCAATCCACCCGAGCGTCGTCGGGCGCGCGCGCAGGGATCCGACGCGCTCGCGCACGTCGACGAGCGCGAGCAGCACCGCGGCGATCCATGCGAAGGCGACGGCGGCGGACGGCGACGTCGGCTCGCGGAACGCCGCTGCCTCGGGCAGCCATGCGAGCGTCGCGGCGAGGCTGCCGAGCGCCGTGCCCCAGCCCGCGAGGACGACGGTCGGCCACAGGCGCGAGAGCGCGATGGCGAGTCTGCGATCGCGAGCCAGGATGGGCACGCGCGCCGCGGCGACGAGGTCGACGAGCACGGCTGCGTCGAAGGGCAGGCCGACGGCGAGCCGCTCCCCCGCCACCTCGCGCACGACGCGGCGCACGAGCCCAGCCGAGCGCGGCCGGCCGCCGATGACGGCGGCGACGACCGGCACCGGGAGGTGCGGCCGGAGCACGACCTCGACCGACGGGTCGTGCGCGAGCCGCGCGGCGAGCGCGGCGTCGAGCGCGACGCCGGTCGGACCCACGCGCAGCATCGCCGCTCGCGCGCCCGCATCGACGGTGCCGGATGCGACGAGCCGGTCGGTCTGCGACGCCACCGCGGAGCGCAGCGCCGTCCAGTCGCCCGCATCCAGCGCCGCCAGGCGCCCTCGGAACGTGCGCTCGAGCGCGACGATCGCCTGCTCGGGCGGCGCCGTGCGCGCGCTCGGCGCGTGCGCCGCGGGCTCGAGCACGATCGGCCCACGCCGCAGCACGATCAGCAGCACGACCCAGGCGACGAGCGCGGCCGCGTGCACCGCGAGCCCGGCGACGATGCCGGGCTGCCACGCCGAGAGGGACGACGTGCGGACGACGAGCACGACGATCGGCACGAGCATCCAGACGAGGAGGCCGACCATGAGCAGCACCCCGCCCGCGCCGACGCCCGGCCGGCCGGCCGGTGCCGCCGTCGGCCGCCTCGGCTCGATGGTGAGCGAGAGCGGCAGCCCGACGAGCACGAACGCGCCCGCGCCCGTGAGCAGCGCGGTCGCCTCCAGCTCGCCGCGCAGGTCGACGTCCCGCCGCGCCGAGACCCAGATGGGGGCGCAGAGGACCACGAGCGCTGCGGCGAATCCCACGAGACCCGCGACCGGAGGCCATCCGCGCCATCGCAGCACCCGCCGCGCGACCGCGAGCGCCCGCAGCAGCGCCGTCCGCGGCGAGCGCTCGACGCGCAGCGACGCGGCGAGGGCGGCCTGGGACGCGCGCACCTCGGCGTCGAGATCGTCCAGTCCGAGCGTGGCGAGGGAGCCGAGCAGCTCCTGCGGGCTCGGCTCGCCCTCCACGCGCAGCGAGCCCACCTCGACGGGCGAGCCGTCGACCTCGACGAGCAGCCGTCGCACGGGCGGCGGCGGCCCCACGGGCTCGGGCGGCGTCGCAACCCGCGTCCGGGCACGAGGACGACGCCAGCGCTCCGACCCGTCGTCGACCCGCGACGCCGCCTCGGCGGAGCGGCCGCGGTCGTGGTCGCGCCACGATCGCCGTCGCCGCTGCGCCATGCCGCCCCTCTCGTCGCCCGCCATGCTCGCATCCGAGCGTCGCGGCAACCTGAGCACCGCATCCCTCGAGGCCTTGTCGAAGGTTCGACGCCGGTGCAGCATGGCTGCATGCGCGCCATGTGGAAGGGATCCATCGCCTTCGGGCTCGTCAACGTCCCCGTGAAGCTCTACTCGGCGACCGAGACCCACGACGTGCGGCTGCATCAGGTGCACGACGAGGACGGCGGCCGCATCCGGTATCAGCGCAAGTGCGAGGTGTGCGGCGAGGTCGTGCCGTACGAGCACATCGACAAGGCGTACGAGGAGGACGGCAAGACGGTCGTGCTGCGCGACGAGGACCTGAAGTCGCTGCCCGTCGAGCGCTCGCGCGAGATCGAGGTCGTGCAGTTCGTGCCGTCGAAGCAGATCGACCCCATCCGACTCGAGAAGTCGTACTACCTCGAGCCCACGGGCTCCGCGCTCAAGGCGTACACGCTGCTGCGACGCGTGCTCGACGAGACCGCCCGCACCGCGATCGTGCGCATCTCGATCCGCCAGCGCCAGCGCCTCGCCGTGCTGCGCGTGCACGACGACGTGCTCATGGTGCAGACGATGCTGTGGGACGACGAGATCCGCGCCGCCGAGTTCGCCTCGCTCGACGAGCGTCCGCGCATCGCCGCGAAGGAGCTCGACCTCGCGAAGGCGATCGTCAAGGAGCTCTCGGGCGACTTCGCGCCGGAGGAGTACGAGGACGACTACCAGGTGCAGCTGCGGCAGCTCGTCGACGCGAAGCTCGAGCAGGGCGATGCGATCGACACGGCCGCGACGTTCGGCGAGGAGGCCGAGGAGGCCGAGGTGCTCGACCTCATGGAGGCGCTGCAGCGGTCCGTCGAGCGCCGCAAGGGCGCGAAGGCCGACGCGAAGGGCGCGAAGGGCTCGGGCTCGAAGCGCTCGAAGTCGGCCTGAGGAGTCGCGCGTGGCCGAGCAGAGCGTGCGCGTCGGTGGTCGCACGCTCGGCGTGTCGAACCTCGACAAGGTGCTCTACCCCGACGCAGGCACGACGAAGGCCGACGTCATCGCGTACCTGCAGGAGGTCGCGCCCGTCATGCTGCCGCACGTGCGCGACCGCCCCGTGACCCGCAAGCGCTGGGTGCACGGCGTCGGCACGGCCGAGGACCCCGGCGAGGTCTTCTTCGTGAAGGCGCTCGAGCAGGGTGCGCCCTCGTGGATCCCCCGCCGACCCATCGAGCACAAGGAGGGGCCGAAGGAGTACCCGCTCGTCGAGGACGCCGCGACGCTCGCATGGCTCGCGCAGATGGCGGCGCTCGAGCTGCACGTGCCGCAGTGGCGCTTCGGTCCGGACGGCGCGCGCCGCGATCCCGACCGGCTCGTGCTCGACCTCGACCCCGGCGAGGGCGCCGGGCTGGCGCAGTGCCAGGAGGTGGCGTTGCTCGCGCGCGACCTGCTCGAGGACATGGGGCTGCGGCCGCTGCCCGTCACGAGCGGCTCGAAGGGCATCCACCTCTACGCGCGCATCGACGGCCTGGATGCGGAGCAGGCGTCCGCGCTCGCGAAGGCGATCGCCGTGTCGCTCGAGGAGCTGCATCCCGATCTCGTCGTCTCGTCGCAGCGCAAGGCGAGCCGTGTCGGCAAGGTGCTCGTCGACTGGAGCCAGAACTCCGGCGCCAAGACGACCGTCGCGCCCTACTCGCTGCGCGGACGCCCGACGCCGACCGTCGCGGCACCGCGCACGTGGCGCGAGATCGAGTCGGACGGGCTCGCGCAGCTCACCTACCGCGAGGTGCTCGAGCGCGTCGCCCGCGACGGCGACCTCCTCGCGCCCCTCGCGCCACCGCCCATGGTCGACCGTCTCGCCGTGTACCGCCAGAAGCGCTCCGCCGACCGCACCCCGGAGCCCGTGCCCGACGAGGCGCCGCAGCCGACGTACGGCCGTTCCTTCGTGATCCACGAGCATCACGCCTCGAGCCTCCACTGGGACCTCCGGCTCGAGCACGACGGCGTGCTCATGTCGTGGGCGATCCCGAAGGGCATCCCGACCTCCGGCGAGAAGGATCGGCTCGCGGTGCGCACCGAGGACCATCCGCTCGAGTACGGCCGCTTCGAGGGCGTGATCCCGAAGGGAGAGTACGGCGCGGGCGAGATCCGCATCTGGGATGCCGGCGACTACACCGTGAAGGACTGGGATCCGGGCCTGAAGGCCGTCACGCTGCACGGGCGACCCGACGGCGGCCTCGGCGGCTCGCCCGTGCGGATCGCGCTCGTGCAGACCGACGGCGACCAGTGGCTGTGCCACCGCATGCGGCTGCCGACGGCGTCGGCAGAGCGATCGCAGCGCTCGCGCGGTGCTGCCGTGCCGCGCACGCCGTCGCCGATGCTCGCGTCGACGCGCTCGCTCGCCGACGTCGGCGACGGATGGGTGTTCGAGCCGAAGTGGGACGGATGGCGCGCGCTCGTGACCGTCGACGGCGACGACGTGCGGCTGCGGTCGCGGTCCGGCCAGTCGCTCACGGACGGGTTCTCGGAGCTGCTCGCGCCCATCCGGCAGGCGGTGACCGCGGAGCGCGCCATCGTCGACGGTGAGCTCGTCGCAGGCGCTGGCGGCGGCGACTTCTCCTCGCTGCAGGGCCGGCTTGGCGACCCTCGCGCGCGTGGGCGCGCCGTCGACCGCGGCGAGCCCGTGGCCCTCGTGCTCTTCGACGCGCTCGAGGTCGACGGACGCTCGCTCCTGCGCCTGCCGCTCGCCGAGCGGCGCGAGGAGCTCGAGCGCATCGTCGTGCCCTCCGATCGCGTCGCGATCACCGAGCAGCTCTCGGGGTCGGCGGCGGCGATCGTCGAGGCGTCGCAGCGGCTCGGCATCGAGGGGCTCGTGGCCAAGCGCCTGTCGTCGACGTATCAGCCGGGCGCGCGCAGCGACGACTGGCGCAAGGTCGTGCACGTGCGCACGCACGAGGTCGCGGTCGTCGGATGGCTGCCCGGCGAGGGCTCGCTCGGCCGCACCTTCGGCTCGCTCGTGCTGGCGGCGCCGGACGCGGACGGGCGGCTGCGCTACGCCGGCCGCGTCGGCACGGGCTTCTCGGCCCGCGATCGCGCGACGATCCGCGAGCGGCTGCCCGACCAGACGCGCGCCTCCCGCGCCGTCGACGACGTGCCGCCCGACGTCGCGAGGGCGATGACGTGGATGCGCGCCGCCGTCGGCGAGGTGCGCTTCACTGCGGTGACGGAGGCGGGCGCATTCCGCCAGCCCGTGTGGCGCGGCCTGCGCCCCGACAAGTCGCTCGACGACCTGACCCCGCTCCCCGATCGCTGAGCCGCGGCGTGAGGAGCAACCCGGCCGCGAATGGCGATCTCCCAGCTCCTCCCCACCGCTCCTTGCGGTGCGCCCTTCGAGACGCTCGCTGCGCTCGCTCCTCAGGACCCGCGCAGCGAGCCTCGAAAGGAGCACCGACCCTCACACCCCGGCCACCCGCCTGACCCGTGCCGTCTCTCCCAACCGCTCCTTGAGGTGCGAGCGCACCGAGCCTCGAAAGGAGCACCGACCCTCCCACCCCGGCCACCCGACTGACCCGCGCCACCTCCCC
The DNA here is from genome assembly GCF_005484985.1 of Agrococcus sp. SGAir0287. Classification (NCBI taxonomy): domain Bacteria; kingdom Bacillati; phylum Actinomycetota; class Actinomycetes; order Micrococcales; family Microbacteriaceae; genus Agrococcus; species Agrococcus sp. SGAir0287. The sequence goes on from NZ_CP027942.1 coordinate 1,813,832, forward strand.
GCACCGCACCTTGAAGTGGACCCTTCGAGACGCGCGCTGCGCTCGCTCCGACCGTCCCGTGCCGCTCCCCTGAACCGCTCCTTGAGGTGCGAGCGCAGCGAGCCTCGAAAGGAGCACCGACCCTCCCACTCCGGCCACCCGACTGACCCGCGCCACCTCCCCGAACCGCTCCTCGAGGTGGACCCTTCGAGACGCGCGCTGCGCTCGCTCCGACCGTCCCGTGCCGCTCCCCCGAACCGCTCCTTGAGGTGCGAGCGCAGCGAGCCTCGAAAGGAGCACCGACCCTCCCGAACCGGCCATCCGCGCCGGGGGTTCCGTGTCGGTGGTCGCTGGCAGAGTCGGGTCATGGCGCAGGAGATCGACGGCACGGCACCGGGTCCTGACCCTGCCGCGCTGGCCGCGATCGAGGCGAACGCCCTCTCCCAGCTCGCCGCGCTCCGCTTCGGCAGGCAGGCGCTCGAAGCCTACGAGCTGCGGCTCCTCGCGTCCCTCGGGCATCTCGCGCTCGAGCGTGCCGGGGGTGGGTCGAGCGAGCGGTCGGCGATGGAGCTGCGATCCATCGCCGCCGAGATCGGCGTCCAGGCGCGCGTGTCGGATCGCACGGTCGAGCGGCAGATCGGCGATGCGATGCACCTGGTCGACACGTGGCCGCTCGTGCTCGACGCGTTCGCCGACGGACGCATCAGCCGCGGCCATGTGCGCGCGATCACGGAGGCAGGCTCGGTCCTCTCGTCTTCCGACGTGACCGCGGAGCAGCGCGCCGCCTACGAGGAGCGGATGGTCGCCCTCGCCGAGACGACCACGCCCGCCCGCGTCGCGAAGGCTGCCCGGAAGGCTGCGGATGCGCAACTGGCCGAGCCGCTCGTCGACCGCCACCGCGCCGCCCGCGACGACAGACGCGTGACCATCGAACCCGCCGACGACGGGATGGCGTGGATCGGCGCCTACGTCCCCGCAGTCCTCGCGCACGGCATCGACCACCGCCTCCGCGCCGGCGCCCGCACCAAGCCCAAGGACGACCCGCGCACCATCGACCAATGGCGCGCCGACGCATTCTGCGAGCTCCTCCTCACCGGCAGCGGCGCGCCGGATGGCGCCACCCAGAGCGTCGGCGCCGACGATGCGACCGAGCATGCAGGTCTGCTCTCGACGGTCCGTCCGGTCGTGCAGGTCACGATCCCCGTCACGACCCTCACCGGGCACGACGACGCACCCGCCACGCTCGACGGCGTCCAGCCCATCGACGCGGAGACCGCCCGCATCCTCGCCGTCGTCGCCGCGACCTGGGAGCGACTGCTCACCGACCCGATCCGCGGCACCGTCGTCGAGGTCGACACCTACCAGCCCACCGCCGCCCAACGCCGGCTGCTCATCGCCCGCGACCAGCACTGCCGATTCCCCGGCTGCGCATCCCACGCACGCACCGCCGACGTCGACCACACCATCGCCTGGGACCACGGCGGCACCACCAGCCTGAGCAACCTCGCCCACCTCTGCAGACGCCGCCACACCCTCAAGCACGCCACCGCCTGGACCGTCCACCAACCACGACCCGGCCACCTCCACTGGCGATCACCGCTGGGCGAGGACTACGTCGACCGACCACCAGCGACCGGACCCACCTTCACCGACGCATCCGAGTCGACCGCTGCCATCGCAGCAGCCGACGCATGGGGTCCACCGACCGCCGCGACGGACGCCGGCTCCGGCTTCCAGCAGCCGACCTTCCAGCGGTCGCCGAGTCCGCTTCCTCTCGGCTCCCGAGCCCTGCGGCTCCCGGACTGGTCGCAGCCCGAGCTCGCGCGCGCGACGAACGGCCCCGACGACCCGCCGCACGGCCCGCCGACCGTGCTGCGGGCACCGCTCCGTCGCATGGATACCCTCGCTGCATGGACTCGAGCGCGCCCGCATCGCCGCCGCCCGACCATCGCCTTCGTCGCCTCGGCCGAGCGTACTTCGGCGTGCAGGCACTCGCCGGCGCCGCGTGGTGGATCGCCGTGTTCGTGGTCCCCGGCGTGCGCGAGGCGACGCTCGGCGACCTACCGCCCGTGCTCGTCGCCGCGTTCGACATCCCGTTGTTCGTCGCAGCATCGGCGATCGCCGCCGCCGGCATCCGATGGGCGGCGTGGCTCGTGACGGCGTGGACGCTGCTCGTCGCGGTCGGCATGGCCGGCTACGCGACCGTCACGCAGCTCGCGGGCATCGGCGCCGTGCTCATGCTCGCAGCTGCAGCGGCCAGCGTCGCTGCGGCATGCCTCGTGCTGCTCGGCCGCGTCCCGAGCGAGCTCGTCGTGCGCGGCCCGTTCGCCTTCGCCGTCGCCCCCGTCGCGGCGGCGCGCGCCAACGGCGCCCGCACCGCGGGGCAGATCGTCGTGTTCTGGGGCACCTTCCTCATCGTGCTCCCGATCCTCATCGCGCTCGTCGAGGCTCGATGGCAGCTGCGCGTCGAGCCACCGCCCATCGTGCAGGCGGCGGGCATCCTGCTCTTCGTCGCTGCGAGCGTCCTCGGGATCGCGTCGGCGCGCGCGATGGTCACGTACGGCGAGGGCACGCCGCTGCCGTCGGCGCAGCCGCGCAGGCTCGTCGTCGCGGGCCCGTACCGGTGGGTGCGGAACCCCATGGCGATCGCCGGCATCGTGCAGGGCATCGCCGTGGGGCTCGCGATCGGCTCGTGGATGGTCGTCGTGTGGGCCGCTGCCGGCTCGCTCGTGTGGAACCACGTCGTGCGGCCCGAGGAGGAGGCGGATCTGCTCGCGCGCTTCGGAGCCGACTACGCCGCCTACCGCGATCGCGTGCGCTGCTGGGTCCCCGGCCACCCCCTTCCCCCGGGTCACGAGCGGGCGTAGCGTCCACAGGAGCACGAAGGAGGTCGCCATGACCGAGAAGTCCGTCGACGAGATGGGGCGGCTGGTGAGCGGCGTGCAGTCCGCGTCGCCGCTGCCCGACACCGAGTGGATCCACGACGATCCGATCACGCACGAGCGCCCGGCGCCGACGCCGGACGCGACGGCGGAGGACGAGTCGCAGCTCTAGCGGACCGTCTCAGGCGCGCGCTGCCGCGAGCAGCGCAGGCAGCTCGCGGTTGATGCGGGCCGCCCACCCGGGGCCCTCGTACACGAACGCCGAGTAGCCCTGCACGAGCGTCGCGCCGGCCGCCAGGCGCTCAGCCACGTGCTCGGCGGTGGTGACGCCGCCGACCGAGATGACGCACACGTCGCGAGGCAGCACCCGTCGGAGCACGCGGAGCACCTCGAGCGACCTCGCTCGCAGCGGGGCGCCGGAGAGCCCGCCGGCGCCCGCGGCCTCCACGAGCGCGGCGTCGGACACGAGGCCGTCGCGCGCGATCGTGGTGTTCGTCGCGATGACGCCCGCGAGGCCGAGGCGCTGCACGAGCGTCGCGACCCCCTCGATCGCCTCGTCGTCGAGGTCGGGAGCGATCTTCACGAGCACCGGCGTCGCGCCCGCGGCGTCGCGGACGGCCTCGAGCAGCGGGGCGAGACGCTCCTCGTCCTGCAGCCCGCGCAGCCCCGGCGTATTGGGCGAGGAGACGTTGACGGCGAGGTAGTCGGCGAGCGGCGCGAGCAGGCGCGTCGAGACGAGGTAGTCGTCGATGGCGTCGTCGACGTCGACGACGCGGCTCTTGCCGATGTTGACGCCGATCACGGGACGGGACCGCGCGCGACGCGCAGCGCGCAGCCGCTCGGCCGCGGCCTCGGCGCCGGCGTTGTTGAAGCCCATCCGGTTGACGAGGGCCGCGTCGGCGACGAGGCGGAAGAGCCGCGGACGATCGTTGCCGGGCTGCGGGATGGCGGTGACGGTGCCGACCTCGACGTGCCCGAAGCCGAGCGCGCCGAGCCCCGCGATCATCGACGCGTCCTTGTCGAAGCCCGCGGCGAGGCCGAACGGGGTCGGGAACTCGCGCCCGAGGGCACGGACGCGGAGGGACGGATCCGTCCGCACGCCCGGCCGCACCCGGCCCGCGGCCCGCACGACGATCGCGCCAAGGTGATGCGCACGCTCGGCGTCGATGCGCGTGAGCACGTGGTCGTACAGCGCGCCGTACAGGCTCATGCGTCCGCCCGCTGCACGCCGTGGTCGCGGCGCAGCCCCTCGATCGCCGACTCGAAGTCCTCGAGCGACTCGAACGCCTGGTAGACGCTCGCGAAGCGCAGGTACGCGACCTCGTCGAGCTCCCGCAGCGGCGGCAGCACGGCGAGGCCGATGTCGTTCGCGTCGATCTGGCTCACGCCCGTCGCGCGGATGGCCTCCTCGACGCTCTGCGCGACCGTCGCGAGGTCCGCGTCCGTCACCGGTCGGCCCTGGCACGCCTTGCGCACGCCCTCGATCACCTTGTCGCGACTGAAGGGCTCGACGACGCCCGAGCGCTTCACGACGAGGAGGCTCGCCGACTCCGTCGTCGTGAAGCGTCGCTCGCAGCGCGGGCACTGCCGACGGCGACGGATCGAGAGCCCATCGTCCGACGAGCGCGTGTCGACGACGCGGGAGTCGGGATGGCGGCAGAAGGGGCAGTGCATGTCAGAGCCTCGCTCGGATCGCCTCGGCATGCGCGGGCAGGTCCTCGCTCTCGGCGAGCGCGACGACCGCGTCCGCGACGCCGCGCAGGCCCTCGAGGTCGTAGCGCACGACCTGCTGCGGACGCAGGAACGTCGCGGCGCCGAGCCCCGAGACCCGAGCCGCCTGACCGCCCGTGGGCAGCACGTGGTTGGAGCCCGCGGCGTAGTCGCCGAGGCTCACGGGCGTCGCGGGTCCGACGAAGATCGCGCCGGCGTTGCGGATGCGCCGGGTCACGGCGTCGTCGTCGGCCGTCATGATCTCGAGGTGCTCGGGCGCGTAGGCGTCCGAGACCGCGATCGCCTGGTCGACGTCGGCGACGATGATGGTCGCCGACTGCTCGGCGGTCAGCGAGACGCGCACGCGCCCCGCGTGGGGCGTCGCCGCCACGCGCACCTCGAGGGCGGCGTCGACCGCATCCGCGAGCGCGACGGAGTCGGTGACGAGGACGGCGGCGGCGAGCTCGTCGTGCTCCGCCTGGCTCACGAGGTCGGCGGCGACGAGGTCGGCGTCGGCCGTGGCGTCGGCGATGACGAGGATCTCGGTCGGCCCGGCCTCGGAGTCGACGCGCACGTGCCCGCCGACGACGCGCTTCGCCGCGGCGACGAAGACGTTGCCGGGCCCCGTGACCACGTCGACGGCGTCGACGACGCCGGGCACGCCGTAGGCGAGCGCGCCGATCGCGCCCGCACCGCCGGCCGCGAGCACCTCGTCGACGCCGAGCAGCGCCGCCGCCGCGAGGATCGTCGGGTGCGGCAGCCCGTCGTGGTCGGCCTGCGGCGGCGAGGCGAGCACGATGCGCTCGACGCCCGCGACCTGGGCGGCCACGACGTTCATCACGACGCTCGACGGGTAGACGGCCTTGCCTCCTGGCACGTAGACGCCGGCGCGGGCGACCGGCATCCACCGCTGCTCGACGACCGCGCCGGCGGCGAGCGTCGTCGACGCGGGCGGGGGCACCTGCGCGGCCGTCGCGAGGCGCACGCGCGCGATGGCGGTCTCGAGCGCCGCGCGCACCGCAGGGTCGAGCGCGGCGAGGGCCGCATCGAGCGCGGCCTGCGGCACGCGCAGCGCAGCGGGGCGCACGGCATCGAAGCGCTCGGCCTGCGCGAGCAGGGCCTCGGCACCCTCGGCGCGCACGGCCTCGATCAGCGTGCGAGCGGCATCGAGCGCGCGGTCGACGTCGTGCGCCGCACGGGGCAGCTCGGGGAGGTCGGCGCGCGCGGACAGATCGAGGCGTCGCAGCATGCATCCAGGGTATTGCGCCGACGATGCTCCCTCGAACCGGGTGGCATCCGCTCGCCTTCCGGTCGCCGGCGTCAGACGAGCGCCGACGGGCCGAGCAGGCTCTTCAGCTCGCCGAAGAGCGCCGAGGAGATCTGCACCTGATGCTGCAGTCGGAACACGCGCGCCGCGCCCGGCCGCTCGAGGCGCATCCGCACCTCCGTCGGCCCCTGGTGGCGCTCGAGCACGGCCCGCAGGTCGCGCGTGACGGCGAGCGTCGCGCGGCGCTCCATGAGCCGCAGCTCGAGCGGCTTCGACTCGTCGACCGGCAGCAGGTCGGGGAACTCGAGGTGGTTCGCGTGCAGCGTGAAGCCCTCGTCGCGCGTGCGGAAGCGCCCCTTGACCACGGCGATGCGATCGGCGGCCATGTCGTGCTGGAAGGCGGTGTACGTCTTGCCGAGCACCATGACGTCGACCTCGCCGCCGAAGTCCTCGATCGTGAGGATGCCGTAGGGATTGCCCGACTGCCGAGCGACGCGATGCTGCGCCGTCGTGATGAGGCCCGCGATCGTCACGGTGTCGCCGTCCTCGCAGTCGTCGGCGAGCGTCTGGATCTGGTGGCTCGCGTGCTTCGCGAGCTCGAGGTCGAGGCCGGCGAGGGGATGGTCGGAGACGTAGAGGCCCAGCATCTCGCGCTCGAAGGCCAGCTTGTCGCGCTTGACCCACTCGGGCCGCTCGGGCACCTTCTGCTGATGCTCGGGCTCGTCCCACAGTGCGTCGAAGTCGAAGCCGACGGCACCGAACTCCTCGCGCTTCTTGTCGGTGACGGCCTGGTCGACCGCGGCCTCGTGCACCTCGAGCAGCGCCCGCCGCGTCGATCCCATCGAGTCGAAGGCGCCCGCCTTGATGAGCGACTCGACCGTGCGCTTGTTCGCGGCCGCGACCGGCACCTTCTTCAGGTAGTCGTGGAACGACTCGTACGGCTCCGGCGACCGCGCCGCGACGATGGCGTCGACGACGTTCGCGCCGACGTTCCGCACGGCGCCGAGGCCGAAGCGGATGTCGTCGCCGACGGCCGTGAAGCGCAGCGACGAGGCGTTGACGTCCGGCGGCAGCACCGTGATGCCCATGCGACGGCACTCCGAGAGGTAGAGCGCCATCTTGTCCTTCGAGTCGCCGACGCTCGTGAGCAGCGCGGCCATGTACTCGGGCGCGTAGTGCGCCTTGAGGTACGCCGTCCAGTACGAGATGACGCCGTACGCCGCGGAGTGCGCCTTGTTGAAGGCGTAGTCCGAGAACGGCAGCAGGATCTCCCACAGCTTCTCGACCGCCGACATCGAGTAGCCGCGGTCGAGCATGCCCTGCGAGAAGCCGGCGAACTGCTTGTCGAGCTCCGCCTTCTTCTTCTTGCCCATCGCGCGGCGCAGGATGTCGGCCTCGCCGAGCGTGAAGCCGGCGACCTTCTGCGCGATCGCCATCACCTGCTCCTGGTAGATGATGAGGCCGTACGACTCCTCGAGGATCTCCGCGAGCGGCTCGGCGAGCTCGGGATGGATCGGCGTGATCGCCTGCTGACCGTTCTTGCGCAGCGCGTAGTTCGTGTGCGAGTTCGCGCCCATGGGGCCGGGGCGGTAGAGCGCGATGAGGGCGGAGATGTCCTCGAAGGAGTCCGGCCGCATGAGGCGCATGAGCGAGCGCAGCGGCCCGCCGTCGAGCTGGAAGACGCCGAGGGAGTCGCCGCGTGCGAGCAGGTCGTACGCGCCGCGGTCGTCGAGCGGCAGCGTCTCGAGGTCGAGCGTCTCGCCGCGGTTGGCGACGATGTTGTCGAGCGCGTCCGAGATGATCGTGAGGTTGCGCAGCCCGAGGAAGTCCATCTTGATGAGGCCGAGGGCCTCGCAGGTCGGGTAGTCGAACTGCGTGATGATCGCGCCGTCCTGCTCCCGCTTCATGATGGGGATGATGTCGATGAGCGGGTCGGACGACATGATGACGCCGGCCGCGTGCACGCCCCACTGGCGCTTGAGGTTCTCGAGGCCGAGCGCGGTGTCGTAGACGGTGCGCGCGTCGGGATCCGCGTCGAGGATGGCGCGGAAGTCGCCCGCCTCCTTGTAGCGCGGGTGCTCGGGGTCGGTGATGCCCGAGAGCGGGATGTCCTTCGCCATGATCGGCGCGGGCATCGCCTTCGTGAGCCGCTCGCCGAGACCGAAGGGCTGCCCGAGCACGCGCGTGGCGTCCTTCAGGGCCTGCTTCGACTTGATCGTGCCGTACGTCACGATCTGCGCCACGCGCTCCGTGCCGTACTTCTCCGTCACGTAGCGGATCACCTCGCCGCGACGCCGATCGTCGAAGTCGACGTCGAAGTCGGGCATCGAGACGCGGTCCGGGTTCAGGAAGCGCTCGAAGATGAGGCCGTGCTCGAGCGGGTCGAGGTCGGTGATGCGCATGGCGTAGGCCGCCATCGAGCCTGCGCCCGAGCCGCGTCCGGGGCCGACGCGGATGCCGTTGTCCTTCGCCCAGTTGATGAAGTCGGCGACGACGAGGAAGTAGCCGGGGAAGCCCATCTGGGCGATGACGCCCATCTCGTAGTCGGCCTGGGCCTGCACCCGCTCGGGGATGCCCGCCGGGTACCGGCGCTCGAGGCCTGCGGCCACCTCGGCGCGGAACCACGACTCCTCCGTGTGCCCCTCGGGCACGGGGTAGCGCGGCATGTAGTTCGCCGAGGTGTCGAACCGCACGTCGGCGCGCTCGGCGATGAGCAGCGTGTTGTCGCACGCCTCCGGGTGGTCGCGGAAGATGTGCCGCATCTCGGCGGCCGACTTCAGGTAGTAGCCCTCGCCGTCGAACTTGAAGCGCTTCGGGTCGTGGAGCGTCGTGCCCGACTGCACGCACAGCAGCGCCGAGTGGGCCGTCGCGTCGGAGGCGTGCGTGTAGTGGAGGTCGTTCGTCGCGACGAGCGGCAGGTCGAGCTCCTTCGCCAGGCGCAGGAGATCGCCCATCGTGCGCCGCTCGACGTCGATGCCGTGGTCCATGACCTCGGCGAAGAAGCGCTCCTTGCCGAAGATGTCGCGGAACTCCGCCGCGGCGCGCCTCGCCTCGTCGTACTGGCCGAGCCTGAGGCGCGTCTGCACCTCGCCGCCGACGCAGCCCGTCGTGGCGATGATGCCCTCCGAGTACCGGGCGAGCAGCTCGCGATCGAGGCGCGGCTTGAAGTAGTAGCCCTCCATCGACGCGAGGGACGCCATGCGGAAGAGGTTGTGCATGCCCTCGGTCGTCTCCGCGAGCAGCGTCATGTGCGTGTACGAGCCGCCGCCCGACACGTCGTCGCCACCGGCGTCGTCGCCCCACTTGACGCGCGTGCGGTCGCTGCGATGCGTGCCGGGCGTGACGTACGCCTCCATGCCGATGATGGGCTTGATGCCCGCGGCCGTCGCCTTCGACCAGAAGTCGAACGCGCCGAACACGTTGCCGTGGTCGGTCATCGCGATGGCGGGCATGCCCTGCTCGACCGCCGCCTCGACGAGGGGGCCGACGTGCGCCGCGCCGTCGAGCATCGAGTACTCGGTGTGGACGTGGAGATGCGCGAACTGCTCGGCCATGGGACCTCCATGCTACGAGCGGCCACCGTCACGACACGACCCGACACGAGCCGCGATCGGCGGCGGCCCGGCTCAGGTCTCGAGCACCTCGAGCGCGTGCCGCAGGTCGGCGGACGGCTCGCTCGTCGACTCCAGCCACTCCCCCGTGCCGGGATGCGTGAAGCCGAGCCGCACGGCGTGGAGCCACTGCCGCTCGAGGCCCAGGCGCGCCGAGAGGGTCGGGTCCGCGCCGTACATCGCGTCGCCGAGGCACGGATGGCGCTGCGCCGCCATGTGCACACGGATCTGATGGGTGCGCCCGGTCTCGAGGTGCACCTCGACGAGGCTGCCGTCCCGGAACGCCTCGAGCGTCTCGTAGTGCGTCACGGCGTGCTTGCCGCTCGAGACGACGGCGAAGCGCCACTCGTGGCTCGGATGCCGCCCGATGGGCGCATCGATCGTGCCGCGCAGCGGATCCGGACGCCCCTGCACCGCCGCGTGGTAGACCTTCTCGACCTCGCGGTCGTGGAACTGCGCCTTGAGCGACGCGTAGGCGCGCTCGCTCTTCGCTACGACCATGAGGCCGCTCGTGCCCGCGTCGAGCCGATGGACGACGCCCTGCCGCTCCGCGGCGCCCGACGTCGAGATGCGGTACCCGGCGGCGGCGAGCGCGCCGACGACCGTCGGACCCGTCCATCCCATCGAGGGATGCGCGGCGACGCCGGCGGGCTTGTCGACGACCACGAGGTCGTCGTCGTCGTGCACGATGCCGAGCTCGGGCACGGGGATCGGCTCGATCGTCGGCTCGCGCCTCGCCTCCCACCGCACCTCGAGCCACGCGTCGCCGCGCAGGCGATCCGACTTGCCGAGCACGCGGCCGTCCTGCACGGCGCCGCCCGCCTCGATCGCCTCGGCGACCGCCGTCCGCGAGAGCCCGAGGACGCGGGCGATGCCGGCATCGGCGCGCTGGCCGTCGAGCCCAGGCGGCACGATGAGCGAGCGCTCCTCCATCAGTCGGCGCTGCTCCGCGCCTCGGGCTCGGCGCTCTCCTCGGCAGCCGGCTCCGGCTCGGCACCCGGCTCGTCGGTGCGGCGCACCCCGTCGATCCCCTCGCCGCGCAGCACGAGCACGATGAACGCGCCCATGGCGCACACCACGAACATGTCGGCGACGTTGAAGATCGCGGGGAAGCCCCAGACCTGGATGAAGTCGATGACGTGCCCCTGGAGGCCGCCCGGCTCGCGGATGATGCGGTCGGTGAGGTTCCCGACGACGCCGCCGAGCAGGCAGCCGAGGACGATCGCCCACGGCAGGGAGCGCACGCGGAAGGCGACGACGACCACCGCGACCGCGACGACCGCCGAGATGAGCGTGAAGATCCACGTCATGCCTGCCGCGAGCGAGAAGGCGGCACCGGGGTTGCGCACGAAGTGCCACTGCAGCACCTCGCCGAGCACCTGCACCTGCCGCCCCTCGGGCAGCGTCGCGAGCACCCACTCCTTCACGAGCAGGTCGACGGCCCACACGACCGCGGCGAGGCCGACGATGAGCGCGACGAGGCGCCAGGCGACGCCGCGGGAGGCGGTCACCTACTGCTGCGCGGGTGCGCCGGAGCCGCCGAACGCGAAGGACGTGCGGTCGAGGTCGCGCAGCTGGCTCTCGATGTAGCCGCGCAGGCGCAGGCGGTAGTCGCGCTCGAAGGTCTTCAGCTCGTCGATCTTCGTCTCGAGGTCCGACTTCTCCTGCTCGAGGGCCGACTTCGTCTTCTCGAACTCGCGCTCGAGGTCCGCACGACGCTTCGTCGCGGCGGTCTCGATCTCGGCGGCCTGCGTCTCGGCCTCGGCGACGAGCTCGTCCTTGCGGCGCTGACCCTCGGCGACGTGCTCGTCGTGCACGCGCTGCGCGAGGGCGAGGAGGCCCTCGGGCGACACGGCGGACGCCGATGCGTCGGCCTCGCTCGTCGCGGCCGGCTGCTGCTCGACGACCGGCTCGGGCGCGGCCTCGGGCGCCGGTGCCGCGGCGGCAGGGGCGGCGGGCGCGCCGGCCTCGAGCTCGGCGACGCGCGCCTCGAGGCGCTCCTTCTCGGCGATGACCTTGCGGAACTCCGTGACGATCTCGTCGAGGAAGTTGTCGACCTCATCCTGGTCGTAGCCGTCGCGGAAGCGCGTCGTCTCGAACGTCCTCTCGACGATGTCGTTCGGCGTCAGTGCCATCGTGCAGCCTTTCCTCGAGGATCGGAGTCCACTGTAGTGGGCGGCTCCGGGGGATGGATCGAGTGACGAGCCTACCCGGCGTCGCGGGTGCCCGGCGCCGCGTGATCGGTCCGCACGCGGGCGCTCAGGAGGCGAGCGCGCCGGAGACCACGACCACGACGAGCACGATCGCCATGACGGCGAGCATCGACAGGTCGAGCATCGCGCCGCCGACGCGGATCGGCTTCACGACGCGGCGTGCGACGCGCAGGATGGGATCGGTGAGCGTGAGGATCGCGACGGAGAGCGCCAGCCAGAGCCCGCGGGGCTTCCAGTCGCGACGCACCTGCCGCACGACGTCGAGGATGACGCGTGCCCACAGGACGTAGAAGAGCACGTTCGCCGCGACGTACACGACGAGGGCGACGACCTGCACGTCAGTGGGCGAAGGCGTCGGCCTCGCCGACCTCCGTGCGGCCGCCAGCGATCGCGATGTGCTCCGGCGTGAGCAGGTACACCTTGGTCGTCACGCGCTCGATGCGACCCTGCAGGCCCTGCGTGAGGCCGGCCGAGAAGTCGATGAGGCGACGCGCGTCGCCGTCCGTCATCTGCGACAGGTTGATGATGACGGGCGTGCCGTCGCGGAACGCGCCGGCGATCTCCTGCGCATCCTTGTACTGGCGCGGGTGCACCGTCATGATCTCGTGCATCGAGCCGACCTCCTGGGCTGCGGGGCGCAGCGGCGCGACGGCGCGCGGCTTGGCCTCCTGGCGCTCGTGCCGACGGTCGGCACGCTCCTCGCGCGGCTCCGGCTCGGAGGCGCGCACGGCGGGCGACTCCTGCGTCAGCTCGTCCTCCTCGGCGAAGCCGAAGTAGACGGCCGCCTTCTTCAATGCGTTGCTCATGCGATCCTCCCGATCTGCACTCCAGGCTACGGAGTGGTGGGCCGTTCTCCCGTGATTGCCGTGCCGATCCGCAGGTGTGTCGCGCCGTGCTCGAGCGCGACGCGCCAGTCCTGCGACATGCCCGCCGACAGCCAGCGGGCCGTCGGCGCGATGCGGTGGACGCGATCCGCGTACGTCGCGAGGCGTGCGAACGCGGATGCGGGCTCCTCGTCGAGCGGCGCGATGGCCATGACTCCGAGCAGGCGCAGCGCCGGCGACGCCTCGACCCGCTCCGCGAGCGCCTCGAGCGCGTCGGGCTGCACGCCGCCGCGCCCCGGATCGGCCGTGAGGTTCACCTGCACGAACGCGTCGCGCACGGGGATCTCGTGCGGGCTCTCGCCGCCCTCGAGGGCGTCGACGAGCTCTGGCGCGTCGATCGAGTGCAGCACGTCGGCGTACCGGGCCACCTGTCGCATCTTCTTGCGCTGCAGCTGCCCCACGTAGTGCCACGTCAAGCCCAGGTGCGCCAGCTGCGCGGCCTTCTCGCGCGCCTCGGGATGCCGCGACTCCCCCATGTCCCGCTGGCCCGCCGCGGCGAGCTCCTCCACGAGGGACGCGGGATGGAACTTCGTCACGACGACGAGCGTCGCGTCGGCGCCTCCCGGCGCCGACGCGATCTCGTCGCGGACGGCTGCGAGCCGCTCGGCCGCCGTCGACATGCGCGCGACCTACTGGCGCAGGAAGTCGGGCAGGAACTCGTCCTCGTCCTCGTCGCTGTCGCCGAGCGGCTGCACGGGACCCGTGAGGTGCTGCGGCACCTCGGGCGTCGGTGCGGCGTGGCGGCCCGGCGTCGGCGCTGGCTCGTCGGCCGCCTCGGTGGCCGAGGCACCGAGGAAGCCGCCGATGCCCATGTCGCGCGCGGGCGTCGTGCGCAGCACCTCGTCGTCGGTGCGCGCGAGCGGCGCGCCGCCGTCGAAGCCGGCCGCGATCACCGTGACGCGCACCTCGTCGCCGAGCGTGTCGTCGATGACGGTGCCGAAGATGATGTTCGCCTCGGGGTGCACGGCCTCCTGCACGAGCTTGGCCGCGTCGTAGGTCTCGTGGATGCCGAGGTTGCTGGAGGCCTGGATCGACAGCAGCACGCCGTGCGCGCCGTCGATCTTCGCCTCGAGCAGCGGGCTCGCGACCGCGAGCTCCGCCGCCTTGATCGCGCGGTCGGCGCCGCGCGACGAGCCGATGCCCATGAGCGCGGAGCCCGCACCCTGCATGACGCTCTTCACGTCGGCGAAGTCGACGTTGATGAGGCCCGGCGTCGTGATGAGGTCGGTGATGCCCTGCACGCCGGCGAGGAGCACCTGGTCGGCGGTCTCGAACGCCTCCACCATCGAGATGCCCATGTCCGAGATCTCGAGCAGGCGGTCGTTCGGCACGACGATGAGCGTGTCGACCTCGTTCTTCAGCGCCTCGACGCCCGCCTCCGCCTGCGCCTGGCGGCGCTTGCCCTCGAACGAGAACGGCTTGGTCACGACGCCGACGGTGAGCGCGCCGAGGCTCTTGGCGATGCGCGCCACGACCGGCGCGCCGCCCGTGCCGGTGCCGCCGCCCTCGCCCGCGGTCACGAAGACCATGTCGGAGCCCGCGAGGGCCTCCTCGATCTCCTCCGCGTGATCCTCGGCCGCACGGCGGCCGACCTCGGGGTCGGCACCTGCGCCGAGCCCCTTCGTGAGCTCGCGACCGACGTCGAGCTTGACGTCGGCGTCGCTGAGCAGCAGCGCCTGCGCATCGGTGTTGATGGCGATGAACTCGACGCCGCGCAGGCCGAGGTCGATCATCCGGTTCACGGCGTTCACGCCGCCGCCGCCGACGCCGACCACCTTGATGACGGCGAGGTAGTTGTTGTTCGAAGTCACGGTCCGGCCCCTCGATCGAAACCTTCAACCTCAGGTAGAGGTTTAGAGATTTCCTCAGCGTTCGTTGTCGGTTCCGACGGTAGGGCCGCGGCTGGAACCCGGCCCCGAGACACGCCGCGCGACGACGAGGACGCGATGCTGGCGCATCCCGCGCGTGTCGCCGTGCGCCGACGACGTCGCATCAGGGACGGACGACGGGGTGCTCGGGCGCGCTGACGTCGAACGTGACGGGGACCGCGGGATCCGCGGCGGCGACGAGCGCCGCGAGCACGTCGGCCTTGAGGCGCGCCTCGTCGGCGCTCCCCCACACCACCTGCTGCCCCGAGGCGAGCGTCATCGTCACATCGGCATCGGTCGACGCCGTGATCGCCGCGACCTGCTGCCGCAGCGCGCTCGGCATCGCGACGAGCGAGGCCGCGACGGCCTCGTACGCCGCCGATCCCACCTCGACGTCCTCGAGCCGCGGCAGGGGCGTGTCGTCCGGCATGCCGAGCGTGACGCCCGCGGGATCGAGCATCATGTCCTGCCCGTCGATGGACGCGACGACGACGGGCTGCCGCTCGACGACGCGGACGACGATCGTGCCGGGAGGCACGACGTCAACGACGAACGACTCGAGCCCCGTGAAGCGCTCGAGGTCCTCGCGCACGCCCGTGTCGGTGACGGTCGCGATCGGCTGTCCCAGGTGCCCGGCGAGCGCGGCGCGCAGCGCCGCGGCGTCGAGGCGCTGCGTGCCCTGGACCTCGATCTCGCGCACGGCCATGAGCGGCGAGTGCACGAGGCCGACGAGCAGCGCGAAGGAGGCGACGAGCACGCCGACGACGATGAGCGAGCGGCGCAGCCTCCGACGCGACGTCGCCGTGAAGCGGCGCACCTCCGATCGCTCGGCACGACGCCGCGCGCGTGCCGCCTGTCGTGCGACGGCCTGCGCCCTGCGCTGCTCGCCACGATCGAGCCGCAGCTGGCGCAGCTCGGCCTCGCGCAGCAGTCGATCCGTGCGGCTCGCGTTCGACTCGCTGCGCCTGCGACCGCGCACGCGCGCCACGACGACGGCGTCGAGGTCCTCCGTCGCCGCCACATCCGCCTGCGCGCGCGCCTCGCGGGGCTGCCGCGGCTCGACCGGCTCGGGCTCGCGCTGCTCGGACGCGCGAGGATCTGCGCCCGACGGCGGCTCGGGCCGACGCGGCGGCCCGTCGAAGCCCTCCGGCCGCCTCACCCGTCGCCGTCCGTGGCCTCGAGCGCGTCGAGCAGCTGCGGGATGATGCGGTACACGTCGCCGCACGAGAGCGTCATGACGAGGTCGCCCTCGCGCGCGATCTCGCCGACCCGATCCGCCGCCGCCTGCCAGTCGGGTAGGAAGTCGACGCGCGACGGGTCGTCGAAGGCCGCCGACACCAGGGCGCCGGAGACGCCGGGGATCGGATCCTCGCGCGCCCCGTAGACGTCGAGCACGATCGTGTGGTCCGCGAGGCGCTCGTAGGCGGCCGCGAACTCGTCCGCCATGTCGCGCGTGCGGGAGTAGAGATGCGGCTGGTGCACGGCGATGAGGCGCCCGGAGCCGAGCACGGTGCGCGCGCCCGTGAGCGCGGCCTCGACCTCGGCGGGATGATGCGCGTAGTCGTCGTAGACGCGCACGCCGCGACGCTCGCCGTGCGACTCGAAGCGCCGCCCGGTGCCTGCGAAGCCCGAGAGCGCGTCGGCGGCCGCGGCCGGCTCGATGCCGAGCTGCAGGAGCACCGCGAAGGCGCCGGCCGCGTTCACGGCGTTGTGCCTGCCGACGACGTCCATCGCGATCGCGTGCCGCTGCCCCGCGTGCTCGACGACGCACGCGATGCCCTCGCCCGTGACGATGTCCGTCACGCGCACGTCGGCCTCCTCGCGCTCGCCGAAGGTCACGACGCGCTCGTGGTGCACGAGGTCGCGCACGCGACGCGCGCCGGCGTCGTCGCAGGAGATCACGACCGCCTCCGATGCGCCGTCGGCGAAGCGTGCGAAGGCCGCGTCGAAGGCGCCCGGCGTGCCGTAGTGGTCGAGGTGGTCGGTGTCGACGTTCGTCACGAGGGCGACGGCGACGTCGTAGAGGAGGAAGGAGCCGTCGGACTCGTCGGCCTCGAGCACGAAGAGGTCGCCGGTGCCGTGGCCGCTCGAGCCGCCGAGGCCCGCGATGGTGCCGCCGTTGACGTAGCTCGCGCCCGCATCCAGCCGATGCAGCGCCCACACGACCATGCCGGTGGAGGTCGTCTTGCCGTGCGCGCCCGCGACGGCCACGAGGCGCTTGCCGCGCGCGAGCAGGTGCAGCGCCTGCGAGCGGTGCAGCACGGGCACGCCGCGCTCCTGCGCGGCGACGAGCTCGGGGTTCGTGGGCCACAGGGCGCTCGTGACGACCACGGCGTCGACGTCGTGCGGCAGGTTCGCCGCGTCGTGCCCGACGGCGACGGTCGCGCCATGCGCGACGAGCGCGTCGACCGTCGCCGAGCCCGAACGGTCGGACCCCGTCACGCGCACGCCCTCGTCGAGCAGCATGTGCGCGATGCCGGACATGCCGGAGCCGCCGATGCCGATCATGTGGACGCGCTCGATGCGCTCGGGGATCGGCTGGGTCAGGTCGGGCTCGATCACGCGTCGTCCTCCATCGCTCGCCGCACGAGGTCGCACATGCGGTCGTCCCCGTCGGCGATGCCCGAGCCGCGCGTCGCGGCGGCCATCGCGGCGACCCGCTCGCGGTCGGCGAGGAGCGGCACGAGCGCGTCCTCGACCCACCCCTGCGCGAGCAGCGCGTCGTCGACGAGCAGCGCGCCGCCCGCGGCGACCTGATCGTGGGCGTTGAGCGCCTGCTCGCCGTTGCCGAAGGGCAACGGCACGTAGACCGCCGGCAGGCCGACGGCCATGAGCTCGCTCACCGTCAGGCTGCCTGCACGGCACACGACCAGGTCGGCGGCCGCGTAGGCCAGATGCATGCCGTCGAGGTACTCCACGGCGACGTAGTGGTCGACGGTCGCTGGCACGAAGTCCGTCTGCCGCCCGCCCGAGAGATGCAGGATCTGCCAGCCCGCGTCGACGATCGCGCCCGCGGCGGCGACGATCGCGCGGTTGATCGACCGCGCGCCCTGCGAGCCGCCCGTGACGAGCAGCGTCGGGCGATCGGGGTCGAGACCGAGCTCGCGGCGAGCGCGGGGCCGCAGCGCCGCACGGTCGAGCGTCGTGATCGAGCGGCGCAGCGGCATGCCTACGACCGTGCCCGGCAGCGTCGTCGGCGCGTACGTGAGGCCCACGTGACGCGTCCACCTCGCGCCGAGGCGGTTCGCCATGCCGGGGCGCGCGTTCGCCTCGTGGATCGCGAGCGGCGTGCGCGCGAGGTGCGCCGCGCGGTATGCGGGAGCGGAGGCGTAGCCGCCGAAGCCCACGACGACGTCGACGTCGCGCTCGCCCAGCAGGCGCCGCACGCGCGCGACGGTCGGCGCCCACGAGCGCGCGAATCGCAGCGCCGCGGCATCCGGGCGGCGCGGGAAGGGCAGCTTGGGGATCGTCACGAGCTCGTAGCCCGCGGCCGGCACGAGCTCGCGCTCGAGGCCCTCCTGCGTGCCGAGCACGACGACGCGGGCGTCGGGCTCGCGCTCGCGCAGCCGGTCGGCGGTCGCGAGCAGCGGGTTCACATGGCCGGCGGTGCCGCCGCCGGCGAAGAGGTAGGACGCCATCAGGTCCCAGTCTGGCGCAGGCGCGCATCGTGCCGTGCGAGCGACAGCACGATGCCGATCGCCAGCAGCGCGGCGACGAGCTGCGATCCTCCCGCCGAGATGAGCGGGAGCGGCACGCCGAGCACGGGCAGCAGGCCGAGCACGACCGCGACGTTCACGATCGCCTGGCCGACGAGCCACACGAGCACGCCGCCCGTGACGATGCGCGTCATCGGCAGCGTCGCCTCGCGCACGATGCGCAGCAGCGCGACGGCGAGCACGACGAAGAGCAGCAGCACGACGACGGCGCCGACGAGGCCGAGCTCCTCGCCGATGATGGCGAAGATGTAGTCGTTGTCGGCCTCGGCCAGCCACATCCACTTCGCCCGCGAGTTGCCGAGGCCGACGCCGAACAGGCCGCCGTTCGCCAGCGCCCACGTGCCGTGCAGCTGCTGCCAGCAGCCCGAGAAGTAGTCGTCGTCGGTGTTCTGGCAGCCCACGAGGAAGGACTCGAGGCGGCGGACGCGCGAGTCGGCCGACAGCAGCACCGGCACGGCCGCGACGCCCGCGGCGACCGCGGGCAGCAGGAGGTGCCACCAGCGCACGCCCGCGAAGAACATGGCGCCGAGCACGACGAGCGCGAGGATGACGACGGTGCCGAAGTCGTTGCCGCGCAGCACGAGCAGGATGAAGGCTCCTCCGACGGGCGCGACGGGGATCCACGCGTGCCAGAAGCGCCTGCCGAGGTCGCCCTTCATCGCGAAGATCGCGCCGATGAACACGCACAGCGCGAGCTTGCCGAGCTCGCCGGGCTGCAGCGTGAAGCCGCCGATCGACAGCCAGTTGCGGTTGCCGCCGATGACGACGCCGAGGGGCGTGAAGACGACGAGTGCCTGCAGCGCGATCGCGAGGCCGATGCCGGGCCAGGCGAGCCGACGCCACCAGATGGCGGGCACGCGGCTCGCGACGAGCATGAGGGGCACGCCGACGAGCGCGAAGAGCCCCTGGCGCTGGAACGCGCCCAGCATGCTGCCGTACTCGGCGCGGCTCTCGATCGCCGACGACGACAGCACCATGACGAGGCCGAAGACGACGAGGAAGAGCGTCGTCCCGACGAGCAGCAGCTCGTTGCCCGTGACGGTCGGGAAGAGCCGACGCAGCCGGACGACCGCGGTGCTACCGCGACCGCGGACCGCCGGGATCGGGGGTGCGTCCACCGCCACCTGGGCCATCGGCGCCTCCCTCTCGCATCCGCTCGTCGTGCACGGCTCGCTGGAACCGCCGGCCACGATCCGCGTAGGACTCGAACTGGTCCATCGACGCCGCAGCCGGGGCGAGGAGCACGGTGTCGCCGCTGGATGCGTGCGCCCGCGCAGCCGCGACGGCCGTCGGCATGACCTCCTCAGTGTCCGCCTCGTCGACCTCGACGAGCGGGATGCCGGGCGCGTGTCGCGCGAACGCGGCGAGGATCGCGGCGCGATCGACGCCGATGACGACGGCGGCGCGCAGGCGTGCCGCGTGGCGCTCGACGAGCGGAGCGACGTCGACCCCCTTCAGCAGGCCGCCGACGATCCACACGACCGACGCGAACGCCTGGAGCGAGCCGTTCGCCGCGTGCGGGTTCGTCGCCTTCGAGTCGTCGACGAAGCGCACGCCGCCGATGTCGGCGACGACCTCGGTCCGATGGTGGTCGAGGCGGAAGGAGCGGATGGCGTCGCGGATCGCCGCGGGCTCGACGCCGACCGCGCGTGCGAGCGCTGCGGCGGCGAGCACGTTCTGCGCCATGTGGGGCGTCGCGAGGCCCGCGACCTCGAGGTCGGCGAGCGTCGCGAGCTCGAGCGCCGAGTCGCGTCGGTCGTCGAGGAAGGCGCGATCGGCGAGGATGCCCTCGACGATCCCGAGCTCCGAGCGGCCCGGCATGCCGAGCCCGAAGCCGATCGCACGGCACCCTTCGACGACGTCGGCCTCCTCGACCATGCGCATCGTCGCCGGGTCGGCGACGTTGTAGACGGCCGCGACACGGGCGTTGCGGTACACCTTCGCCTTCGCATCGCGGTAGGCCTGCGCGCCGGCGTGCCAGTCGAGGTGGTCGTCGTCGAGGTTGAGGCAGACGGCCGAGTGCGGCCAGATCTCGCCGAGCGCGTGGAGCTGGAACGACGACAGCTCGACGACGAGCACGTCGAAGCCCTCCGGATCGCGGACGGCGTCGAGCACGGGGGTGCCGATGTTCCCGACCGGCGCGACGCGGAGGCCGCCCGCCTGGAGCATGTGCGCGGCGAGCTGCGTCGTCGTCGTCTTGCCGTTCGTGCCGGTGACGAGCACCCACTCCGCCGCGCGCACCTTGTCGCGCACGCGCCATGCGAGCTCGACGTCGCCCCAGATCGTCGCGCCGCGCTCCGCGGCGCCCACGAGCCAGGGATGCGTCGGGGGCAGCCCCGGCGAGGCGATGACGAGCTCGGCGGCGGCGAGGACGTCCGGCGTCTCGCCGGCGTCCGTCACGACCGTGTCGATGCCGAGCACCGACAGGATGCGCTCGCGCTCCGCGTCGCCGCGCTCTGCGACGACCGTGACGTTCGCGCCGAGCTCGACGAGCGTGTCGGCGGCGGCGAAGCCGGTCACGCCCAGGCCGAGCACCACGGCGCGGATGCCCGTCCAGTCGTCGTGCCAGCTCGTGAGCGCGTCGAGGTCGCGGGCGGCGTCACGGGACAGGATGGATCACCCAATCGAGGTAGAACAGGCCGACGGCGAGGGCGACGAAGAGGCCGGAGACGATCCAGAAGCGCACGACGATGCGGATCTCCGCCCACCCCTTCAGCTCGAAGTGGTGGTGCAGCGGGCTCATGAGGAAGATGCGCTTGCCGCCCGTGACCTTGAAGTACAGGCGCTGCAGGATGACGCTGCCGGTGACGACGAGCGGCAGGCCCGCGACGAGCACGAGCAGCAGCTGCGTGTGCGTCATGATCGCGAGGCCCGCGAGCGCGCCGCCGAGGCCGAGCGAGCCGACGTCGCCCATGAAGAGCTGCGCGGGGCTCGTGTTGTACCAGAGGAAGCCGATGAGCGCGGCGGCGAGGCACGCGGCGACGACCGCGAGGTCGAGGGGCGCCTGCACGGGGTAGCAGCGGTAGAGGTCGGCGTCGACCGCTCCCCCGGGTGCGACGCGATCGGCGAGCCCGCCGAGGCACGCCTGGCCGTTCTGCCAGAAGCCGATGAGCACGAACGCCGACGCCGAGAAGATCGTGGAGCCCGCGGCGAGGCCGTCGAGGCCGTCGAGCACGTTCACGGCGTTCGACGTCGCGACGATGATGAAGAGGAACCACAGCACGGCGAGCCCGATGCCGACGACGAGGCCGAGCCGGGTGAGGTCGAGCCACTCGATGTCGCGCACCGCGGAGATGGCCGTGGATGCGGGCGTCTGGCCGTAGCGGTCCGGCAGCTGCAGCGCGAGGACGGCGAAGACGACGCCGACGGCGACCTGGCCCGCGATCTTCGCCCATCCGCCGAGGCCCAGCGACTGGCGCTTGCGCACCTTGAGGTAGTCGTCGACGAATCCGACGGCGCCGAGGCCCACCATGAGCAGGAGCACGAGCAGCGCCGGCGCGCTGGGGTAGTTCGGCACGCCGTCGAGCGAGCCGACGAGCTTGCCGCCTGCGTAGCCGACGATCGTCGCGACGATGAAGACGAGGCCACCCATCTGGGGCGTGCCGCGCTTCGTGTGGTGCGACTGCGGACCGTCGGCGCGGATGAACTGGCCCCATCCCAGGCGCGTGGCGAGCCGCACGTACACGGGCGTCGCGGCGAGGGCGAAGACGAGCGAGATCGTCGCGGAGACGAGCAGGACGATCATGCGACGCCGCCGAGCCGGTCGCCGAGGTCCTTGAGGCCCGCCGACAGGGAGGACTTCACGAGCACGACCTCGCCGGGCTCGAGGGTCGCGCGCAGCAGCGCGAGCGCCTGCTCCTGCGTCTCGACGTACGTCGTGTCCTGGCCGTAGGAGGACTCGTGCTCGGCCGCGTCGTGCGCGGGCTTCGCGCCCTCGCCGACCACGACGAGCCGGTCGATGCCGAGGCGCACGACGAGGCGGCCGATGCGGTCGTGCTCCTCGACCTGGCTGTCGCCGAGCTCGGTCATGGCGCCGACGACGGCGACGGAGCGCGCGCCCGAGGTCCGCGACACGTGCGCGAGCGTCTTCAGCGCCGCCGCCATGGAGTCGGGGCTCGCGTTGTACGCGTCGTTGATGACGACGACGCCCGACTCGGGGCGCAGCAGCTCCATGCGCCAGCGCTCGGCGCGCACCATCGACTCGAGCGCGGCGATGGCGTCGTCGATCGGCACGCCGAGCTCGTCGGCCACCGAGAGCGCCGCGAGGGCGTTCATGACGTGGTGCTCGCCGAGGATGCGCAGCGTGAGGGGCCAGGACTCCTCGCCCCGATGGATCGTCGCGGACGTGCCATCGATCGACGAGGCGACGTCCGACGCCCACACGGTGTCCGCGGGTGCGTCGCCGCCGGCGTCGAGGCCGAACCAGCGCACGCGCGCCGCGGTGCGGTCGGCCATCCAGACGACGCGGTCGTCGTCGCGGTTGAGCACGGCGACGGCGGTGTCCGGGAGGTCGCGGACGATCTCGTGCTTCGCGCGCTGCGTGCGCTCGACGCCGCCGAACTCGCCGGCGTGCGCGAGGCCGACCTTGAGGACGACGGACACGTCGGGCATCGCGAGCGCCACGAGGGAGGCGATGTCGCCCACGCGGCTCGCGCCGAGCTCGAGCACGAGGTAGCGCGTGGCCTCGGTGACGCGCAGCATCGTCATGGGTGCGCCGACCTCGTTGTTGAACGACTTGACGGGGCTCACCGTCTCGCCGTGCTGCTCGAGGATCGCCTGCAGCATGTTCTTCGTCGTCGTCTTGCCGTTCGAGCCAGTGATGCCCACGACGGTGCAGCGCTCGCGCACGGCGGCGACGACGTGCGCCGCGAGCGCCTGCAGGGCGGCGAGGCCCGAGGAGACGACGACGTGCGGCACGTCGGCGTCGATCGGCCGCTCGCACAGGACGAGGGCGGCGCCGGCCTCCACGGCCGTGCCGACGAAGCGGTGCCCGTCGGTGACCTCGCCGGGCATGGCGACGAACACGTCGCCCGGCTCGACGAGGCGCGAGTCGGTCTGCACGGAGCCCTCGACGCGCACGTCGTCGCCGACGAGCGCGCCGTCGACGACGCGCGCGATCTCGGATGCCTGGAGCGCGATCACTCGGTCCAGCCCGCCTCGTGCAGCGCGAGCCTGGCCTCGTCGCGGGCGACGAACGGCTCTCGGACGCCTGCGACGTCGCGGTAGTCGGCGTCGCCGGGGCCCGCCCACAGGATCGTGTCGCCGGGACCGGCGAGCGTGACGGCCAGACGGATGGCGTCCTCCTCGGGGCTGACCTCGTGGACGCGGCCCGGATCGACGCCGCGCGCGCCCTCGAGGATCTGCGCGCGGATGCTCGCGGCATCCTCCGTGCGCGGGTTGAAGTCGGTGACGACGAGCTCGTCGGCGAACGTCGCGCCGATGCGGCCCATCTCGGCGCGCTTCGTGGCGTCGCGGTCGCCGTCGGCGCCGAAGACGAACACGAGGCGCCCGGGGGTGACGCGGCGCAGCGCCTCGAGGGTCGCCTGGAAGGCGTCGGGGCTGTGCCCGTAGTCGACGAAGAGCGCCGGCCCGCGGTCGCCGGAGACGCGCTCCATGCGGCCGGGGAGCGTGGGGCGCACGCCGCGCTCGACGGACTCGGCGATCGCGTCGAGCTCGAAGCCGTCCTCGACGAGCATGAGGATGGCGATGGCGGCGTCGACGGCGAGGTGCCTGCCGATGAACGGGATCTCGACCTCGACCGTGCGCTCGCGTCCGACGAGCGCGAAGCGCGTGCCGTCGACCCGCTCGGCGAGGATCTCGACCCGCCAGTCCGCCTCCGCATCCGTCGAGCTCACGGTCGTGACGGGGATGCGCGTCTCCTCGGCGACGCGGCGACCCCACTCGGAGTCGACGCACACGACGCCGCGCTCGGCGCGGTCGGGCGTGAAGAGCTCGAGCTTGACGGCGAAGTACGCCTCCATCGAGCCGTAGTCGTCGAGGTGGTCGTGGCTCAGGTTCGTGAACGCGACGACGTCGAACTCGACCCCGTCGACGCGGTGGCGCTCGATGGCCTGTGCGCTCACCTCGAGCACCGCGGCCCGCACCCCGGCCTCGCGCATGCGCGCCAGCAGCGCGTGCAGCTCGCTCGCCTCCGGCGTCGTGAGCTTCGACGTGACGACCTCGTCGCCGACGTGGCGCTCCGCCGTCGTGGACAGGCCGGTGACGAAGCCGAGGTCGGCGAGCAGTCCCTCGAGCATGAACGCCGTCGACGTCTTGCCGTTCGTGCCGGTGACGCCGTAGAGGCGCGGCGGGTCCTCCCGCGTGCGGTAGACCCACGCGGCGATCTCGCCCAGGGCGGCGCGCGGCTCGTCGAGCACGATGATCGGGGCGTCGACGCCGGCGAGCGGCACGCCCGCTGCGTCGGTGACGATCGCGACGGCGCCGCGCGCGACGGCGTCGCTCGCGAACTCGGCGCCGTGGCGGCGCAGCCCTGGCAGCGCGGCGAAGATGTCGCCGGGCCGCACGTCGTGCGATGCGTTCGTGATGCCCGTCACCTCGACGCCATCCGCATCCCCGACCACGTCGAGCGTGAACTCGTCGACGAGCGCGCTCAGCGGTCTGGGTGTCGGATGCTCGGGCCTCAGGATCGGCGGGACGACTCCCTCCACCGTTCCCCCGTCCATGTCAGTCGGTCCATTCGAGCGGCAGGTCAGGGGCCTGCGACGTGCTCGGCGGGATGTCGTACTCCCGGATCAGGAGACTCACCATATCGTGGAACAGCGGGATGGCCGCCGCGCTCGTGCGCTCCGTCTGCGGCAGGTTCAGCTGCACGTAGACGACGAACTGCGGGTCGTCCGCGGGGAACACGCCGGCCGTCGTCACGATGCGCTGCACGGGGTCGTAGCCCGCCGCCGGGTCGAGCACGACCTCGGCCGTGCCGGTCTTCGCCGCGACGCGGTAGCCCGGGATCGGGAACGTGACGGCGCCATAGTCGGTGACGACGTGCTCCATCATCGCGAGCAGCTCGTCGGCGGTGTGCTCGCTGACGACGCGCGTGTCGTCGCCCTGCTCTGGCGTCACGACGGTGCCGTCGGCGAGCGTGCACGACTCGACGAGGCGCAGGTCCTGCCGCACGCCGCCGTTCGCGATCGCCTGGTACGCGCCGACCATCTGCATGGGCGTGACCTGGATGCCCTGGCCGAAGAGCACGTTCAGCTGCGTCTGCGCGTCGAGGCCCGACGGGTCGGCGGCGAGCGGGAAGCTCGACTCGCCGGGGAAGCCGACGGTGGGCTCGCCGAAGCCGAAGCGGGCGAGGTAGTCGAAGTAGTCGTCGCGGCTCATGCCCTGCGCGAGGTCGACCATGCCGACGTTCGACGAGTTCACGAGGATCCCCGTCGCCGTCCACGGCATGTCGGGGTGCGAGTGCGCGTCGGAGACGCGCACGGGGCCGTCGGGGTCGTAGCGCCACGGCACGGTGCGCTCGTCGGTGGGCGTGACGAGGCCGAGGTCGAGCATCGCCGCCATCGCCATGGTCTTGAAGATCGAGCCGGGCTCGAGGCCCTGCGTGAACGCGAAGGCGCCGTAGTCGGCAGCGTCCGTCGCCGCAGGGTCGTTGGGGTCGACGGTCGGGGTCTGTGCGACGGCCACGAGCGACCCGTCGACGCGCGCGACGATGACGTTCGCCGACTGCGCCTGGTACTGCTGGCGGTACTGCTCGGCGAGCTGCTGGGCCTGGAACTGCACGTCGGCGTCGATCGTGAGCTGCAGCTCGCCGCCGTCCGCGGACTCCTCGGTGACGACGGTGGAGCCCGGGATGGGCGTGCCGTCCGCGCCGCGCTCGAAGGACTGCTCCCCCGGCTCGGGTGCGAGGCACGACTGGTCCTCGGTCATCTCGAGCCCGGCGAGCGGACCGTCCGTGCCCATGAAGCCGACGAGGTTGCCCGCCACCGCGCCGGAGGGGTACACGCGCTGCGGGTTCGATCGCAACGTCACGAATCCGATCGGCAGCTCCTGCTGCAGGTCGCGCATCTGCTGGTACTGCGTGCCGTCGAGTCCCGTCGCCAGCACGAGGTAGTCGGACTCGGGGTTCGCCTGCAGGGCGGCGTCGACGGCGGCCTGGTAGACGAGCGGGTCGTCGCCCGTGATGGCGGCGAGCCGCTCGAAGATCTGCCCGCCCGTCACGACCTCGCCGGGCTCGAGCCCGTCGCGCTCGGTGAGGTCGTGCACGAACTGCGGCGAGATCGTGAGGTCCCACCGGTCGACGGTGCCGGCGAGCACGGTGCCGTTCGCGTCGACGATGTCGCCGCGCGTGCCGTGGATGGGGGCCGTCGCCCCGACGCGACCCGCGGCCTCCGCGTTGAGCGCATCGGCACGCACGAGCTGGATGTCCACGAGCCGTACGACGCACGCGCCCACGAGCGCGACGACGACGATCCCCGTGACGATCGGTCGCCATCTCGACGTGCCTGCGGTGCGCTGGCGCTTCGCCACGGCTCCCCCTCTCGCGTGCGGACGGATCCGCTGGGTTCGGACGGTATCGGCGGTCAGCCGCCGACGGTCGGTGCCACGCCCTCCGCGGGCAGAAGCATCCCCGGATATGGCTCGGGCTCGGCCGGCTCCTCGGCGACGGGCGCCTGCGGCGCGGGCGTCGAGGCCTGCAGGATCTCGTTGCCGACGAGCAGGCTGCCGTCCGCGCCGACGCTCGGCTGCTGCATGTGGAGCGCGTCGGGGCCGCCGAGCACGGCACCGGTCGACAGCTGCAGGAACTCGCTCGCCTGGCCCTGGACCATCCCGAGCGACTCGGCGGCGAGCGCCACCTGCTGGGGCGACTCGAGCGCGTCGAGCTGCTCCTGGAGCGTCTGCTGCTCGCGGCTCAGCTGCGCCGACGTCGACTGCAGGCTCGCGATCTCGTAGGCGCCCTCGCCGATCGCCATCGACAGGCCGAGCTGGCCGAGGATGATGGCGCCGAGCCCGGCGAGCGCCACGACGCCGTGGGCGACGCTCGGCGCGCGCCGCACGGTGGGCCGCGGCAGCGCGACGAGCCGACGGCGGGGCTCGCGCTCCCGCTCCGGAGCGCGCTGGGGCGCCGGGTCGGACAGCGTGCGGATGCTCTCCAGTGCGCTCACGCCGCACCTCCGATGCGCTCGGCGGCACGCAGCCGCACGGGGATGGATCTGGGGTTCCTGGCTCGCTCGGCCTCGTCGGCGAGCTCGGCGCCGCGCACGAGCAGCCGGTAGGGCGCGGCGTGCTCGGGCAGCGCGGCGGGCACGCCGAGCGGCGTGCGGTCCGTCGTCGCGTCGCGCAACGCCGTCTTGACGATGCGGTCCTCGAGCGACTGATAGGCCATCACGACGATCCGCCCGCCCGGCTCGAGGGCGTCGAGGGCGGCGGGGATGGCGCGCTCGAGCACGCCGAGCTCGTCGTTCACGACGATGCGCAGCGCCTGGAAGACGCGCTTGGCGACGTGGCCCGGCTTCCGGGCGGCGGCGGGGGTCGCGGCGTCGAGCACCTCGACGAGGTGCGCGCTCGTGAGGATGGGCCGCTGCTGACGCTCGCGCACGATGGCGCGGGCGTAGCGGCCGGCGAGCCGCTCGTCGCCGTAGCGCTGCATGATGCGCGCGAGCTCGCGCTCGTCGAGCGTCGCGACGAGGTCGGCAGCCGTCGGCCCCTCCTGCCCCATGCGCATGTCGAGCGGCGCGTCCTTCGCGTAGGCGAAGCCGCGCTCGGCGTCGTCGAGCTGCAGGCTCGACACGCCGAGGTCGAACAGGATGCCGTCGAGCCGGTCGACGCCCGCGTCGTCGAGCGACGCCTCGAGCTCGTCGTAGACGTGGCGCACGATGCGGACGCGGTCGCCGAAGCGCTGCAGCCGCTCGCCGGCGAGGCGGATGGCGTCGGGGTCGCGATCGATGCCGACGAGGGTCAGGCCGGGGTGCCGCTCGAGGAGCTGCTCGGCGTGGCCGCCCATCCCGAGCGTCGCGTCGGCGACGACGGCGCCGTCGCGCGCGGCGACGGGTGCGAGCAGCTCGAGGCAGCGCTCGAGCATGACGGGGGTGTGGAGGGAGCTGGCGTCCATGATGCGAGGGGCTTCGCGATCCCGGATCCCGGATCCCCATCCGCGGTCGTGCCACCGGGGAAGGTGCGGCACGGCCTCGGCTGAGGGTCGAGGAGACGGGATCAGAAGATGCCCGGGATCACCTCCTCCGTGGTGCTCGAGAAGTTGGCCTCCTTGGCCTCGTAGTAGGCGGTCCACGCGTCCGTGGCCCAGATCTCGGCGCGGTCGCCGACGCCGATGACCGTCAGGTCGCGCTCGAGGCCCGCGTACTCGCGCAGCGACGTGGGGATCGTGATGCGGTGCTGGCTGTCGGGCGACTCGCTCGAGGCGCCGGAGAGGAACAGGCGCAGGAAGTCGCGCGCCCCGGCGCTCGTGAGCGGCGCCTGGCGGATGCGCTCGTGCACCTTCTGGAACTCCACGGCGGAGAAGACGTAGATGCAGCGCTCCTGGCCGCGCGTGAGGACGATGCCCGACTCGAGGTCCTGCCGGAACTTCGCCGGGAGGATCACGCGGCCCTTGTCGTCGAGCTTCGGGGCGTAGGTGCCGAGGAACACTGCGCCCCCTCTCCATCCGGCCAGTGGTTGGGACGTGCGTCCTGCACGTCCCTCCACCGTACTCCACTTTCATCCACCTGATGATGAGATTCGCACACATTCGTGCCGAGTTCCCAGGAATGGCGGGGTGGAGCGGGGTGGAGGGATTTCGGCTCCCAGTGCGCATGCGAACGCCCCGAGCCGCACGACGGCGGCTCGGGGCGGTGACGGTGGAGGGAGGTGGAGGGCCGAGGGCCCTGGGCACGAACGACGAAGGCCGGCCCCGTGGGGCCGGCCTTCGAGAGCTGGTGGAGCCGGGTGGAGGCTCGAGGCGCGCTACTGCTGCTGCCGCTTGTCCCACTCCGCGCTGAGGCGATCCATGAGCGACGAGCGACCCTTCGCCTTCGGCGCGGCGCCGCCCTTCGGCGATGCGCCGGAGCCCTGCTCGTCGACCTCCGCCGGGCGCGACGCCGTCAGCGCGACCATCGCGCCGCCGACCGCGAGGCCGAAGCCCGCGACACCGACGAGGGCGAACTGCACGACGACGCCGACGACCACGACCGCGAGGCCCGCCGCGACGAGCGCGATGCCGAGCGCCACGCGCGTGTAGTTGACGGTGCGAGGACCCGAGGGCGTCGACACGATGTCGGCCTCGTGCTTGTAGAGATTGCGCTCCATCTCGTCGAGAAGGCGCTGCTCCTGCTCGCTCAGTGGCATGTGATCCCCCCAGGGTTCCCGGACGTGTCAGTGTACGCCCTGGGACTGTCACTAGGCTATGGATGTGTCGCCCGGCTCCCGCTTCTCCACCGCGGTCGACGTCCGCATCCGCGACTTCCTCGCCGAGCGACGTGCGGCGGCCGCTGCCATCTCCGGCGACCTCTCCCCCATCTTCGACGCGCTGGCCGCGCTGACCACGGGCGGCAAGCGCATGCGCGCCGGATTCCTGCACTGGGGATGGCATGCCGTGGCCGCCGCGAGGCCCCACGCGACGCACACGACGGGCAGCCCCTCGGACCCCGAGTGGGACGCGATCGTCTCGATGGCAGCGGCCGTCGAGGTCTTCCACGCCGCGGCGCTCGTGCACGACGACGTCATGGACTCCTCCGACACGCGCCGCGGCGCCCCGAGCGTGCACCGCAGGCTCGAGGCCGCGCATCGCGCCGCCGAGTGGAGCGGCCGCGCCGAGACGTTCGGCGTGAACGGCGCGATCCTCGTCGGCGACCTGCTGCTGGGATGGGCGGACGACCTCGCCCGCGCCGGCGCCGGCGCGCTGCCCGCCGAGCGGCAGGCCGCTGCGATGCAGGTCTTCTCGACCATGCGCGAGGAGGTCGGCTACGGCCAGTTCCTCGACGTG
The DNA here is from genome assembly GCF_005484985.1 of Agrococcus sp. SGAir0287. Lineage (NCBI taxonomy): Bacteria > Bacillati > Actinomycetota > Actinomycetes > Micrococcales > Microbacteriaceae > Agrococcus > Agrococcus sp. SGAir0287. Next base: position 1,843,900 of record NZ_CP027942.1, read on the forward strand.
CTCGAGGAGTCCGCGTGGGTGCGCCAGGAGCCCCACACGCTGCTCGAGAGGGCCCACGCCGTCGCGGTCTACAAGTCCGCGAAGTACTCCGTCGAGGCGCCGCTCGTGCTCGGAGCGACGATGGCGGGCGGCAGCGCGCAGCAGGTCGAGGCGCTGTGCGGCTACGGCGTGCCCGTGGGCACCGCCTTCCAGATGCGCGACGACATCCTCGGCGTCTTCGGCGATCCCGCCGTCACGGGCAAGCCCGCGGGCGACGACCTGCGCGAGGGCAAGCGCACCGTGCTCGTCGAGCTCGCGCGCCGCGAGCTCGCGCCCGGTCCGCGTACGACGCTCGACGAGCTGCTCGGCGACCCGGACCTCGAGCCCGAGCAGATCCGGATGCTGCAGCGCACGATCGCGGAGGCCGGCGCGCTCGAGCGGCTCGAGGCGATGATCGAGCGCGCCGTCGGCGGCGCGCTCGAGGCCCTGCGCGACGCGGAGCTCTCGCGCGGCGCCGTGCTCGAGCTCGAGCGCCTGGCGGCCGCGGCAGCGAACCGCGACCGCTGAGCGTCGGGTCCTCGCGGGGTCCTACGCGGCCGGGTCTAGCCGAGCGCCTGCGCGACGCGGCGCACCTCGGCCTTGCGACCGGCGCGCAGCGCCTCGATGGGGCTCGTGCCGAGCGACGGCTCGTCGTCGAGCAGCCACGCCACGGCCTCGTCGTCGTCGAAGCCGAGGTCGCCGAGCAGCATGACGGTGCCGCGCAGCTCGCTCATCGGCGCGTCGTCGTCGTCGAGGAAGACCTCGGGCACGACGAGCACGCCCTCGCGCCTGGTGGCGGGCAGCGCGCGCTCCTCCACGAGGCGGCGGATGCGGGAGGGCGTGAGCCCCATGCGGTCGACGAGGTCGGGGATCGTGAGCCAGGCGGTGTCCACGGCACCAGTGTGCCCTGTCCTCCGCGTGCCCGCACGGCGCAGCGCCGAGCACGGCCTACGATCCTGACGTGCCTGCTGCTCCCCACGACGACCCGCTCTACGGGCGCCTCGTCGACGGCAGGTACCAGGTCGGCGAGCGCATCGCGCGCGGCGGCATGGCGACGGTCTACGTCGCCACCGACCTGCGGCTCGATCGGCGCATCGCCATCAAGGTCATGCATCCGCACCTCGCCGACGACGACCAGTTCCGCGAGCGGTTCATCCAGGAGGCGCGGCAGGCCGCGCGGCTCGCGCATCCGAACGTCGTGAACGTGCTCGACCAGGGCGAGGAGCCGGGGCTCGCGTACCTCGCGATGGAGCACGTGCCGTCCATCACGCTGCGCGACCTGCTGCTCGAGCGCGGCCGGCTGCGACCCGAGCAGTCCCTGCAGGTGCTCGAGGCGGTGCTCGCGGGGCTCGCCGCCGCGCACCGTGCCGGCATCGTGCACCGCGACATCAAGCCCGAGAACGTGCTGCTCGCCCACGACGGCCGCATCAAGATCGCCGACTTCGGCCTCGCGCGCGCCGCGACCGCGAACACCGCGACCGGCAAGGCGCTGCTGGGCACGATCGCGTACCTCTCCCCCGAGCTCGTCACGCGCGGCGTCGCCGACGCGCGCAGCGACATCTACGCCGTCGGGATCATGCTGTTCGAGATGCTCACGGGCAAGCAGCCCTACACGGGCGAGCAGCCGCTGCAGATCGCGTATCAGCACGCGCACGAGCAGGTGCCCTCGCCCTCGTCGCTCGAGCCGTCCGTGCCGCGCGAGCTCGACCTGCTCGTGCACTGGGCGACGCATCGCGACCCGAACCTGCGGCCCGCCGACGCGAGCGAGATGCTCGACGAGGTGCAGCGCATCCGCGCTGGCGAGCGCTCCGGCACGAGCGCGCACACGCGCATGCTCCCGGTCACGGCGGCGGCGCCGTCGGACGCCGCGACCGCGATCGTGGACGCCCCGGCCGCGACCCCACCTCGGCGCGGCGGGCTCGGCACGGGCGACCTGCCTGCGCTCGACACCGGCGACGTGCCGCCCGCGGCACGCGCGCTGCAGCGCAAGGCCGTGGCTCGACGGCGCAGGGGCTTCGTGCTGCTCGCGCTCGTGCTCGTCCTCGCGCTGCTCGCGGCGGGGGCCGGCTGGTGGTTCAACGACGGCCCGGGCGGTCGCACGACCGTGCCGGAGATCGCGCAGGGCACGAGCGAGGTGGATGCGCGCGCCGCGCTCGAGGAGGCGGGTCTCGTCGTCGCCGACGAGGTCCAGCGCGAGCACAGCCCCGACGTGCTCGTCGACACGCTCATCCGCACGGATCCGGGTCCGGGCGCCGAGCTCCAGCGCGGGGGCGTCGTCACGCTCGTGCTGTCGCTCGGCGTCGAGATGCTGCCCGCCCCGCAGCTCGCGGGCGTCGCGGAGCAGGACGCCGCGGCCACGCTCGAGGCTGCCGGCTTCGTGGCGACGTCGACGATCGACGTCTTCTCGGACCAGCCCTCCGGCACGGTCGTCGCCGCATGGGCCGACGGCGGCGCCGACGCGTCGACGCAGGAGACGTGGCCGCGCGGCACGGCGTTCCATCCCGTCGTCTCGCGCGGTCCGCAGCCGAGCCTCGTCGGCCTCGACCAGGCGAACGCGCAGATGGTGCTGCAGGCCGTGGGCCTCACGCTCGGCGCCGTGTCGACGGAGCCGAGCCGCGAGGTCGCGGAAGGGCAGATCATCCGCGCGAGCTACCCCGACGGCGCGCAGTACGGGTCGGGTGCCCCCGTCGCGATCGTCGTCTCGAGCGGGCCCCCGCAGGTGCAGATCCCCGCCGACATCCTCGAGCGCAGCATCCCGGACGCCGTCGCGGCGCTCGAGGCGCTCGGATTCGACGTGTCGCTCGACACGAACGTGCCGGGACCGCTGCAGGGCGTCGCGCGACCGACGGCCGTGAGCCCCGAGCCGGGCGCGACGGTCGACGAGGGCTCGGCCGTCACCGTCACGGCCCAGTACTGAGCCGGCGAGCGCCGACGCGACGAGGGCCGGCCCGCGATGCGGACCGGCCCTCGTGCCGTGGCTCGACGATCAGGAGATCGCGCGCAGCTCCTCCGCGACGAGGAAGGCGAGCTCGAGCGACTGCATGTGGTTGAGGCGCGGGTCGCACAGCGACTCGTAGCGGCTCTCGAGCGCGGCCTCGTCGATCTGCTCCGAGCCGCCGAGGCACTCGGTGACGTCGTCGCCCGTGAGCTCCACGTGCAGGCCGCCCGGGAAGGTGCCCGCGGCGCGATGCGCCTCGAAGAAGCCGCGCACCTCGTCGACGACGTCGTCGAAGCGCCGCGACTTGTAGCCGTTGCGCGTCGTGATGCCGTTGCCGTGCATCGGATCCGTGATCCACACGGGCGTCGACTCCAGTCCCTTCGACGCCTCGAGCAGCGCGGGCAGCGCGTCGCGGATGCGGCCGGCGCCCATGCGCGTGATGAAGGTGAGGCGGCCGGGCTCGCGGTCCGGGTCGAGCCGGTCGACGAGCCGCTCCATGTCGTCGGGGGTCGTCGAGGGCCCGAGCTTCACGCCGATGGGGTTGCGCACGCGGGAGAAGAAGTCGACGTGCGCGCCGTCGATCTCGCGGGTGCGCTCGCCGATCCACTGGAAGTGGCTCGACGTGTCGTAGGCGAGGCCCGTGCGCGAGTCGACGCGCGTCATGGGGCGCTCGTAGTCGAGCAGCAGCCCCTCGTGGCCGGTGTAGAACTCGACGGCGCGCAGCTCGTCGAAGTTCGCGCCAGCGGCCTCCATGAACCGGATGGCCCGGTCGATCTCGCCGGCGAGCGCCTCGTAGCGCGCGTTGGCCGGATTCTTCGCGAAGCCCTTGTTCCACGAGTGCACCTCGCGCAGGTCGGCGAAGCCACCCTGGGTGAAGGCGCGCACGAGGTTCAGCGTCGATGCGGCCATGTGGTAGCCGCGCAGGATGCGCTGCGGGTCGGCCGCACGCGACTCGGGCGTGAACGGGTAGCCGTTCACGATGTCGCCGCGGTACGCCGGAAGCGTGACGCCCTCGCGCGTCTCGGTGTCGCTCGAGCGGGGCTTCGCGAACTGGCCCGCCATGCGGCCCATCTTCACGACGGGCATCGCGGCACCGTAGGTGAGCACGACCGCCATCTGCAGGATCGTCTTGACCCGATTGCGGATCTGGTCGGCCGTCGCTCCCGCGAACGTCTCGGCGCAGTCGCCGCCCTGCAGCACGAACGCGTGCCCCTGCGACGCGGCGGCGAGCCGGTCGCGCAGCATGTCGACCTCGCCGGCGAAGACGAGCGGCGGCAGCGTCGCGAGCTCCGCCCGCACGGCCTCGATGGCATCCGCATCCGGCCACGCGGGCTGCTGCTTCACGGGCAGCGAGCGATACGCGTCGAGCCCGGCGACGAGGGTGGGATCGGGGCTGATGGCTGCGGTGGTCACGAGGGTCGAGTCTACGCGCGCGGGGGTGCCGCGCGGCGACCGCGCCGCCTCAGGCGGAGGTGCTCGGCGCCGCCTCGGGGCGCCGCGCGTCGGCGCGCTTCGCCTTCGCGCTCGAGGCGTACACGTCGACGTACTCCTGGTCGCTCAGCCGCGCGAGGGCGTACATGATCTCGTCGGTCACCGACCGCAGCACGAAGCGGTCGGTGTCGAGGCCGTAGTAGCGCGAGAAGTCGAGCGGCTCGCCGAACACGATGCCGACGCGGCCGACCTTCGGCAGGATGCGCCCCGTGGGCATGATCTGCTCGGTGCCGATCATGACGCACGGCACGACGGGCACCTGGCCCTCGAGCACCATGCGGGCGACGCCCGTGCGGCCGCGGTACAGCTTGCCGTCGGGGCTGCGCGTGCCCTCGGGGTAGATGCCGAGCACGTCGCCGCGCGCGAGGACCTTGAGGCCCGTGTTGAGGCTCGCCTCGCTCGCCTTGCCGCCGGAGCGGTCGATCGGCAGCTGTCCGGACGCCTCGAAGAACCAGCGCACGAGCCGCCCCTTCAGGCCGCGACCCGTGAAGTAGTCGGACTTCGCGAGGAAGAAGACGCGCCGACGGACGACGAGCGGCATGAGCACGGAGTCGATGAACGACAGGTGGTTGCCGGCGATGATGACGGGGCCCTTGGCGGGGATGTGCTCCATGCCCGTGATCCACGGCCGGAACACCGTGAGGATGTACGGGCCCACGATCCAGTGCTTCAGCAGCCAGTAGAACATCGGCGCACCACCCCCGGCGCACCACTCTAGCCACGGGCCTCCGCGGCGTGGGGCATGCCGCCGCCGCATCCTCCAGCCTCGCCCCGTAGGATCGTGACGAGCCCTCACGTACGGAGCCGAAGGAGCCACCGTGACCGACGCCGGCCAGATCCGACCCGTGCTCGTCGAGCGCGATCCGAATGCGAACACGTGCGACCTGCTGCGCGACCGCATGACGATCTCGCCCGACGCGCCCCTGTTCGCCGTGCCGGACGGCGCAGGATGGAAGGACGTCTCGACGCGCGAGTTCCACGCGCAGGTCGTGGCGCTCGCGAAGGGCCTCGTCGCGGCGGGCGTCGAGCCGGGCGACCGCATCGGCATCATGTCGCGCGTGCGCTACGAGTGGACGCTCATCGACTTCGCCGTCTGGTTCGCCGGCGCCATCCTCGTGCCCGTCTACGAGACGAGCGCGCCGAGCCAGATCCAGTGGATCCTCTCCGACTCCGGCGCGACGCGCATCATCGTCGAGACCGCGGAGATGCTCGCGCGGCTCGACGAGGTGCAGGGCGACCTCCCCGCGATCGGCGACGTGTGGCGCATCGACTCGGGCCACCTCGACGAGCTCGTCGCGAAGGGCGTCGACGTGCCCGACGAGGAGATCGAGCGTCGCAGCCGCATCGCGACCGCCGACACGATCGCGACGATCATCTACACCTCGGGATCGACGGGGCGCCCCAAGGGCGTCGTGCTCACGAACGCGAACTTCGTCGACCTCTCGCGCAATGCCGCCGTCGACCTCAAGGAGGTCGTCGCGCCCGGCGCCTCGACGCTGCTGTTCATCACGACGGCGCACGTCTTCGCGCGCTTCATCGCCGCGCTCGCCGTCACGGCCGGCGTCAAGGTCGGCCACCAGCCCGACACGAAGAGGCTCGTCGAGTCGATGACCTCCTTCTCCCCCACGTTCCTGCTCGCGGTGCCGCGCGTGTTCGAGAAGGTCTTCAACGTCTCGGAGCAGAAGGCCGAGGCCGGCGGCAAGGGCAAGATCTTCCGCAAGGCCGCCGAGGTCGCGGTCGCGCACTCGAAGGCCCTCGACGAGGGCAAGGTCCCGCTGGGCCTCGCGCTGCAGTTCCGCGTCTTCGACGCCCTGGTCTACAAGAAGCTGAAGGCCGCGCTCGGCGGCCGCGTGCGCTATGCCGTCTCGGGCTCGGCACCGCTGTCGACGTTCCTCGGCCACTTCTACCGCAGCCTCGGCATCCGCATCCTCGAGGGCTACGGCCTCACCGAGACGACGGCGCCCGCGACGGTCAACCGCCCCGACCGTTTCAAGATCGGCACCGTGGGCCCCGTGCTGCCCGGCAACGGCGTGCGCATCGGCGAGGGCGGCGAGGTGCAGGTCGCCGGCATCGCGGTGTTCAAGGAGTACTGGAACAACCCCGAGGCGACGGCCGAGTCCTTCGACGGCGAGTGGTTCAAGACCGGCGACATCGGCGAGCTCGATGCCGACGGCTACCTGCGGATCACGGGCCGCAAGAAGGAGATCATGGTGACGGCGGGCGGCAAGAACGTCTCGCCCACCGCGCTCGAGGACCCGATCCGGTCGAACCTCATCGTCGGCCAGGTCGTCGCGGTCGGCGACCAGCGGCCCTTCGTCGGCGCGCTCGTCACGCTCGACACCGAGATGCTGCCGACGTGGCTGAAGAACAACGGCCTCGACGAGTCGATGCGCGTCGAGGACGCCGTGCGGCACGAGGCCGTGATCGCCGAGGTCACGCGCGCCGTGCAGGCGGGCAACGCGCAGGTGTCGCGCGCCGAGGGCGTGCGGAAGTTCGCGATCCTGCCGGTGGACT